>NZ_PNOT02000312.1 GCF_002879535.1 Mesorhizobium intechi
CATCGACATCGAGGCCAACGAGCTAGTTCGGCGGGAAATCTTCCTGGCGGGCTCCGTCGAATGCTTAGCATCTCGACAGCTTTGGCGGCTGGACCTCGTATCATGCCGCTGGGCGAGCCACTGGCCGGCTTAAACGCGACCGAAAAAGCCGAGGTCGCCGACAAGATCGAGATGCTTAGGCCGACAATGTTTCAATTCTACTGGTCGAGCACGACGATCCGTGATGCGTCTTTGCGACCGGATCGATCCTCGAGAAGTGAGCTGCGCAACACTTCCGATCCGAAGCATCTCGCGCGCTGGCGCTCGGAATGGCCCTACCGGCCCGAGATGTGTCTCGCCTGGCAGCCGCCGCCTCAAACCATCGTTGATTTGCAGATCCTTGGCGCGCTGTGCAATTTGGCGGACCATGTATCGATCAATGGAGCGGATCAGCTTGCTTCTAATGGCCGCCGTTTGCTTTTCGGGCGTCGCACCTGATTTCCTTCAAAAAGAGATGCAAGAAGCGTTCGATCCGGCACTGACCCTTAAGCGGGGGGCTGGTTTGAGTCGATGCCGGACCGAACCGTCTCAGGGCAACGCCGGCTTTCTGGTGGCAGATTGCCACCACGTCGCGGCTAAAACGTGGCGATAATGTGATACGGAATCACCGATTCCAACACGCACTTCGAAAATGTGACCTAGACGTTTGGGAAACGGCGCAGCGCAGCTGGTCCGGGACAGGGGGCCATCAGCCGCTCCGCGAGGTGGGCAAAGGTCAAGACCTTGTCGCGATTGTGATGAAATCACGCCGGAGTCGCGGTCGGCCCTCGTAGATGACATCGTCGCAATGGCGGTCGCCACGCCACTGGCGCCAGCTTTGCCAGGAGCTGATTAGACTGATGGCCCGGGCCATCAGCACCGGCACCGCGGGGACGCCGGGTAGACATTCTGCCGTTCGATATCATCTACCGGAGGTATATGAAACTGATGGAATTCTATCATGAGCGCAGAGTTTCCTTTCGCGGATGAAAGAAAGCTCGATTGACTCGCCCGCCCCATTCCGGTCTCGTGAATCAACGTGCGGTTGCGGCCTGCAGAAGTCAGTCGACGGACGCGATTCATGAAAGGAAACCCATGGCCAGGCATCACACCGCTGTGCACTCGACACGTCGCGGCGCCCCGACTTACGCCCAGGGCGTTTTTCGCGCTTGCCTGTGACCGGTCAAAATCCGCGGTGCGAGTATGTCAAATCGCGAGCGTGTCATCGCGGCCGTGGAGAGATGTGGCTCGGTGCAGGCAAAGGCGGCGCCTGCTTGGACTGACGCCGCGCCAGATTGGATACCCGCTGAGGAAATACGGCATCAGATCAAGCGTCCTTGAAAGGCCGACCGAAGCAAATATCAGGGACAAATCAAGCGTTGGAGGTTGGCGGAGCCTTGGCCCGATGACGAGTGGATGCGGACCTGAGCGTCGGGCCAATCCGACCCGGGAGGACAGCCCGCCCGACCTCACGGGGTCAATGTGCTGACAACGGCGGTGTGAACGAACCGTCGGTCGGCCATGTGCTTTAGACCATCGTTCATCCCGGATTCCCTCTGCGACTGAAACGGAGAAAAACATGTCCGATGCAAAACTTCAGAGTGTGCTTTCGTCTCTTTCGCAAGTGGCGAGACAGTTAGATGCTCTGCCATCCGATAGACCAGCGCCGGGTTCAAGTTGGGTAAAACTAAACACGAATGAGAACCCGTTCCCGCTTCCAGCAATCATAATGCAAAGCGCGATTGCAGCTCTCGAACGGCAGTATCTATATCCAGAAGACGATAACATCAGCTTGAGGGAAGCAGCCGCCAATGCCTACAGCGTCTCCATGGATCAGGTGATCGCCGGCAACGGATCGTCTGAATTGCTTGGACTTGTCTACAGAGCTTTCCTTGCCCCGGGGGATAGCGTGGCGATGATGTCGCCAGGGTTTTCGTTCAACCGCAAACTTGCAACGTTGCAGGGTGCTCAATTTGTCGAAATCAAATTTAGCGAAGATCATTCTTTGCCGATGGAGCAATTGCTCTTCGGTCCTGCAAAGGACGCCAAGTTCATTCTGTTAGCCAATCCGAACAATCCGACCGGAACGTTCGTTCCGGTGGCCGATATCGAACGCCTGGTAGCGAAATCGGACCGCTTGATCGTGCTGGATGAGGCCTACGTCGACTTTGCACCCGAGAATGGTCTACGCCTCATCAATCGCTATTCGAACCTTCTGGTCTTAAGGACATTTTCGAAAAGCTATGCTGCCGCCGGCGTTCGCGTCGGTTTCGGTTTCGGTCACCCTGAAATTATCGGCAGGCTACGCAACATCCAGAACGTCTTCAACATGAATGTGATCGGGCAGGCGGTTGGTATCAGCGTCCTTGCGCACCGCGCCGCCTATGCAGACAACCACAGACACATCAGGCATGAACGACGGCGAGTGACGCTCGCGCTCTCGCAACTTGGATTTTCCGTAATCCCTTCCCACGCAAACTTCTTGCTTGCCCGCGTGCCAACGGGACAGGACGGCTCATGGTGGCAATCAGCCTTTGCAAGGCAAAAAATACTTGTTGCCGTCTTTCCCGATAAAGGTTTGGAAAATTACATCCGCGTCAGCATCGGTACAAAAGAGCAAATGGATGCGTTTCTTCGTGCCGCTAGTCGTATTAGTCGAATATTGAATATGTCAAGGCCCCCGCATTAGGTTGCTAAGGCTCTGCTTTAGCATTTCTCAGGCAATAATCCGAGCGATTACACAAGCGAGAAATCTTGAAATTGCTTGGAATACGCAAGCAACCGGACTAGTTGCGTCAAAAATGGAGACAATATCATGAATAAGGCCTTTCCTTCAGGCCTAGCTGTCGGCATCTTCGATCATCTGGACGAGGACGGCCTCGATATCGCCCGACAGTACGAAGATCGCCTGATGTTAGCGGAGGCGTGCGATCACCTTGGGTTCTATGCATATCATCTCGCGGAGCACCATTGTACCCCACATGGGAGAGGTCCATCACCGAATCTGTTCTTGTCGAGCGTAGCCCAGCGAACCCGGCGCCTTCGTGTCGGCCCGTTGGTAATGCTGCTTGCCCTCTATCATCCGCTACGTGCGTTCGAAGAGATCTGTATGCTGGACCAATTGAGCGGTGGCAGGCTCGAACTTGGGATAGGGCGCGGCTCGCTCCCGATCGAATTGGGTTACTTCGGGATTGGCTCGGACGCGGCGCCAAACCACTATGCGGAAGCCAGCGAAATTCTTATCAATGCGCTGAAGGGTGGCACGCTATCCTATCAAGGTCGCCATTTTGAGTTGAACAGCGTTCCGCTGACGCTAAGAACTCATCAGCGTCCACATCCGCCGACTTGGATCGCCACCAATCGACCGGAATCGGCAGTCTGGGCCGCTGCGAATGGCGTGAACATCGCGTGCGTGGGACCTTCCTCTTCCGTTCGAAGAATCACTGATGCCTTCCGCGCCGGTCGAGAGCACACCAGTGAGGCGGACGACCAAGCGCCATTTCTTGGATTGCTCCGAATGGTCGTGATTGGGCGTTCTGAAACAGATGCACGTTCACTCGCTGCACCTGCTTACGAACGGTGGCTCAAGAGCTTTAAATTCCTTTATGATCTCAATGGCATGCCGACTCCACCAAACCTGCCGCTGAGCTTCGATGCAGCAATCGAGAAGGAATTGTGCGTGGTAGGAACGGCAGCTTCTGCGGGACAAGCTCTTCTTGATCAGCTGGAAGCGGCAGGTGCAAACTACCTCCTTTGTCAACCGGCGTTTGGGGATCTGTCGTTAGATGCTTCCCTATATACCGCAACGGCGATTCAATCCGCAATTATGGCTCGAGTTGGCTAACCCCGGTTCGAACGTTCGCCCACCCAACAACGTGCCAAGCGGCATGCGGTCGCTAGCGACGACTAGGTGCGGGTTTCGGATGACCCATCAACCGGTTGGCACAGAGGCATGCGGCTTCCTCCTCAAAGCGGCGTGTTGTTGATAGGCGAAAGCGACCGTGTATGCCGCATTCTCACCCCTCGGATAGGGCCTTCATGTCCTAGGAGTAGACCCACGATCGCCTGCCAGACTTGATCGGAGCGTTGGATACGTTCGGCCCGATCAGCCTCTCGGCCCGATGTCCTTCGATCCGGCAAGCGCATCGAAAACATGTTGCTTGGCTTGGCGCACGCTCGCTTCCAGCGACGCTCCAAGAGCAAGCGAGGCGGCGATTGCGCTGGCCATCATGCAACCCGTTCCGCGCATCCCTCGCGGCAAGCGGGGCGCCTCGAACCGAACTGCAGGTTGGTTCGGCTGCAAAAGCACGTCGACGCAACGGGTTCCTTGTGCATGGCCGCCCTTGACGAGTACGGCGGTCCTCACCGTCCTCGATAGCTCTTCAGCCTGACGACAAGCCCCTTCTTCGTCCGCGGCGGGTGACGAGCCGGTAAACGCAGCCAGCTCGACCAGGTTAGGCGTTACAAGCCGGCAGATCGGCATCAGATCGTGGCGCAGCATATTAATGGCATCGTCCGCCAGCAGATTGCGTCCCGAGGTAGAGGCCAGGACCGGGTCGAGTACCACAGGCACTTGGCGGTTGACCAAAACAGCGCCGACTGCCTCAACAGCCGCCGATGTCCCAATCATGCCTATCTTGACGGCCGCGACAGCGTTGGCAGCGAACGCGGCGCGCATCTGAGCGGCGACAAGCTCCGACGGCACAAGCTTGACGTGCTCGACAGCCGAGTGCGTCTGGACTGTCACGGCGGTGACGGCAAGACAACTGCGCAGCCCGAAGGCGG
>NZ_PNOT02000115.1 GCF_002879535.1 Mesorhizobium intechi
ACGGTAAGGCGGCTCAAGCGTTCTCATTTTCGAAACACCGCAAGTGACGGTGTTCGAAACCGGCGCACCAGCGCCCACGGGAGCGGGAACCATGACCTTAGGCACAATACTTATCATCCTTCTTGTCCTCGCGCTGCTTGGCGGCTTTAGCGGGCTCGGCGGCGGACCGTTCTATGGAACCGGCTACTATGGCGGCGGCGGGCTCGGGCTTGTGCTGCTGATCATCATCATCCTCGTCGTGCTAGGGCGCATCTAGCGTCCTGCAAGCCGCGGGGATGATCGCAATCTCGTGATGATGTCGCGGCCGGGACGCACCGGATTGTGATGCAAGCCATCCGGCTTGTGATCCGCCGTCACGCGCGACTGGGGTATGGTGATTTCGGTCCACACCCCCCGTGGAAACAAGAGGAGAGGGTCCCACCCCTTCATCCTCCTCCAAGGCCCGCCCCGGGTATGCCGGAGCGGGCTTTTGCGTTCGGGCCGAGGGAGCCGGCCTGCGTCGGGGCGATGTTGGAACAGTTCTTACGCCACGCGGCACCCCAATGCCTCGATGGTGGCGGGTCCGAGCCCCTTGCCTGGCAAGTCGTCGGCGACCTTGCGCGATGCCGTTGTCAGATCCAGTCAGTCTCCAATCACTCCCGGCGGCCTTGATGGCGTTGGTCTGCGACATTCAGCGCCGGCCAATCATGTTGCTCCCTTCGACCCGGAACCTACCACGCTACCGGGACCAAAGGCGGCCTGTTTGACCTGTCTCGCACCAGCATTGACAGGAGGTTTACAGCCATGTATTGAACAGGACTATACAGGTTCACTGAACAGGTATGCATATGATGCGACGCGTGTCTCAACTGTCTCCCGGCACCGGCAAGCCTGAGCAGATCGCGACCGTTCTGGAACATGAAATCCGTTCCGGCTTACTGGGCTTCGGCGACCGCCTGCAAAGCGAGAACGAACTTGTCCAGCGCTTCTCCGTCAGCCGCAACACCGTCCGCAAGGGCCTCGAGGAACTGTCCAGCCGCGGACTGATTACCACCAAGGTCGGCATTGGCTCCTTCGTCACCTTTGACGGCAAGCCGGTCGACGATGCCATCGGCTGGTCGCGGGCGTTGGCCAATGCCGGCGCCAATGCCGAGACGAGGACGCTGCGGCTGGAGGTCATCGAAGACGCCGATCTCGCTGCCTTGCTGGAGATCGAAAGCCCCTTCTTCATCGCCGTCGACCGTGTGCGCACGAATGCCAGCGACGGCCACGCGATTTCCATCGAGCGCAGCCGCCTGCCGCTATCGCCGGAGCTTGAGGATGTGCCGCTGCGCGGCCTGCGCGAAGGATCGCTGCACCAGACGCTGCGCGGCGCCGGCCTCATTCCCGACCATGGCGAGGAATGGGTCGGCATCGAGATGCTCAACGCCGAGGACGCGGCCATCCTGGGCTGCCCGCAAGGCACGCCCTTCCTGCGCGGCCGCCGGCTGACGCGCGCCGCCGACGACCGGCCGATCGAATATGTCACCAGCCTGCTCAATCCCGCGCATTTCGCGCTGCATATGAGGTTCTGAGCGATGCCGGACATGCTTGATCGAGCCATGGGCGCCCTTATGGGCGGGGCGTTGGGAGACGCGCTCGGCATGCCGACGCAACTCCTGTCGCCGGCGCGCATTGCCGAACTCTACGGCCATGTCGACGATTTCGTCGCGCCGTTCGCCGATCATCCCGTGTCGAAGGGCCTCGCGGCCGGCACAATCACCGACGATACCGAACAGGCGCTGCTTCTCGGCCGCATCCTGGTTGTTTCAGGCGAGCGCTTCGATCATACGCGATGGGTCAATGCGCTGCTCGACTGGGAGCGTGAGGTCAAGGCGCGCGGCAGCTATGATCTGCTGGGGCCGTCGACCAAGCGCGCGATCGATGCCATCAACAATGGTCTGCCGGCCGAGGAAGCAGGGCGCAGCGGCGACACCAATGGGGCTGCGATGCGCATCGCGCCGGTTGGCATCATGATGCCGCTTGAGCCGCTCGATGCATTCGTCTCCAAGGTGGCAGAGACCTGCCGCGCCACGCACAACACGTCGATCGCCATAGCCTCGGCCGCAGCGGTCGCGGCCGCCGTCAGCCGTGGCGTTTCCGGCGGTGCCTGGCGCGCCGCCTCCGACAGTGCCGTCGCGGCGGCGAGGCGAGGGGCGACACTTGGCCATTGGGTGACCGGCGGCGACATCGCCTCGCGCATCGTCTGGGCGCAGGATCTGGTACGCGGCAAGGCGACGGGGGATGCGATCCGGCTGATCACCGATCTGGTCGGCACCGGCGTTGCCAGCCAGGAATCGGTTCCGGCCGCCTTCGCGGTGCTGGAAGTCGCCGGGGGCGATCCCTGGCAAGCGGCTTTGATCAGCGCCAATCTCGGCGGCGACACCGACACGATCGGCGCCATCGCCGCCGGCATGGCTGGCGCCTGCACCGGCTTTTCACAGTTGCCGCGGCAACATATTGCCCGGCTTGTCGGCATCGACATGTCGGAAGTGCGCGCGCTTGCCGCCGACCTCGTGGCGGCAAGGGTGGCGAAGACCGGCAAGGACGCGGCGGCATGAGCGGGCGCCTCGTCCATATCGGCAGCGCGGTGGTCGATTATGTCTACCGCATCGACGCCTTGCCGGCGCCGGGCAGCGAGAAGACGGCATCGAGCTTTGCCCAGGTCGCCGGCGGCGGCTTCAACATGATGGTCGCGGCCAGCCGCACCGGCATGACAGTGGTGTTCGGCGGCCAGCTCGGCAGCGGGCCGAACGGCGATTTCCTGCGCGCCGCCTTCGCCGCGGAAGGCATCGAGACGCTGACGCCGCCATCGCTTGCGATGGACAGCGGCAATTGCGTCGCCATGATCTCGAGCGATGCCGAAAGAACTTTCGTCTCGTGGCCGGGTGCAGAAAGTGTGCTCACCCTCGACATGATGGCGCCCGTATCGGTGGCGCCGGGCGATTGGGTGTTCACCTCTGGCTATACGCTGAGCTATGCGGGCAGCCGGGACGCGCTCACCGGCTGGATCGAGGCGCTTCCGGCGCAAACGCCGTTCGTCTTTGACCCGACGCCGATCGTTTCAGACATTCCGCGTCCCATCCTGTCGCGGGTGCTTGCCCGCACCACATGGCTGAGCTGCAACGCGACGGAGGCGGCCGAGATTGCCGGCCCTGGTGACGTAGAGGACCTCGCGGCGCGGCTGCTTGCCGACCATTGCCCCTTGGCGGCCGGTGTCGTCATCCGCTCGGCGGCCAGGGGCTGCCATGTCACGCTGGCCGACGGCACGTCGCAGACCATTGCCGGGTTCAAAGTCGCGGCAGTCGATACCAACGGCGCCGGCGATACCCATATCGGTGCTTTCGTCAGTGCGTTGGCGCGCGGTGTGCCGCCCTTCGAGGCGGCGCGCTACGCCAATGCAGCGGCCGCCATTTCGGTCACCCGCCATGGCGGCTCATCGGCGCCGACCGATGCCGAAATCCAGACTTTCCTGAGCCAGGCCGACGCGACCAGCAAGCCGGGCCAGGACCAGAAGGCCCATCAGACAGCCTGACAAGCCCCGCCAAGCGGGCAAACAAAGAGAGGAACCAACATGCGCATGCCGAGATTGACTGCCCTGCTGACGGCGACCGCCGTCTTCACCACCGCACTCACGCTGGCCGCCAATGCCGCCGAGGTGCATGTGCTCAACTGGAAAGGCTACGGCGCCGACGAACCGTGGGCGGTCGCCGCCTTCGAGAAGGCGACCGGCAACAAGGTCGTCAACGACTTCTTCAATTCCGAACAGGAAATGCTGACCAAGATCCGGACCAATCCGGGCCTCTATGACGTCGTCATGATCAACGCCGCCTTCAACGACCAGGCGATGTCGGAAAAACTGATCCAGCCGATCGATATCTCGAAACTGCCGAACTATGCCGACATCAGCAAGGACAAGGCCGGTTCGCCGATGCTCGACCATGACGGCAAGGTCTATGGCGTGCCATGGGTGTGGGGCCTGACCGCGCTCGCCATCAATGAAAAATCCTTCGACAAGCCGCCGACGTCGATCGCAGAAATGTGGGATCCCAAGCACAAGGGCCGCGTCGTTATTCGCGACGACGCCGTCGAGGCGGTGCAGTTCGGCGCCATCGCCACGGGCCAGAACATCAACGACATCAAGGACATGGATGCGGTCAAGACGAAGCTGACCTCGCTGATGCCGCAGATCAAGACGTTCTGGAGTTCGGAGAACGACTGGAACCAGATGGTCGCCTCCAACCAGATCGACATCGGCACCTATTGGAGCGGCTCGGCCGACCGTGCCAAGACCCACTTCAAGCTGCCGGTTTCACTGGTCATTCCGCGGGAAGGCGCCGTCGCCTGGCTGGATGCCTTCTCCATTCCGGTCGGCTCCAAGAATGTCGAAGGCGCGCAGGCCTTCATCAACTGGATGATCGACCCGAAATTCTACGTCGAGTGGGTCACCAAGGTCGGCGCACCGGTTTCCGCCAACACCAAAGCGGTGGAGGCGCTGCCGCAGGATGCCTTCAACCGCAAGGTGATGGGCGATCCCGAGGTCGCCAAGCGCATCCAGTTCCAGGCGCCGATAACCGATGCCCAGCGCGAGGCCTATCTGGCGCTCTGGCAGCAGCTCAAGGTCGACGTGAAATAGACCGCGCGTCTGGACCAGCCGGCGGCTCGCGCCGACTGGTCCTTTCAATCCCGGGGAGGAGGGTCTTATGGCAGTACGGGGAGCGGTCGCGTCGCGCAGCGGACTAAGGTCGGCTCTGCCACTGCTGGCGCCGGCCTATCTCTGGCTGACAGTGGCGATCTTCCTGCCGCTGTCGGCCATGGTCTTTTTCTCGTTCATGACCGACCTGCCGCTATCGGGAAAGCCCTGGGCTTTCACGCTCGGCAACTATGCCGCCTTCTTCTCGCAAGGCCTTTATCTCACGCTGCTGCTCGCCTCGCTGCGCCTCGGCCTCGAAGTGACGTTGTGGTGCGTCGTCATCGGCTATCCCGCAGCCTATGTGCTCGCCAAGGTACTGAGGGGGCGTAGCCGCGAGGCGATTTTCCTGCTCGTCATCCTGCCGTTCTGGTCGAACGGGCTGGTGCGCATCTTCTCCTGGGCGATGGTTCTGCGCGAGGGCGGCATCCTGGATACGGCGCTCAACGCCGTGCTGCCGTTCAGGATCAACATCGATCTGATGTATTCCTACCCGGCCGTCATCATCGGCCTGGTGCACTCCTATGTGCCCTACATGGTGCTGACCTGTTATCTCACCTTGCAGGCGATCGACGACTCGCTGATCGAGGCCGGGCGTTCGCTCGGCGCCTCGCGGCTGCAGGTGCTGAAGCGGGTGATCATCCCGCTGTCGATGCCCGGGCTGGTGGCGGGGGCGGCGCTGATCTTCGTTCCCGTCGTCGGCTCGTTCATGGAGCCGCGCATCCTCGGCGGCCGCACCGGCACCTTCTATGGCACGGTGATCGAGGACCAGTTCGTCGCCGTGTTCAACTGGCCGCTGGGGGCCGCGCTGTCCTTTATCCTGCTCGCCGTCGTGCTGGTCATCCTGGCGGTCGCCTCGCCGGTGTTGCGAAGGGCCGCGTGATGGCGACGACCCGCATCCTGGAAGCGCTTGGCCGCCTCTACATCGGACTGCTGCTCGCCTTCCTTTATCTGCCCATCATCATCATGGCGCTGATGTCGTTCAACGTCTCGCCCTTCTACCAATTGCCTTTCGAATGGACGACGGAATGGTACGCCTCGCTGTGGCAGAACGACCAGCTGATCGCGGCGACCTGGAACAGCCTGGAAATCGCGGTCATCACCACGCTCACCAGCGTGGTGCTCGGCTCGGCGGCGTCACTGGCGCTTTACCGCTACGAATTTCGCGGCAAGAAGGTTCTGCAGGCGCTACTCTTCCCGCCGATAGCCATTCCGTGGCTGATCACCGGCACGGCGATGCTGATCTTCTTCTTTGGCGTCGGCATCGGACGCGGACTGTTCGCCATTCTGCTCGGCCATGTTGCGCTGGCGCTGCCCTATGTCATCGTCGTCGTTTCGGCGCGGCTGCAGACCTTCGCGCCTGAACTGGAGGAGGCGGCGCGCTCGCTCGGCGCCAATCAGTGGCAGGTCACAGTTCGTGTCACGCTGCCCTGGATCATGCCGGGCGTCATTGCCGGCGGGCTGTTTGCCTTTGCCGTGTCGTTCGACCAGTTCGTCGTGTCCTACTTCCTGTCGACGCCCGGCCAGACGACGCTGCCGGTCGAGATCTATGCCGCGATCCGCAAAGGGTTCACGCCCGAGATCAATGCGGTCTCGACCATCATCATTGTCGTGTCGATGGCGCTGATGCTGCTCACGGCGCGCTTCTTCAAATTCGGCGGAGAGAAATAATGGCCGGCGTGCAGGTATCTGATGTCTCGCGCATTTTTGGCGCGCACAAGGCGCTGGACGATGTCACCATCGATTTCGCCGATGGCGGCTTCTATGCACTGCTCGGTCCGTCGGGCAGCGGCAAGACCACGTTGCTCCGGCAGATCGCCGGCTTCGATTTCCCTGACTCCGGCCGCATTTCCATTGGCGGCGAGAGCGTCGAGCGTGTGCCGGTCGAGAAGCGACGCATCGGCATGGTCTTCCAGAACTATGCGCTGTTCCCCAATATGAGCGTCGCCGACAATGTCGCCTTCGGCCTTTCGGTGCGGGGCGAGGCCAAGGCAGTGATTGCGACCGAAGTGCAGCGCGCGCTCGACCTCGTGCAATTGGCCAAGCTCGGCGTCAGGCGTCCGCATCAGCTTTCCGGCGGCCAGCGCCAGCGCGTCGCGCTGGCGCGCGCCATCGTCACCAAGCCGCGCGTGCTTCTGCTCGACGAGCCGCTCGGCGCGCTCGACAAGGCGCTGCGTGTCGACATGCAGATCGAATTGAAACGCATCCAGCGCGAGATCGGCATCACCACCATCTTCGTCACCCATGACCAGGAAGAAGCGCTGACGATGAGCGACCGCATCGGCATCCTGCGCGACGGCAGGCTGGTGCAGGAAGGGCCGCCGGAGGAGATCTATGACAGGCCGAAAAGCGAATTCGCCGCCACCTTCCTGGGCGACGCCAACATCTTTCGCGGCGATACGACCGGCAACGGCATCCGCCTGCCGGACGGCACGGCTATTGCCGCGGGCGCGGGCGCGACGCTTGCCGCCGGCACCAAGGCGAGCTGCGCCGTTCGGCCCGAGCGCATTCGTATCGGCACCGATACCGGGGCTGCGGATGGCGATGCGAACATGCTGAAGGGCCAGGTCTCCAAGCGCATCTTCGCCGGCAACAACAGCACCTATTTCGTCGAGCGTGCCGGCCAGACGCTGAAGGTGATCGTGCAGAACACCGGCGCCGACAGGCTGGCGGAAGGGCAGGATGTGGTGCTGCGCTGGTCGCCGGAAAGCACGGTGTTGATTGCTGCGACCTGATCCTCGCTCCGGCTCTTGCCAGAAGGGGGACAATAGGGAAAAGCATAGCCGGACATAAGTCCGGAGCATTCCGATGACGCTAGAATTGACTGTGCGCGACCGATCCGTGCTCGACGGCGAGCAAGGCCCATCGGCAGCCGCCGCCATGAAAATCCTGGTCGCGTTCTCCAACGCCATCGGCGCATGCGGCCTGCTCGACATCAGCGGTGCTCATATCGACGGCTGTCTGTATCACGGCAAGGCCGGGCTGGATTTCGTCGAACGGCTGGTCGAGGGCGGTGGGCGGGTGCAGGTGCCGACGACGCTCAATGTCGGCTCGTTCGACCTCATCCATCCGGGCATGGTGAAGATGCCGGCCGCGGAAGAGGTGCCGGCGCGGCGGCTGATGAAGGCGCATCTGGAGCTCGGTTGCCAGGCGACCTTCACCTGCGCACCCTACCAGACGCGGTTCCGACCTGAATTCGGGCAACAGATCGCCTGGGGCGAATCCAACGCCATCGTCTTCGCCAATTCGGTGATCGGCGCGCGCACCAACCGCTATGGCGACTTCATCGATTTGTGCTGCGCCATGACCGGACGCGCGCCGGCCTGGGGCCTGCATCTCAGCGAAAACCGGCGCGGCCGCATCCTGTTCGAACTGGACATCGGCGAGGCCGAACCGATCGACAGCCTGTTCGTCGGCATCGGGCTGATCGTCGGACAAGCCAGCGGCGACCGCATTCCGGTCATTGCCGGCCTGCCGCAGCCGCGCGACGAGGATCAGCTGAAGGCACTTGGCGGGGCGGCCGCGACGACCGGCGCCGTGGCGTTGTTCCATGCGGTGGGCATCACCCCGGAAGCCAACACGCTCGACGAAGCGTTTCACGGCCACGCGACGGATGAGACGATCCGCATCACCCGGGCAGACATCGATCATGCGCTGTCCAGATTGTCCGGAGTGGCCGACGGGGCGCCGCTCGCCGCCGTGTCGCTGGGCACGCCGCATTTCTCGCACGAGGAGTGGACGCGCCTGTTGCCCATGCTGCGCGAGGCAGCGCCCGGCAAAGGCATCCCGATCTATGTCAACACCGGACGCGCGACGCTGACGCGGTTGCAGGAGGAAGGCGCGCTGGCCGGCATGGAGGCATTCGGCCTGATCCCGGTCGCCGACACGTGCACTTATGTCACCTCCATCCTCGAGCGCCTCGACGGCGTGGTGATGACCAATTCCGGCAAATGGGCGCATTACGCGCCGGGCAATATCGGCGTGACCGTCGCCTTCGCAGAGATGAGGGATTGCATCCGCTCCGCGGCGGCCGGACATGTCGTGCGGGGTGCCTCATGACGCAGCCGGTTCCAAAGCACGGGGCCGATAGGCTGGGCACTTTCCAACTCGCCGGTGAGGCGGACGGCCTGGCTTTGGTGTTCTCGCACCCGCTCAGCTTCTGGGGCGGCATCGACGCGGAGACGGGGGAAATCATCGACCATTCGCATCCTGGGCTGGGCCAGAATGTCGCCGGCAGGATACTCGTCATGCCAAGCGGACGAGGGTCGTCCTCCTCATCCTCTGTGCTGGCCGAAGCGATCCGCCGGGGCACCGCGCCGGCCTGTATCCTTCTGGAGCGGCCGGATCCGATCCTGGCGGTGGGGGCCATTGTCGCCGAGTTTCTCTACGACATCCATATGCCGCTTGTGGTCTGCGACATTGCGGGGATCGTTTCCGGCGACCGGATCGCGGTCCGTGTCGGCGGGGCGGGCAAA
>NZ_PNOT02000302.1 GCF_002879535.1 Mesorhizobium intechi
GCCCTGAATGCACTTCGGTCCGCATCTCCTCCTTGCCGCCCTTGAAGGCCTCGTCACATCAGCCGTTCTGGCGCTGACGGCGCTCGGGTTGTCGCTGGTGTTTGGCGTCATGCGCGTCGTCAATGTCGCGCATGGCGAGTTCTTCATGCTGGGCGCCGTGCTCGCCTGGGCGATCTCGACGGCGATATCGGGCCATCCGGCGCTCGGCTTCCTGGCGGCACTGGTGATTGCGCCGCTGATCGTCGGTGCTATTGCGCTGGTGGCCGAGCGACTGGTGCTGCGCCGGCTCAACTACAATCCGGAAGCCACCATCGTCGCCACGATCGGCATGCTCTACATCATCCAGCAGCTGGCGCTGAGTTTCTACGGTCCGGAAGCGCGGCCCGTCGAGCCGCCCTTCAGCTACCGCATTCTTTTGCCGTGGTTCGGCTATTCCGGCTACAAACTGTCGATCATTGCCGCCTCGGCGCTCCTGCTGATCGCCACATGGCTGGTGCTGACGCGCACCAGGATCGGCCTGATCATGCGTGCCACGCAGTATGACAGCGAGACGGCGCAGGCCTTCGGCATTCCGGTCGACCGCGTCTATGGCGGCGTCTTCGCGCTCGGCGCCATGCTGGCGGCCATCGCCGCGGTGCTGATCGTGCCTATCAGCCAGGCGCATTACCTGATGGGACAGGATCCGCTGCTCTTGTCCTTCATCGTCGTCATCATCGGCGGCCTCGGCTCGCTGCGCGGTACCGTCGTCGCCGCCGTGCTGATCGGCCTGTCCGACGGCATCATCTCGATGTTCTTCTCGCCGACCTTGGCCAAGATCATCGCTACGCTCTTGGTCGCCATGGTGCTGGTGTTCCGGCCGCAAGGCCTGTTCGGGACGGCATCGCGATGAGCGAAGCTTCGCCGGCAAAAGCCTATTCCTTGCATCTCGGCGTCATCGCCCTGCTCTTCGTCCTGAGCTTCGTGCTGCCGGACTATTATCACGGCCTGCTCGCGCGCATCATGGTGCTGGCGGTGTTCGCCATGGGGTACAATATGCTGTTCGGCTATGTCGGCCTGCTCAGCCTCGGCCATGCCATGTTCTTCGGCGCCGGGCTTTACGGCGCCGGCCTTGCCATCATCCAGCTCGGCTGGAGCGTGCCACTGGCCTTCCTTGGCGGGATTGCCTGCGGCGCGGTGCTGGCGCTGGTGATCGGCCTGCTGGCGCTGCGCACCACGGGTGTCGCCTTCATGATCGTCACCATGATGTTCGCCCAGGTGTGTTATCTCCTGATCCTCTACTTCGCCGCATGGACCGGCGGCGATCAGGGCCAGGTCGTGCCGCAGCCGGCGCGCGTGCTCAATCTCGGCGCGACCTCGCTGGACCTCACCAACCCGACCGTGCGCTACATGAGCGCTCTTGTGCTGTTCTCGCTGGTCCTCCTGGTCACGCTGGCTGTCGTGCGCTCCCGGTATGGCCGCGTGCTGGTCGCCATCCGCGAGAACGAGGAGCGCACGAAGATGCTGGGCTACGACACATTCTCCAACAAGCTCATTGCCGTCGTCGTCTCGGGAACCGTTTGTGCCGCGTCGGGTGCCGCCTATGCGCTGCTGTTCGGCTATGTCGGCTCGAGCTTCGCCTCGGTGCAGTATTCGATCCTGCCGCTGCTCTGGGTTCTGCTCGGCGGCGCCGCCACGACGCTCGGGCCGCTGATCGGCACGGTCTTCATGTACTATGTCATCGACGTCACCAGCGGCTACACCTCGGCCTACCTGCTGATCGTCGGTATCGCGCTCATCGTTCTGGTGTTGTTTTTCCCGAAGGGCATTCTCGGCTCCATCCGCCAGCGCTGGCTCGGGTGGCTGCCATGACGCCGCTTTTGACCACCAAGGGCCTGTCGCGCCATTTCGGTGGCCTGCGCGCCGTCGACAGTGTCGACTTCACCTTGATGCCTGGAGAGATCCGCGCCGTGATCGGCCCCAACGGGGCGGGGAAGACCACCTTCGTCGGCCTGGTCAGCGGCCGCATCCAGCCCTCTTCGGGAGCGATCGTCTTCGACGGCGCCGACATCACCGGCCAGCCGGCTTATGTCAGGGTGCGCCAGGGCATTGCCTACACGTTCCAGATCACCAGCGTCTTTGCCAATCTCAGCGCTTACGACAATGTCGCCCTGCCGGTGCAGCGCACGCTGAGCGATGGCCGCTCCAAGGGTGCGGTGAAGGCCGGCGTCATGATGGCGCTCGAACGCACGGGCCTCGCCGACCGCGCCCATATGCCGGCCGGGCAATTATCCTATGGCCATCAACGCCTGCTGGAGGTGGCGATGGGCCTGGCGCTGAAGCCACGCCTGCTGATCCTCGACGAGCCGACGCAGGGGCTCGCCGACAGCGAGATCGACAATTTCATCGTGCTGGTGCGCGACATCGCCAGGAGCGCCACGGTGCTTCTGATTGAACACAACATGCCCGTCGTCATGCAACTGGCCGACCGCATCAGCGTCTTCAACGCCGGCAAGATCCTCGCCGAAGGCACGCCCGAGGCCATCCGCGAAAACGCGGCGGTGCAGGAAGCCTATCTGGGGACCGCCCCATGATTGAAACGAGCAAAGCCGAGGCGAGCAAGACGGAAGCGCTGCGGATTTCGGGACTGGACTGCTTCTATGGCGAAGTCCAGGTGCTCTACGGCCTCGACCTCGTGCTCAACAAGGGCGAAGTGCTGTGCCTGTTCGGCCGCAACGGCGCCGGCAAGACGACGACGCTGAAGGCGATCATGGGCCTGGTTCCTTCAAGCGCCGGCTCGATCAAGCTCGCCGGCCGGGAATTGACCGGCCTGCCCGCGCATGAGGTGCCGAAGGCCGGCGTCGCCTATGTGCCGCAGGGCAGGCGGCTGTTCGCCGAGATGACGGTGGCGGAAAACATAGAGATCGGGCTGATGGCGCGCGGCAAGGGCAAGGCCGTGCGGGAAAACGTCCTCGATCTCTTTCCATTGCTGCGCCAGCGGCTGCGGCAGCGCTCGGGCACCCTGTCGGGTGGCGAGCAGCAGATGCTGGCGATGGCGCGAGCGCTCTGCCTCGAGCCGCAGGTGCTGTTGCTCGACGAGCCGACCGAAGGGCTGATGCCGTCGATGATCGCCAAGATCCGCGAGACGGTATCGAAGCTGCGCGAGATGCACGTCTCCACCATTTTGGTGGAGCAGCGGGTCGATGCGGTGCTGTCGGTCGCCGACCGCGTCTCGTTCATCGAGAACGGCCGCAACCGCGAGACGGTGGATGTAGAGGAATTGCGCGCCGACCCGTCGGCGGTCAGGCGCTATGTCGGCGTTGGTTGATCAGCCGAAAAACAGAAAGCCGGCGATCAAGAAGGTCGGGATCAGCACCAGCCCGGACCACAGCATGTAGCCGAAGAAGCCGGGCATCTCGACGCCGCGCTGCCTGGCGATGGCGTAGACCATGAAGTTGGGCGCATTGCCGATATAGGTGTTGGCGCCCATGAACACCGCACCCGCCGAGATCGCGGCGAGCGTCGGGGCGAATTCGGTCATCAGGTGGTGTGGATCGCCGCCGGCAAGCTCGAAGAACACCAGATAGGTCGGCGCATTGTCGAGGAAGGACGACAGCGCTCCGGTCAGCCAGAAATAGGCGAGATCGTTGGGCGTGCCTTGCGCCGAGGTGACGAGCGCGACCAGCGGCGCCAGCGCGCCTTCGTGACCGGCCCTCAGGATGGCGATGACCGGCACGATGCAGATGAAGATGCTGGCAAACAATTTTGCCACTTCGGCGATCGGACCCCAGTTGAAGCCATTTGCCTCGCGGTATTCCTTGCGAGAAACCGCCAGTGACACGAAGGCGAGCACGAGGATGACGGCGTCGCGCACGAGGTTCTGCAGTTCCAGCGTCACGCCTTGAACGGAGAAGGTCACATCAGGCTGCCACCTGGCCGACAGCAGGATGGCGCCGATGACTGCGGCCAGCAGCGGAATGTTGGGCAGGCCGCGAATGCGAACCTTCGAATCCGGCGTCGGGTCCTTGATCTTCGGCGCGCCGGCCTCGCGCCGGTGCAGGATGATGTCGATCGCCAGGAACACGGCCAGCACCAAACCGCCGACGGACAGCGTCTCGCGCCAAAGGTTGGCGGTCGTCCAGAAGAAATCGACCCCGCGCAGGAAGCCGACGAACAGCGGGGGATCACCGAGCGGCGTCAGCGAGCCACCGATGTTGGACACCAGGAAGATGAAGAAGACGACGACATGGGCGTTGAACGGCCTGGCGTCGTTGGCGCGGATGATCGGCCGGATCAGGATCATCGAGGCGCCCGTCGTGCCGATGACCGAGGCGAGCAGCGCGCCGACCAGCAGGAGCCCGGCATTGACCAGCGGCGTGCCATGGATGTTGCCGGCGACCAGGATGCCGCCCGAAATGGTGAACAGCGCGAACAGCAGGATGATGAAGGACATGTATTCGGTGAGCAGCGCGTGCAGCACGGCCCCGGTCGCCGACGGCACCCCGAAGGCGAGCGCCAGAGGCACGACAACCAGCGCCGCCCACAAGGCCGCGATCTTGCCGTAGTGATGCTCCCAGACATGGTGGAACAGCAGGGGACCGGTGGCGATCGACAGCAGCAGGCCGGCGAAGGGCAGCGCCCACCACAATGACATCGAAGCACCGGGCAGCGCGTGTTCCTCGGCCGCGACGGCTGCGTCCGGCAACAGCATGGCCACGGCAAGGGCCGCGCCCGACATCACGCCTGCACCGATCCGCGAAAAGTCCCCCTGCTGCGCCACCGTCCGTTCAGTCCGACAAATGGTCTTCGAGCGTCACGCCGGCATCGCGCAAGCGCCGCAGCATGGCATCGAGCGAGCCGTTGAGATCGATGCCGCGGCAGGCGTCGAGCCGCACGGTGGTCTTGAAACCCTGGCTGACGGCATCGAGCGCCGAAAAGCCGACGCAGAAATCGGTCGCCAGCCCGACCAGGGTGACGGTGTCGATGCCGCGCTCCCTGAGGTAGCCGCCGAGGCCTGTCGGCGTCGTGTGGTCGTTCTCGAAAAACGCCGAATAGCTGTCTATCGCCGGGCGAAACCCCTTGCGGATGACGAGTTCGGCCTTGGTCCAGGCAAGGCCGGAATGGAAGTCCGAGCCGAGGCTGCCCTGGATGCAATGGTCCGGCCACAAGGTCTGCTGGCCGTAGGGCATGTCGATCATGGTGAAGGGCTGCGCGCCCGGATGACTGGAGGCGAAGCTCGAATGCCCTGCCGGATGCCAGTCCTGCGTCAGCACGACATGGTCGGCGTGCCGGATCATGTCGTTGACCAGCGGCACGATCTCGTCGCCGCCGGTCACGGCCAATGCGCCGCCCGGGCAAAAGTCGTTCTGCAGGTCGATCACAACAAGCGCTTGGTCGGCCATTGGGCCTCCTTCTTCTCCGCGTTGGGCTCAGGCTCAGTAGAAAGATGCCGCTGACGCGACCGGAGGCAGAAACTTGACCAGATGGCCGGCCGCGTCAACCTCCGAAGGCGTAACAATCTCGTTGCAATGCAACCCTGGCAAGGACGGCGGTCGAAACTCTGGCTTTGACAATTTCCGCCGGCTTGATATCATTTGCATACGAATGAATTTCCGGTTTGCGGACCGGCAAGATCATGCCTGGGGTAAACGCCCTGGGAGGGCCATTTCGGGGAAGGCCCACTCTCTGGGAAGGCAAAGCGTGATCCGTTACGCGAAACCCACCACGGTAGACGAAGCGCTCGCGCTGCTTGGCGAGGGCGCCTGGCGCATTCTTGCCGGTGGTACGGATTTCTATCCGGCGCAGGGCGCGAAGCCGTTGCGCGACAATGTCCTCGACGTCAACGGCCTTGCTGCGTTGCGCGGCATAGCCGAGACGGATGACCACTTTGTCATCGGCGCGCGCACGACCTGGACCGACCTCATCCGCCACCCCTTGCCGCCGGCTTTCGATGCGCTGAAACAGGCCGCGCGCGAGGTCGGTTCTCCGCAGATCCAGAACGTCGCCTCGGTCGCGGGCAATTTTTGCAATGCCTCGCCGGCCGCCGATGGCGTGCCGGGCCTGCTCGCGCTCGATGCCGAGGTCGAACTGCGTTCGGCGAGATCGACGCGGCATCTGCCGTTGCCGGATTTCATTCTCGACAATCGGCGCACGGCCCTGCAGCCCGGCGAAATGGTGACCGCCATCCGCGTACCGAAGCTGGCCGCCGCCGGCGCATCGGCTTTCGTGAAACTCGGCGCGCGGCGCTACCTCGTCATCTCCATCGCCATGGTGGCGGCGCGCCTTGTCATCGCCAACGGCAGGGTTGCCGAAGCGGCCATTGCCGTCGGGTCGTGCTCGGCTGTCGCCAAGCGGCTTGTCGGCGTCGAGGCGGCATTGCTCGGATTGCCCACGGATGGCGGGCTCGCCGGCGCCATCCAGTCCGCGCCCATAACGGAACTGTCGCCGATCGCCGATGTGCGCGGCAGCGCCGAATACCGGCTCGACGCGGTACGCGAGATTGTTGCCCGGGCCGTGCTGACGGCCGCCGGGCCGATGAACGATCATATGGTGGCGGCATGAGCCAGGTCCTGCCTGAAGTCGGTGAAACTCGGCCGGATTTGGGCGGCGTTCCGGCTGGGCTCGGCCTCAAACGCGCCGACATTGCCTTCGCGGTCAACGGCACCGCCGTCTCGGTCAACGTGCCGCCGCTGCGCCGGCTGTCCCAGGTGCTGCGTGACGAGTTGCGGCTCACCGGCACCAAGGTCGGCTGCGATGCCGGCGATTGCGGCGCCTGCACGGTGCTGGTCGACGGCGATCCCGTCTGCGCCTGCCTGATGCCGGCGGCCTCGGTGGCGGGCGCATCGGTGACGACGGTCGAGGGGCTGGCCAACGGCCGATTGTCGGCGCTGCAGGCTTCTTTCCTCGCGCATGGCGCGGCACAGTGCGGCATCTGCACGCCGGCGCTGCTGGTGGCGGCGACGGCACTGCTGGACGCGACACCGAGACCGACCGAGACCGAGGTGCAGGATGCGCTGGGCGGCATTCTGTGCCGCTGCACCGGCTACCGGAAGATCATCGCGGCGGTGATGGAGGCCTCCTCGCAAGTGACAAGCCTCGATTTCCGCCTGCCGGAGTCCGGCCATGCGATCGGCGCGTCGCCCGTCAGGCTGGACGGCGTGCCAAAGGTGACGGGGGCCGAGAAATTCGGTGGCGATTCCTTCCCTGCCGATGCGCTCGCCGTGCTGGTGGTCCGCTCGCCGCATTATCACGCCGGCTTCGCCTTCGGCGATCTCGACGGCTGGGCAAGGAAGCACCCCGGCATCGTTGGCGTCTTCACCGCGGCCGACATTCCGGGCAAAAACTGTTTTGGCGTCATCGGCCCGTTCGCCGACCAGCCGGCACTGGCCGAAGGGTTTGCGCGGCTTCGCGGCGAGGCGGTGGCGTTGGTCGCCGGCGAGCGCGAGGCGATGTCCGATCTGGACCTCGCCGATTTTCCGATCCGCTGGACTGAGTTGCCGCATGTCTTGCAGCCTTGCGAGGCGCAGGCCGGGGATGCCGGGCTGATCCATCAGGACCGCCCTTCGAACCTGCTGACCTCCGGCTTCGTCGAACGCGGCAACCCCGAGACAGCGCTTGCCGGCGCCGCCGTTACGGTTTCCGGCGCGATCGACACCTCCTATGTCGAGCACGCCTATATCGAGCCGGAGGCCGGCCATGCCTATATGGACGGCGACACGCTGGTCGTGGTCGCCTGCACCCAGGCGCCCTACATGGACCGCGACGAGACGGCGAAGGTGCTTGGTCTGCCCGTCGACAAGGTACGCATCGTGCCGACCGCCACCGGCGGCGGCTTCGGCTCGAAACTCGACGTTTCGCTGCAGCCGCTGATCGGCCTCGTGGCGCTGAAGACCGCCCGGCCAGCCGCCTTGGCCTACAGCCGCAACGAATCGATGATGTCGACCACCAAGCGCCACCCCGCTGAGATGAAGGCGACCATCGGCGCCGATGCCGCCGGCCGTGTCACCGGCATGATCTTTTCAGGTGATTTCAACACCGGTGCCTATGCCAGTTGGGGGCCCACCGTCGCCAACCGCGTGCCGGTACACGCTTCCGGTCCCTATGCAACGCCGAACTACCGCGCCGAGGGCCGCGCCATCCACACCCATGGCCCGATCGCCGGCGCCTTCCGTGGCTTCGGCGTGCCGCAGGCGACGATCATGCAGGAGACGCTTTATGATGAGCTGGCCGGCAAGCTCGGCATCGACCGCCTCGACTTTCGCCTGAGAAACTGCCTTCGGAACGGATCCGAAACGGTTACCGGCCAGAGGTTGGAGTCCGGCGTCGGCATTGCCGAATGCCTCGAGGCCTTGCGGCCACATTGGGCGCGGGCGCAAGCCGACGCGGATGCTTTCAACAATGCCCGCGGCGATCAAAGGCGCGGCGTCGGCGTGGCATCCTGCTGGTACGGCTGCGGCAACACCTCGCTGCCCAATCCGTCCACCATCCGGGTCGGCATCGCGGTTGACGGCTCCGTCATCCTGCACCAGGGCGCCGTCGACATCGGCCAGGGTTCCAACACCGTCATCACGCAGATCTGTGCCGACGCGCTTGGCCTTCCGCTGGAAAGATTCCGGCTGAAGAGCGCCGATACGGCGATCAGCCCCGACGCCGGAAAGACCTCGGCCTCGCGCCAGACTTTCGTGACCGGCAAGGCCGCCGAGAAGGCGGGGCGGGCCCTGCGGGAAGAGATCCTGCGCTTTGCCAATGTCTCCGAGAAAGCAACCCTGCGACTGGACGGTGCGGCGATCGTCATCCGCGAAGGCGAAGCCGCGCGCCGCATCGATCTCGCCTCGCTCGACGCGGATGCCGACGGCTTCGTCTTCCGCGCCGAGGAGACCTACGACCCGCCGACGCTGCCGCTCGACGCCAAGGGCCAAGGCAAACCCTACGCCGTCTATGGCTATGGCGCGCAGATCGCCGAACTCGAGGTCGATCTCAAGCTCGGCACGGTGAAGCTGATCAAGATCACCGCCGCGCATGATGTCGGCAAGGCGATCAACCCGCTGCTGGTCGAGGGCCAGATCGAGGGCGGCATCGCGCAAGGCATCGGCATGGCGCTGATGGAAGAGTACATTCCCGGCCGCACCGAGAACCTGCACGACTATCTCATCCCGACCATCGGCGACGTGCCCCCGATCGAAACCATCCTGGTCGAGGTTCCCGATCCTGAAGGGCCGTTCGGCGCCAAGGGCCTGGGTGAGCATGTGCTGATCCCGACCGCACCCGCGATCCTCAACGCCATCCGCCATGCCACCGGCGTGCTGGTCACCAAGGTTCCGGCGACGCCGACGCGCATCCGCGCCGCCATTCGCGAAAAGGAGGCACGCGCATGAGTGAGCTTGCCGAGCGTTTCGAGACGCACGATCCCGGCGAGAAGCTGGTGGCGGAGAAGATCCGCTGCGATGCGTGCCCGGTCATGTGCTACATAGCCGATGGCCGCACCGGCGCCTGCGACCGCTATGGCAATGCCGGCGGCCGGATCGTGCGCGTCGACCCGCTGACTATCCTCGACCATGCGGCCGAGACCGGCGGGACAGTCGTGCCCTTCGTCGCCGATGGCGAGGCATGGGTCGGCGAACTGGTCAACACCGGCCGCCGCTTCGTCACGGCAATCGGCGCGGGCACGACCTATCCCGACTACAAGCCGGCGCCGTTCATCGTCAGCCAGCAGGTCGAAGGCGTCGATCTCGTTACCGTCGTCACCGAAGGCATTTTTTCGTATTGCGGCGTCAAGGTGAAGATCGACACCGACCGTCATATCGGACCGGAAACGGCGATCGTGCGAGCCCAGGGCGAAGCGATCGGCCATGTCACGACGGGCGAATATGGCTCGCAGATGCTGTCGCTGGGCGGCGTGCACCATCTGACCGGCGGCTCCAAGGCGGAAGGCCGGGCAACCTGCGACGCGCTGCTCAACCTGTGCAACCGCAAGCCGGTGGAACTGACCATCGACGGCGGCGCCACCATCATCGTGGAAGCCGGCAAACCGCCTGTCATCGACGGCAAGCAGGAACACCGCATGCGTGTCGGCTGCGGTTCGGCCACCATCGGCATGTTCGCCACGCAATGGCGCGGGCTGGTCGACGAAGTGGTGGTGGTCGACGACCACATCACCGGCGTCGTCTCCGAGCACCAGGCCGGCAAGGTGCTGGGCTGGCAGGATACGGGCATCAAGATCATCGGCCGCCGCTCGACGCCGGGCCGCTATTTCAAGGTCTCCGAGCCCGGCCTCGGCTGGGGCGGCACCTCGATTTCCGACCCGCTGTCGATCCTCGGTGAGTGGAACGCCAAGAAGGGCGCGCGGCCGGGCCTATCGCTGCTGATGGTTTCGACCACCGGCGAGCAGTTCGCCTACTACGAACTCGACGACGAATTGAAGCCGGTCGAGAAGCCGTTTCCGGAGCGGTTGCAGAAGTCGGTCAATCTGATCGAGGACAATTGCGAGCCGGCGTTGTGCACCGTGCTGTTCATCGGCGGTGCCGGCGGCTCGCTGCGCGCCGGCGTCACCGAAAACCCCGTCAATCTCACCCGTTCGGTGCAAGGCCTGAAGACCTATGTGACGGTCGGCGGCGCACCGGTCTATGTCTGGCCGGGGGGCGGCATCACGCTGATGGTCGATGTCACCAGGGTGCCGGAAGGCGGCTTCGGCTATGTGCCGACGCCGGCGCTGGTGGCGCCGATCGAGTTCACCTTGCGCCGCGACGATTATGTCAGGCTTGGCGGGTACGAGGCCGAGATCCGCAGCGTCGAGGACATCGTCGCCAAGGGCGGCGAATACCTCAACCCGCGCCAAGGCACCGGTGCGCCGTCCTACAATCCATGGCCGCCGCTGGCGCAGTTGCGGCGCGCCGCATCGAACGGAACCGAATGATGGACGGCCCGCAAGCGCATTGGCTGCAGGACGGCAAGCGGCTGCATCTCAACCATGGGCCGATCGACCTGATCATCGAGGCCTTCGGCGAGGCGCAGGAATGCCGCCTGGCGTATGAGCAAGCCGTCGCGCGATTCCAGACGATGCTGATCGAGCTGGTCAGGGAGCTTCCCGAATTGCGGCTCCCGGCATTTTTCCTGGCGCCGCGCGCTTTTGACGGTCCGACGGCGCGCCGGATGGAAGCGGCCGTCATGCCGTTGGCAGAAAGCTTCATAACACCGATGGCGGCCGTTGCAGGATCGGTAGCCGACGAAATGCTCGCTGCATTGCTTGCCGGCCGCAGGCTCGAGCGCGCCTATGTCAACAATGGCGGTGACAGCGCACTTCACATCGGCAAGGGCCGGTCGATCGGCCTGGCGGTCGCCGGGACCGGCAACGGCATGGCCGACCGGATCACGATCCGCGCGGAGGATGGCGTCGGCGGTGTCGCCACCAGCGGCTGGCGCGGCCGTTCCTTCTCGCTTGGCATTGCCGACGCCGTCACCGTGCTGGCGCGGACCGGCGCCGAGGCCGATGCGGCGGCAACGCTCATTGCCAATGCGGTGAACCTGCCCGGCAATCCGGCCATCAAGCGCATTCCCGCATGTGAATTGTCGCCCGACAGCGACCTTGGCGCGCGACTGGTGACGCAAGGCGTCGGCATGCTTGCGCCTGGCGAGGTGGCGCGGGCGCTGGACAATGGCCTTGCCGTCGCCGAAGATTTTCGCCGGCGCGGCCTGGTTGCCGGATCGGCGCTGTTTCTTGGCGGCGAGGCCCGCATCAGTGGTTCGGTGGCGCTTGCCGCACCCAGCAAAAATCCGAGGGAGGAAGTTGCCCATGCCTGAGTTTCCGATCCGCAAGATCGCGGTGCTGAGCGAAGAGATCTTTCACGAAGGCGGTCCGGTCGCGGACGTGCCGCGCCGGCGTGCGGCGGCCATGGCCGTGGTCAGGAACCCGTTCGCCGGGCGCTATGTCGAGGATCTGCAAAGCGCCATGGACGATCTGAAGCCGCTCGGCCTGCTGCTTTCCGACAGGCTGATCGCCGCACTGGGCGGCGACGTCAAACAGATCGACGGCTACGGCAAGGGCGCCATTGTCGGAACGGCGGGCGAACTGGAGCACGGCGCGCTCTGGCACGTGCCGGGCGGCTACGCCATGCGCGAGCGGCTTGGCGACGCCAAGGCGATCGTGCCGTCGGCCAAGAAGGTCGGCGCCTTCGGCTCGAAGCTCGACGTGCCGCTCGGCCATATCAACGCCGCCTATGTGCGCAGCCATTTCGACGCCATGGAAGTCGGCATCAGCGACGGGCCGCGCCCCGACGAGATTCTTTTTTGTCTGGCCATGACCTGCGGACCGCGCATCCACAACCGCATGGGCGGCCTCGCGGCCGACGGCATCAAGGCCTGGGACGGGCTTCGGTGAGCGGCGAGGACAATCTGCTCAAGCTGGTCGAGGTCGAAGAGCCCGAGGAACAGGATTACCTGCTGCAGGAGCAGGTCGGCTTCATCCTGCGCAAGGCGCACCAGCGCCATGTCTCGATCTTCGCCGCGCATATCGGCGACCTGACGCCGCCGCAATTCGCGGCGCTCGCCAAGCTGCGCGACGTCGGCGAGACCTCGCAGAACCAGCTCGGCACGCTGATCGCCATGGATGCGGCGACGGTGAAGGGCGTGATCGACCGGCTGAAGGCGCGCGGCCTGGTCGAGCTCTCCAAGCATGAGGTCGACAAAAGGCGGCTGCTGGTCAATCTGACCGCGGAAGGCCGCGACGCGATCGAACGCCTGATCCCGCTGGCGCGCGAGATCACCAGGGAAACGCTGGCGCCGCTCTCGGCCAAGGAGATCGCCACCTTCATGAAGCTGCTGGCCAAGCTGGCGTAGGTGCCGCCGCGATCCATCGCATCAAATGGCGATCAGAGCGTGAACGCTCCCCTGCACAGTTCCTGCAGCTTCGAGAAGACGCCCTTGCCGCCGGTGATGACCTGCGTGCCACTCTGCAGCACCGTCTTGGGATCCGCCTTCAGGACCGTGCCGCCGGCCTCCTCGATCAGCAGCATGCCGGCCAGGCAGTCCCAGGCGTTCATGTGTTCCTCGACATAGCCAAGCAGCCGGCCCGAGGCCACATAGGCCAGCATCAGGGCGCCGGACGCGTTGCGGAAGAAGACACCGCCTTCGGCGAGGATCTTCTTGATCAGCACCGCGATGTTCTCGGCCTCGGCCCGATTCGAGAATCCAGTCCCCACAGAGCCTTCTTCCAGGCTGGTCGCGGCACTTGCCTTGATCGGCCTGCCGTTGATGAAGGCGCCGCCACCGCGCCTGCCATGGAACGTCTCGCCGGTCGACGGTTCGTGGATGACGCCGACGACCGTCTCCCCGTCCCTTGCGCAAGCGATGACCACGCACCAGGCCGGAATGCCGCGCACGAAATTGGCGGTGCCGTCGATGGGATCGATGACCCAGGCATAGCCGCTCGAGCCAGCGACCGAGGCGTGTTCCTCGCCGACGATGCCGTCCTGCGGATAGGCCTTGGCGATCGCCGCACGGATGAACAGCTCGACCTCGCGGTCGGCTTGCGAAACCAGGTCCTGATGGCCCTTGCTCTCGATGGTCAGGCTTTCCAGATCGCGGAAATATTCGAGGCCGCGTTCGCCGGCCCGGCGCGCCAGATCGATGGCAAACTGCGTGCGGGCGTCAAGATCATGGGTCACGGGAAGGCTCGCTCTCGCTGGAGATGCGCCGCACTTAGCAGAGCATTGCCGCCGGCAAAAGCACCTGGCGGATAAATGTCAGGCCGCTTGCGACAGCGATTTGTGAGCGTCTGCCAGGATCTCGAACGACCGCACCCGCGCCGCGTGATCGAAGATCTGCGCCGTCACCATCAGTTCATCGGCGCCGGTGCGGCGCACGAAAGCGTCGATGCCCTGGCGGACCGTTTCGGGAGAACCGACGACGGCGCAGGACAGCGCCTGGCCGAGCATGGTCTTGGCCATCGGATCGAGATCGCGGTCGTAGTTCTCGACCGGCGGCGGCAACCGACCGGGACGCCCGGTGCGCAGATTGACGAAGGCCTGCTGCAGCGAGGTGAACAGCAGCCGCGCCTCGGCATCGGTGGGCGCGGCAAAGACGTTGAGGCCGAGCATCACATGCGGCCTGTCGAGCTGTTCGGACGGCTGGAAGCGCGAGCGATAGATGTCCAACGCATGATCAAGCTCGGCCGGCGCGAAATGCGAGGCGAAGGCGTAGGGCAGACCGAGCATGGCGGCGAGCTGCGCGCCGTAGAGACTGGAGCCGAGAATCCAGATCGGCACGGCCTGGCCCTCGCCCGGCACGGCCCTGAGCCGCTGGCCTTCCTCGGCCGGCATGAAATAGCCCATCAGTTCGACGACATCCTGCGGGAAATTGTCGGCGCCGGCCTCGAGGTTGCGGCGCAAGGCGCGCGCGGTGTTCATGTCGGTGCCGGGGGCCCGGCCGAGGCCGAGATCGATGCGGCCCGGGAACAGGGCGGCCAACGTGCCGAATTGCTCGGCGATGACCAGCGGCGCATGGTTGGGCAGCATGATGCCGCCGGCGCCGACGCGTATGGTTCTGGTGCCGCCGGCCACATGGGCTATCACCACGGATGTGGCGGCGCTCGCAATGCCCGGCATGTTGTGGTGCTCGGCCAGCCAGTAGCGCTTGTAGCCCAGCCGCTCGGCATGGCGGGCAAGATCGAGCGAGTTGGCCAGCGACTGCGACGCATCACTGCCTTCGACGATCGGCGACAGGTCGAGAACGGACAAATCGGTCATGCGGCGGTCTCCACGATCCTCTTCTCACGCACTCTGGCCTCAAAAGCCGTGCGGTCGGGAATGATGATGCCGAACAGGCCTTGCAGCGTGTCGGCGAGTTCGGCAGCGGTGGCTATCTCCGTCTGCTCGGTGCGGCCGCCAAGGTGATGGATCGACAGCCGGTTCCCGCGCAGCGCGTAACGCCGGTCCGGCGCGGCGCGCGCGGCAATGACGGAGGCGAGGAAATGCGATGTCGGGCTGGTCGAGAGGAAGTAATTGGTGACGGAATAGTCGACCTCGTATTGCGGCTGCAGGTCGAAGCGGTAGAGCGAGCGCCAGTCGCCGCCGATGGCGGCCTGCAAGCGCAAATGATCGCCGGCCTCGACGAGGCGGAACGGCTCGTGCGGGGTTTTCTGTTCCGGACCGGGATCCAGCAGCAGCGGCGCGGTCAGGGTCAGCCCGCCGAAGCCGACATCGGCGATGTAGGTGCGGCCATCGAGCTCGACGCGCAAAAGCATATGGCTGCGCGCGGTGATGGCGTCCTCGCTCTGGCCCCAGAGCACGCGCGCCGCCAGGCCGACGACCTCGAAGCCGAGCGCCTGCAGCGCATGCATGAAGAGGAGGTTGTGCTCGAAGCAGTAGCCGCCGCGCCCGCCACGGACGATCTTGTCCTGCAGCGCGGCAAGGTCGAGCCGGACCGGGCGGCCCAGAAACGGATCGATGTTCTCGAAGGGGACCGCCTGCGGATGCGCGAAATGCAGCGTCTTCAGCGTATCCAGCGACGCGTCGCGCGGACCGGCGTAACCGATGCGCGCGAGATAAGCGTCGAGGTCGAAGGCAGGGGCATCGCTCATAAGGAAGGCACCGGGGGTTGGTCGGCCGGATATAGGCATTCGATCCGGCCGCTGCAAACACGTGCGCCTTCTATGCTGCCGCCTTGCCGTTCTCCTCGACCGGTTCGTCTTCAACCACGGCGGTTTGCTGCGCGGCGAGGAAATTGCCGACATGGCCAAGACCTTCGAAATGGTCGCAGAACACCTTGATGACGACCAGCAGCGGCACTGCCATCAGCGCGCCGACGAAACCCCACAGCCACGACCAGAAGGCAATGGCGATGAAGATCGCCACGGCGTTGATTTCCAGGCGCCTGCCGACCACCATCGGTGTCACGAACTGGCCTTCGACGACATCGCACAAAAGCACGAAGGCCGGAGCCAGGAGCGCGTAGGACATGGCGTCGAAGCTGATCAGCGCCATCACCGCGACCAGCACGATGGTCATCAGCGCGCCGACATAGGGCAGGAAGTTGAACAATGCAGCGGCAACACCCCAGACCAGCGGGTTGGGCATGCCGAGCGCCCACAAGCCAAGGCCGATGACGGTGCCGAGACCCGCATTGATGATGGTGACGGTGAGCAGATAGTGCGAGATTTCGCGCTCGACGTCATAGACGACGCGCAGCGCCCGCTTCTTCTCGGTGAGGCTGGCGAAGGACTGGATGATCTTCTCGTAGAACATCGTGCCCGAGGCGAGCAGGAACAGCGACAGCACGAAGATGATGGTGAGGCTCGTACCGGCCGCCAGGATGTTGCTGGCGGCCGACGACAGGATGCCGGACTGGGCGACGGCCACCTTCTGGACGCCAGGCTCCTGCGATGTCTCGGTCATCTGCTCGATCTGATGCGAGACCTGCATGATCCTTTCCAGCGGACGCCGCAATTGCGCCAGCCGTTCGGTGAGCTGCTGGCCGATCGACGAGGTGTTGTTGAGGAGATCGATGACAGGACCCGAGAGCAAATAGCCGGCACTGGCGAACACGCAGATGGACAAAAGCACCAGGAGCGTCGCCGAAACAACTTCGGGAATGCCGCGCTTGCGCAGCAGCCGCACGATCGGCGTCAATGTCAGCGCCAACAGGAAAGCCAGCATGACCGGCATGAAGAAGGCACGGCCGAAATAGAGCGCATAGACGGTCATGAAGATGAAGATGCCGACCAGCAGCGAGCGCATCAGACGGGTGTCCGCGCGGGCCTCGACGCGCGGATCCGGGCTTTCGGCAACGCCTGCGCCCGTAGCGGCGGGTTCGGCTTTCATCATGGACCCTCAGCGGTACACCGCAACTGGTGCAGTCCGTTGACGAAAACGTCGGCGCGCCAGCAAGGTTCCTTTAGCCGGCAAGGCCGTGGGTTGGCTTATGCGACGGACGCTGCCACCGCGGGCGCGGACTTCGCCGTTTCCTTGCGCACGATCGGCGCCACTTTGGTGCCGTAGAGTTCGATCGCCTTCATGATCTTAGCATGCGGCATGGTGCCGATCGCCATCTGCAGCAGGAAGCGGTCATTGTTGAAGATCCTGTGCTGGGCGACGATCTTCTCGGCCACCTGCTCTGGGCTGCCGACGAACAGGGCGCCGTTGGGACCACGCGACTGGTCGAAATGCGCCCGCGATGTCGGCCCCCAGCCGCGCTCGCGGCCGATGCGGTTCATCACCTCGGCCTGCGGGCCGTAGAAATCGTCGGCCGCCTGTTCGGTGGTGTCGGCGATGAAGCCGTGCACGTTGATGCTGGTGGCGAGACCCGCCGGATCGCTGCCGGCGCGCCGGGCGGCCTCGCGGTATAGGTCGAACAGTGGCGCGAAACGTGCCGGCTCGCCGCCGATGATGGCAAGCGCCAGCGGCAGGCCGAGCGCACCCGCGCGGGCGGCGGACTGCGGCGTCCCACCAATCGCGATCCAGACCGGCAGCCTGTCCTGGAAGGGCCGGGGATAGACGCCGCGATCGTTGATCGGCGCACGCAGATTGCCGGACCAGGTGACCTTGACGCTGTCACGGATGGCGAGCAGCAGATCCAGTTTTTCTGCAAAGAGCTCGTCATAGTCTTCCAGATTGTAGCCGAACAACGGGAAGGATTCGATGAACGAACCGCGCCCGGCCATGATCTCGGCGCGGCCGCCCGAGAGAAGATCAAGCGTGGCGAACTGCTGGAACACGCGCACCGGGTCGTCGGAGGACAATACCGTGACCGCGCTGGTCAGCTTGATGCGCTTCGAGCGCTCGGCGGCGGCGGCGAGCGCCACGACCGGCGCGGAGGCGGCATAATCGGGACGGTGATGCTCGCCGAGACCGAAGACGTCGAGACCGACCTGGTCGGCGAGTTCGACCTCCTCGATCAGGTTGCGCAAGCGCTCATGCGGACCGATGGCGCCCGGGCCGGGCTGCGGGCTGACGTCGGCGAAAGTGTAGAGACCGAGTTCCATTTGATGTCATCCTGGTGTTGGGTTTTGCAGCTAGACGTAGCGAGCGAACTGCCTTGCCGCCAGAGGCGTGGACGGTGAACAGTGCATGTCGGTTTAGGCCGGAAAAGGCGTCTCCCGGTTGCAACATCGCGGAATTTCATGGCTGGCATACCGATTTGGCGCTTGAACTCTCGGCATTCGCGCGTATGTAAGCCTCGCGAATTGACTTCAGGGAAGTGGACTTGGCTATCTACAGGGAAAAAGACATTTTCGAGCGGCGCAATGCCGCGAACGAGGCAAAGAAGGCGCTTCTGGAGCGCTTCAAGTCAAAGCCGGCGGCAGATGATCCTGCGGTGCTGGCGCGACAGGCCGAGCGCAAGGCGATCCTAGAGGCTCGCGCGATCCGCGAGGCTGAAAAGGCCAGGCTGAAGCAGGAAAAGTTGGCACGCGAGGCGGTCGAGAAGGCCGAGCGCGAGGCAGCGGCTGAAGCTGCGCGCATTGCGGCCGAAGAAGCGGCATTGGCTGAAGCGAAGATCAAGGAAGCCGAAGAGAACGAGCGCATCGCCCGTTTGCTGGCCGACGAAGCCGAACGCAAGGCGAAGCGCGACGCACGCTATGCGGCGCGCAAGCAGCGTACCGGCAGAACGCCTCCAGGCTTCTCAGCCCGCTAACGCCTGACGGCCAAGCTTCGAAATTTGCAATCAGGGTCGCCTTGCCGCGGCCCTGAAGGTGTTTGTGCGGCGCTTTTGCTTTTTTGGACGTCCGTCGTCCCCAACCGCTTCTAGGCCGCGAATTTCAGCCCCATAATGCCGCAGACGATCAGCGCGATACAGGCAAGGCGGATCGCGGTGGCGGGCTCGCCGAGCAGCCAGATGCCGAGCAGGGCCGTGCCGACCGTGCCGATACCGGTCCACACCGCATAGGCGGTGCCGACGGGAAGCGCCTTCAGCGCCAGGCCAAGCAAGGCAAGACTGACGATCATCGAGGCGACCGTGAGCACGGTCGGAACCAGCCTGGTAAATCCGTCGGTGTATTTGAGGCCGATCGCCCAGCCGATTTCGAACAGGCCGGCGAAGAACAGAAAAGTCCAAGACATCGGAAGGCTCCATCCAGCACCGGGCCGGAGACAGGAGCCGATCCTCGGATGCCGGTCATGATGGCGGGTCGTCCCGACCGGATTGTAGGAGAGGCGCGGGGTCGTCCCCGCACTGTCGATATAGGTTGTTCAAACGCCCAATCCAACCCGGCGGCATTCTCCGACGCCGCCGGTGGGATTTTGCCGCGCCTGCCGAGGCCTACTTTTCCTTGATGCGCATCGCCTTGACCGGTGGCGCCTTCAGGGCGGGAGCGGGTGCCGGCTTCTTGGCATCCTTCTTCGGCTTGCGGGCTTCCTTGCCTGCCTTCATCGCACCTTTAGCCATGATTCGTTCCTCCAGTTGCGGGGAATGAAGTGAAACAAGAGAAACGCTTTGCCGCAAGAGGGCAGTATCTGTCGCAACCGCCGGCGGACTGCTTTCAACCGGTTTCTAATTTGCTCGTAAACCATGGCCGTCCGTGCCATTCTCATCTTCGCACTGCAGCATCGACCCGCGCCTTCGCCGGGTGATCGTCGGGCAGGCCGGTCAGGACGACAATGCGGATCCACATCGGCTGCGAGATGAGTTTCGACTTCCCGCAGGAAACGCCGCTCATCGCGATGCTCAATGTCCACTATTCGCGCGCCTCCGATCTCGAGCGCCCGGACTTCCTGACCTCCAGCCCGCCAGTTCCGGTTCAGGGTTATCGCGACAGTTTCGGCAATTGGTGCAACCGCTTCGTCGCGCCGCCCGGACGGTTCAGCGTCGGCACGGATGCGGTGATCCGCGACCCCGGCACATTCGAGATGGGCGAGCCGGAGGCGTGGCAGCACGAGGTGCGCGACCTGCCGGCCGAAACGCTGCTGTTCCTGCTGCCCAGCCGGTTTTGCGAGAGCGACCTTTTGGCCAGCGAAGCCTGGCGACTGTTCGGCCATACGCCGCTTGGCATTCCGCGCGTGCAGGCGGTGTGCGATTTCGTCCACAACCACATCGCCTTCAACTACGGCAATGCGCGGCCGACGCGCACCGCTGCGGAAGCCTATCGGGAACAGAGCGGCGTGTGCCGCGATTTCGCGCATCTTGCCGTCACCTTCTGCCGGGCGCTGAACATCCCGACGCGCTACTGCACCGGCTACATCAGCGATATCGGCATGCCGAAGCCGTGGTCGAGCATGGACTTCGCCGCCTGGATGGAAGTCTATCTCGGCGGCCGCTGGCACGTCTTCGACCCGCGCAACAATGCGCCGCGCATCGGCCGCATCCTCATCGCTTCCGGGCGCGACGCCGCGGATGTGCCGCTGACCCATATTTTCGGACCGGGGACACTGGCCGGCTTCAAGGTGTGGACCGACGAGATCGTCGAATAGCCGCCGTCTCCCGCCGGCCGGTCCCAAACAAATCGCGTCTTGAACGACCCGGCAGTTGGCGCGTTATGGTGGAGTTGCAGCCGTCCGGCGGTTAGACTGGGCACGTTGAACGAGGACCAAACCGCATGGCCGGGCACGGCGGCTCCAAAATGGTCATCTACGCGGCGCTCGCCGGCAATCTGGCGATCGCGCTGACCAAATTCGCCGCCGCCTTCTTCACCGGCAGCTCGGCGATGCTGTCGGAAGGCGTGCATTCGCTGGTCGATACCGGCAATGGCGGCCTGCTGCTCTACGGCATGCACCGTGCCGCGCGCCCGGCCGACCGCACGCATCCGCTCGGCCATGGCCGCGAACTCTATTTCTGGAGCTTCATCGTTGCCCTCCTGGTCTTCGCGCTGGGCGCCGGCGTGTCGCTCTACGAGGGCATCATCCACATCATGGCGCCGGAGCCTGTCGCCAACGTCAAGGTCAACTATATCGTCCTTGGCCTGTCCTTCCTCTTCGAAGGCAGCTCCTGGCTGGTGGCGCTGAAGGAATTCCGCCGGGAGAAAGGCAAACAGAGCTGGCTGCAGGCCGTGCAGTCGAGCAAGGACCCCAGCGTCTATACCGTGCTGTTCGAGGACAGCGCGGCGCTTGTCGGCCTGATCGTCGCGTTTGCCGGCATATTGGCGGCGGAGTTGCTGGAGATGCCGGAACTCGACGGCGCCGCCTCGATCGGCATCGCGTTCATTCTCGGCGCCACGGCGATTTTCCTCGCCCGCGAAAGCAAGGGGCTGCTCATCGGCGAGCCGGCGTCGCCCGAAGTGCAGAAAAAGGTGCTGGCGATCGTGCAGCAGGATCCGGCGGTGCAGCGCGCGAACGGCGTCCTGACCGTCCATATGGGGCCGCGGGAGATCGTTGCCGGACTCAGCATCGAATTCGAGGACCATCTGGCGGCACCGGAAATCGAAGCCTGTGTCGAACGCATCGAGGCACGGCTGAAAAAGGACATGCCGGAGATCACGCGGCTGTTCGTCAAGCCGCAGACCGCGGGCACCTGGGAGCAGCGGCGCAAGCTGATCGAAACGGCATCGCACTGATCCTGGACCAGCGCAGGACCGTTGCCCCATCGCATTGCCTTGCTAAGATCACGGCCAAGATCAGGCGACGCATTTCGGAGGATAGACCATGAAGATCGACGGCGGGTGCCATTGCGGCGCCATCACCTATGAGGCGGAGGTCGACCCCGCAAAGACCTCGATCTGCCACTGCACGGATTGCCAGCAACTGACCGGGACGGCCTTTCGTGTCACCGTTCCCGCGCCAGAGGATCGCTACCGGATCACCAAAGGCACACCAAGAATCTATATCAAGACCGGATCGAGCGGCGCCAAGCGCGCCCAGGCCTTTTGCGGCGACTGCGGGGCGCATCTATACGCGACCTCGGTTGGCGACGGCCCGAAGATCTATGGAATCAGGACAGGCACCGCGAGGCAACGCGAGGATCTGGTGCCGACCCAACAGAAATGGCACCGCTCGGCCCTGCACTGGCTTCCCGAATTCGAGGGCATGAGCATCGTCGAAGAACAGTAGCACCGGCCTGTCGACCGAAAGGCGCCCAAGACAAGCAATATGTGCTAGTCTCGCTCGCCATCAATCGGGCGGGTGATAGCGATGTTGGAAACGGACAAGTTGTTTGCCGGCTCGATCCCGGAAAACTACGACCGCTACATGGTGCCGTTGATTTTCGAGCCATTCGCCGCGGACCTTGCACGGCGGGGAGCGTCCTTCTCGCCCAAAGCGGTCCTGGAAGTCGCCGCCGGTACCGGGGTCGTCACCCGTGCCCTGGCGCCGGAACTGTCCCCTCACGCAAGCTATGTCGTGACCGACCTCAACCAGCCGATGCTCGACTACGCCGCTTCGCGACAGGCTCGCGACAGTCGCATCCAATGGCGCCAGGCCGATGCAATGGCGCTGCCATTTGAGGACGCCGCCTTCGATCTCGTTTGCTGCCAGTTCGGCGCGATGTTCTTTCCCAACCGCCCATCCGCCTATCGCGAGGCCAGGCGGGTGCTGAAGCCCGGCGGACATTTCCTGTTCAACGTATGGGACCGCATCGAGGAGAACGTGTTCGCCGATGATGTGACGAACGCGCTGGCAAGGATGTTTCCGAACGATCCGCCGCGCTTTCTGGCCCGCACGCCGCATGGCTACCACGACACGGCGCTGATCCGCGGCGACCTGGAAGCGGCCGGCTTCTCCGGTGTGGCGATCGAGACGAGAGCTGAACAGAGCCGTGCGCCTTCGCCGCGGATTCCGGCCGTTGCCTATTGCCAGGGAACGGTGCTTCGCACCGAAATCGAGGGCCGGGATCCCGGGAAACTCGACGCTGCAACGGACTACGCCGCGTCCGCGATTGCGGCCAGGCATGGCGGCGGCGCGGTTGCCGCGAAAATCCAGGCGCACGTCATCGTGGCCGTGGCCTGACGCGATTCCAGGAAAAGTGGGACGGTTTTTCCGGGAAATGCGCATAGCGCTTTCCCTTGGGCATTGCGTCAAAATCAGGACTGTCCGTTCAGTCGTCGCCTTCGACGACCCGCAGCCTGAGCTGCCCGGTCTTTGAATCGGCAGCGCGCGGTCCGGGCTCGAGTTTCGCCGCGGGCGCCCGTGACGGCGTCTGCGGGCCGGCATCGCCATCGGCCTGCGCGCCGAACTCCAACGCCTCGATCTTCTGGCCGCGCTTGGTCACTTTCGATGTCGAGACGAGGATATCGTCGATGTCCTTGGCCGACTGGCCGAAATGCACCTGCAGCTTGCGCACGCGCTCGTCGACGCGCGCGACATCCTCCATCAGCCGAATGACCTCGCCCTGGATCAGATGCGCCTGTTCGCGCATGCGGGCGTCCTTGAGGATCGCCTGGATGACCTGGATCGACAACATCAGCAGCGACGGCGAGACGATGACGACGCGGGCGCGGTGCGCCTTGTGGACGATCGCCTCGAAATTCTCGTGGATTTCGGCGAACACCGATTCCGACGGCACGAACATGAAGGCTGTGTCCTGGGTCTCGCCCTGGATCAGGTATTTTTCCGAGATGTCGCGGACGTGGATCTCGATGTCGCGGCGGAAGGCCTGGGACGCGACCTTCTGCAAGTCGGCGCCGTCGGCGGCGCGGATGGCGTTCCAGGCTTCCAGCGGAAACTTGGCATCGATGGCCAGCGAGGGCGCTCCGTTCGGCATCTTCACCAGGCAATCGGGCCGGCTGCCATTCGACAGCGTCGCCTGGAATTCATAGGCGCCATGCGGCAGGCCGTCGGCGACGATCGCTTCCATGCGCGACTGGCCGAAGGCGCCGCGCGTCTGCTTGTTGGAGAGGATCGCCTGCAGCTGCACGACCTGGCCAGCAAGCGACTGGATGTTGCCTTGCGCGACATCGATGACGGCCAGCCGCTCCTGCAGTTTGGCCAGGCTCTCATGCGTCGATTTGGTCTGCTCGGTCATGGTCTGGCCAAGGCGGCCGGTCATGGCGTCGAGGCGCTGGCCGATCGACTGCGTCAGCTCCGCCTGGCGCGCGCCGAACACTTCGGCAATAGCGCCCATGCGGCCCTGCATCTCGGCCTGGCTTTGCAATATGCCGGCCATCCGCGCCTCGGCGTCGCGGGCATGGTCGGCGGCTTCCGCGGCAGCGACGGCGCGCGCCTTGGCCGACCGCCACAGCGCGACGACCAGCGCCACGAACAGGCCGAGGAACAGCAAGGCGGCGAAAGCCAGGGCATGGCCCAGCGTGATCGTCGAGGCGCCGAGCCGCGCGACGGGCTGCGAAAGGATGGTGCTCAGATCATTCATGTGGACAGCATAGCCGATTCGGCGGGCCGGCATAGATCAAAACGTGAACGATACCCGAGTCCACCGGTTGACGCTTTTCGCTGGACGTCTTACGTGGGACGCCATGCCGATCAAGCCGCTCATCATTCTTCCCGATCCCATCCTGCGCCAGGTTTCCAAGCCGGTGGAGCGCGTCGATGCGCCTTTGCGCAAACTGGCCGACGACATGCTGGCGACCATGTATGACGCGCCCGGCATCGGGCTGGCGGCAATCCAGATCGGCGAGCCGCTGCGCATGCTGGTGATCGATCTCGCCAAGGAAGACGAAACGCCGGCGCCGCATGTCTTCATCAACCCGGAGATCCTGGAGAGCGCCGAGGCGCGCTCCGTCTACGAGGAGGGCTGCCTGTCGATTCCCGACTACTACGCCGAGGTCGAACGCCCTGCTTCCGTTCGGGTGAAATATCTCGACCGCGACGGCAAATTGCAGGAGATGGAGGCCGAGGGGCTGATGGCGACCTGCCTGCAGCACGAGATCGACCATCTCAACGGCGTGCTGTTCATCGACCACATTTCGAAGCTGAAGCGCGACATGGTGGTGAAGAAGTTCAAGAAGCTCGCCAAGGACAAGGCGCCGGGCAAGCTGGCGGGATAGGGGAAAATGCCCCTCCGCGTCATCTTCATGGGCACGCCGGAGTTTTCGGTGCCGACGTTGCGCGCGATCGCCGCGGCCGGACATGAGATTCCCGCCGTCTACACGCAGCCGCCCCGCGCCGGCGGCCGGCGCGGGCTGGAGCTGACGCCGTCGCCGGTGCAGCGCGAGGCCGAGCGCCTCGGCATCGAGGTGCGAACGCCGACATCCCTCAAGAGGGAGGCCGAGCAGGCCGCCTTCAGCGCCCTGCGGGCCGATATCGCCGTAGTCGTCGCCTATGGGTTGCTGCTGCCGAAAGCGATTCTCGATGCGCCCCGGCTTGGCTGCATCAACGGCCATGCATCGCTCTTGCCGCGCTGGCGCGGTGCCGCCCCCATCCAGCGCGCCATCATGGCTGGTGACCTGGAAAGCGGCATGATGGTGATGCGCATGGAAGAGGGGCTCGACACCGGCCCGGTGGGATTGCTTGAAAAATGCGCCATCGAACCCGATATGACGGCCGGCGATCTGCATGATCGGTTGATGCGCATTGGTGCTGCCCTGATGGGGGAAGCGCTGGCGCGGCTGGAAGGGAATACCCTGACATTTACCGCGCAAGCGGCGGAAGGGGTGACTTATGCCAGAAAAATCGATAAGTCCGAGACGCGGGTGGACTGGACGCGGCCTGCGGCCGAGGTCCACAACCATCTTCGTGGCCTGTCGCCCTTTCCAGGCGCCTGGTCCGAAATTGACATTGGCGGCCGCATGGAACGGCTGAAACTGCTTCGCTCGACGCTGTCCGAGAGCCTGTCGCTTTCGGAAGATCGGGGCGAGTCGGGAGGAATTCTCGATGACCGGCTGACGGTCGCCTGCGGGGCAGGCGCGATCAGGCTGGTCGAAGTTCAACGCGCGGGCGGGAAGCCCGCCGCCGCGTCGGAATTCCTGCGCGGAGCCAAGATCGTAAAAGGAATGAAGTTCTCATGAGCATGATGTCAATACGCGCGGCGACGCCGCGGGATCGCGAGGCCATACGCCTCGTCGAGGAACACGCCTTCGGCCAGCAGGCGGAGGCCGGGCTGGTCGACGCGCTGGTCACCGACGGCGACGCCGTCGTCGAACTGGTGGCGGAAGAAGACGGTCAGGTGGTCGGCCATATCCTGTTTTCCCGGCTGTTCGTCCAGAATGGCGGCAAGAGCTTCGCGGCCGTGGCGCTGGCGCCGCTGGCGGTGGAACCGTCGTTCCATGGCAGCGGCATTGGCGGCGCGCTGATCCGCGAGGCACATATCCGCCTCAGGGATGCCGGCGAGACGCTGGCGGTGGTGCTGGGCGACCCGGCCTATTACGGCCGGTTCGGTTACAGCCATGCGCGGGCCGAGAAGTTCGAAAGCGAATACCAAGGCGAGGCGCTGCAGGCGCTGGCCTGGGGCGACGCTCCGGAGGCCGGCAGGCTGGTCTACGCTTCCGCCTTCACCGCCCTCGCCGCCTAGGCGAGGAGGTACAAGCTGCCGGCATGCCGCGTTTTCGCCTCGACATCGAATATGACGGCAGCCTGTTTGCCGGCTGGCAGCACCAGGCCGACCAGCCTTCGGTGCAGCAGGCGATCGAGCAGGCGATCGAGAAATTCAGCGGCGAGGCGGTGCGGTTGCGCGCCGCCGGCCGCACCGATGCCGGCGTGCATGCGAGCGCCCAGGTGGCGCATGTCGACTTGGCCAAGCCATGGCCTGGCGACAAGGTGCGCGATGCCGTCAACGCCCACCTGCAGGCCGCTGGCGCGCATGTCGCCATCCTGAAGGCGGCGACCGTTCGCGACGATTTCGACGCGCGCTTCTCGGCCACCGGCCGCCACTATCTCTACCGCATCCTCAACCGCCGCGCGCCCGCGGCGCTGGAAAAGGGCAAGGTGTGGTGGGTGCCGAAGCGGCTCGACGCCGGCGCCATGCACGAGGCCGCGAAACTCCTGCTCGGCCGGCATGACTTCACCACCTTCCGTTCGACCCAGTGCCAGGCCAACAGTCCGGTCCGGACGCTGGAACGGCTCGATGTAAGCCGGGCGGGCGACATGATCGAGGTGAGAGCCTCGGCCCGTTCCTTCCTGCACAACCAGGTGCGCTCCATGGTCGGCTCGCTCAAGCGCGTCGGCGATGGCGGCTGGACCGAGGCCGATCTCAAGGCAGCGCTCGAAGCGCGCGACCGCGCCGCCTGCGGGCAAGTGGCGCCGCCCGACGGGCTTTTCCTCATTGGCGTCGATTATCCCTGAACAGAGTCGGCAGGCGCTGTTCATGGCCAGGCGGGCTCTACCCCGGGAACGGCCCGGAAAGGCTCTGGGCCCCGATATCGTCCGGCACGGTGATGCCAAGCAGCATCTGCAGCCCGAACAGCACCAGCAGCGAAGCGATGAACATGCCGACGAAAACGGCGGTGCCGACGGCCGCGCCCTTGCCGATCGCGGCATTGGTCATGCGCCAGGTCAGCGCCATCGACAAGGCGAACAGCAGCAGCGACACCAGGCCCGAGACCTGGTTTGCCGACGACAGGAAGAGCCTTATCAGCGCCGAGGGCAGCATGAGCCAGGCAGTGATGGCTGAGGCCCAGTTGCTGGCGACGACATAGTGGACGAAGCGCCCGCCAATGCCGGCGCGCGGCGCGACCAAGGCGAGCGCGACCAGCGGCAGCACCCAGGAGCCGATGTCGACCGTCGCCAGGCGCAACAGCATGCCGAAACGGCCCACGAAGGCGTCGGGATCGCCGATCTGGTTGGCGATGCCGACCCAGCCCACGATCAATGCCGGCGCGGCAACGACGATGGCAAAGAAGGAATTCCAGAAACCGTCGGCCGACAGGTCGAGCAGGCGCAGCCCGTCGGCCTTGCCGAGCATAAGCCGCCAGGCACCGGTCAACGAAGCTTGGGTTTCATCCGCCGAAAGCATGCTGTTCAGCCCTGTCCGAACCAGTCTTCGATGAAGCGCTGGTAGATCCGCGTCAGTGTTTCGAGATCGGCAAGGGCGACGCGCTCGTCGACCATATGCATGGTCTTGCCGACCAGACCGAACTCGACCACCGGGCAGTAATCCTTGATGAAACGCGCATCCGACGTACCGCCGGAGGTCGACAATGTCGGTCCCTTGCCGACCGTCGCCTTGATCGAGCCGGCAAGCGTGTCGACCAACTTGTCGTCGCGGGTCAGGAAGACATGGCTTGGTCGGTCGCGCCAGACAAGGTCGTAGTCGACCGGCGTCTTCTTGCCCGGCCGATACTTCTTGCGCTTCGCCGCCTGGTCGAGGCGGTTGTGGATTTCAGCCTGGATGGTCTCGGCCGTCCAGGTGTCGTTGAAGCGGATGTTGAAGGTCGCGGTGGCCTTGGCAGGAATCACGTTGGTGGCCGGGTTGCCGACATCGATGGAGGTGACCTCCAGATTGGTCGGCTGGAAATCCTTGGTTCCCTTGTCGAAGACGGGATGCAGCAAGGCATCGACCAGGCTGATCAGCCCGCGCACCGGATTGTCGGCAAGCTGCGGATAGGCGGCATGGCCCTGGCGGCCATTGACGGTGACCGAAGCGGACAGCGAGCCGCGCCGGCCGATCTTGATCATGTCGCCGAGCGCATCCGGGTTGGTCGGCTCGCCAACGACCGAGGCATCCCATTTCTCGCCCCTGGAAGCGGCCCATTCGAGCAACTTGACCGTGCCATTGATGGCTGGTCCTTCCTCGTCCCCGGTAATCAGCAGCGAGACCGAGCCCTTGGGCCCGCCGTGCTTGTCGACATGGCGCGCTATCGCCGCGACGAAGCAGGCGATGCCGCCCTTCATGTCGACGGCGCCACGGCCATACATCTCGCCATTGGCGATCTCGGCGGCGAAAGGCGGATGCGTCCAGGCGGCTTCGTCGCCGACCGGCACGACATCGGTATGGCCGGCGAACATCAGATGCGGGCCGTTGCCGGACCGCCTTGCATAGAGGTTCTCGATGTCGGGCGTGCCGTCTTCCGAAAAGACCGGCCGGTCGACCAGGAAGCCGAGCGGTTTCAGCATCGTTTCCAGCGCGCCCAGCGCTCCGCCTTCGGCTGGTGTCACGGAGGCGCAACGGATAAGGGCGGCGAGGTTTGCGGCGGGGTCGGTCGGCAGCGTCATGGCAAAAGCGATAGTCGAAAGCCGAGGGCCTGTCACGGGCAGACATAGGGGCCAGTGCAATGGCAGACGATGCCGCCGACATTATGGTTTTCATGTCGTATAGTCGGGCCGGTGCGGAGCAAGGGATGGCGGATCGGGAAAAACGGATTGTCATCGCCGGCGCTGGCAGCATCGGCTGCTATGTCGGCGGCTGTCTGGCGCTCGGCGGGCGCAGGGTGATCCTGCTCACCCGGCCGCGCATCGAGGGAGCGCTGCGGCAGGGCGGATTGCGCGTCAGCGACCTTGAAGGCCGCGATCGCCTGGTCATGCCCGACGCGCTCGCAATCACCGACGATGCCGCCGTCGCTCTGCCGCAGGCGGATGTAATCCTGGTGACCGTCAAGAGCGGCGCCACGCAGGAGATGACGGCGCTGATCAAAGTCCATGCCCGGCCCGATGCGGTGGTGGTCAGCCTGCAGAACGGCGTCGACAATGCCGACAGGCTGCGCGCGGGGTCTGGCCTGCGCACCGTGCTGGCCGGCATGGTGCCGTTCAACGTGGTGCAGTCGCCTGACGGCGAGCTGCCGCTGCGCGTCCACCGCGCCAGCGACGGCAAGGTGATGATCGAGGACGGCGGCCCTGCCGGCCTTCTCGACGTCGCCGGCCTTCTCGATGTCGAAGGGCTGGCGGTCGAGACGCATGGCGACATGAAGGCCGTGCTGTGGGGCAAGCTGCTGATGAACCTCAACAACGCGCTGGTGGCATTGTCGGACCTGCCGCTGGCGAGCGAACTCGCCGATCGGCGCTGGCGGCTGATCCTGGCCGGCCAGATCGACGAGGCGCTGCGGGCGATGAAGGCCTCCGGCATCGCGCCGGCGCGGATCGCCGGACTGCGCCCGGCGCTGCTGCCGAAAGTGCTCCGGCTGCCGGACTGGCTGTTCAAACTGTTGGCGCGGCGCATGCTGGCGATCGACCCTCAGGCGCGCTCGTCGATGTGGGACGATCTGCAGCGCGGCCGGCCGACGGAAATCGGCGAGCTGCAAGGCGCGGTGCTCGGCCTCGCCCAGAGAAGGGGGACCCCGGCGCCGCTCTTGGAAAGCGTTACCGCTTTGGTGCGCGCGGCGGAAGCGGCGCGGCTTGGCTCGCCCGGCCTGGCGCCGGAGCAGGTCGTGCCGCCGGATGCCTCTCGATCAAGGTGATCTTCTGCCAAATCTTGCGCGACAGGTTGGACGCCAGGTTCTCGATGTCATTGACGCCGTCGACGACGACATCGTCGTTGACCGACTGGGCGAACAGAGCGGCGATCTTGCCGGTGATCGACAGCATCTCGGAGCAATAGTCGAGGTAGCGCGCGAGATCGGCGGCATTGGTGATGCGGGCCGGGGAATGCGCGGTCGGCTTGAAATCGGCCGAGAGCGTCGCCGGATCCTTGGTCAGCTGGTGCATGTCGATGACGTGGATCAGCGAGCGCAGGCCGTGCAGCTGGCGAAACACCCGCTTGCGCTTTATGCGCTCCTCGGTGCGGATCAGCGCCAGCAGGCCGAGCACGGCAAGGATGATCATGTTGATCGTGGCTTCGATGCCTTGCACCGACTGCACCGCATCGTCGGCCTGGGAAATGTGAATGAGCGGCAGGATGGTGCCGACGAACAGGAAGATCAACGCGCCGGCGAGGACGGCGGCGATGATGAGCCCGCGCAGCCACCAGATCGGCGCTTCGAGCGCCTGGGCCGCCTTGGCCAGATCGCGTGACAGCGACACCAGTTCGGCGGCGACGCCGCGCAGGCCGGCCTGGGGAAACCGTTCTGCAACGCGCTCCTCAAGCCGTTCGGCGGTCTCGATGATCAGTTTCGGATCAAGCGTGCGGTAGCGCATGTCCGATCGGCCCTCAGGGTTGTGCCGGCTCGTTGGTGCGCCGGCCATAGCGGTTGGGCCCAGGCTGCCCTGGAAACAGGCACAACACAACAAAGGCGACGATCGAGACGACCGGCACGAACAGGATCAGCGCGGCAATGCCCGGCTTGTCGAGGTCGTGCAGCCGCTTCACCGCCAGCGCGATGTTCGACCATAGCGAGGCAATGAAGGCGACGAAGAAGATGAACGACCACATATTGCCCTCGGCCGAGCCTTCCGGCACCAGCGTGAAGCGGTAGAGCGGGAAGGCCTGGATGATGGCGACCAGCAGGCCACCAAGAAAATAGGCCGCGCGGCTGACGCGGCCCGATGTCTTGAAGAAAAGCCAGGTGAGATTTGAACTGTCAGGCAAGCGGGTCCGGTCCGTATTGATTGGCACCCCTGGCGCCTTCGAGAATGCCGCATTCCACCAGAAACCAGATCGCGCCGATAAAGGGCACCAGGATGATCAGGCTCCACCAGCCTGACTTGCCCCGATCATGCCAGCGCTTGGCGTAAACGGCGAAGACCGAATAGAGCATGGCCAGCCCATAGAGCAAATAGATAAAGCCGTAGGGCATTTGGTTGAATGTCGTGCCCAGTATGTTGTCGAGGATCATCGCGATGACCGCGCCGACGAAAATGATGCCGACGCAGGCCCAGAACTTGGCGCGATTGATGCGGCCGTCGAAACTTGTGAGCAGATATTTCCAGTCCATGTCACCCCTCCATGTTGAATCAGCGCGACGGATTGTCGCGCCGGCGGAAGGTGCGCCCGCTTCGCGGAAAGATCAATCGCGCAGCAATTCGTTGATCGACGTCTTCGACCGCGTCTTGGCGTCGACGCGCTTGACGATGACGGCGCAATAGAGGCTGGGCCCCGGCTCGTTGTTCGGGAGAGGCTTGCCCGGCAGCGAGCCGGCGACGACCACCGAATTGGGCGGCACCTCGCCGTAGAAGATCTCACCGGTGGCGCGGTCGACGATCTTGGTCGACTGGCCGATGAAGACGCCCATGCCGAGCACCGAGCCTTCGCGCACGATGCAGCCCTCGACAACTTCCGAACGCGCGCCGATGAAGCAATTGTCCTCGATGATGGTGGGGCCGGCCTGCATCGGCTCCAGCACGCCGCCGATGCCGACGCCACCCGACAGATGCACGTTCTTGCCTATCTGGGCGCAGGAGCCAACGGAGGCCCAGGTGTCGACCATGGTGCCCGTGTCGACATAGGCGCCGACATTGACGAAGGATGGCATCAGCACGGCGCCCGGCGCGACATAGGCGGTACGGCGCACGATCGACGACGGCACGGCGCGGAAGCCGGCCTTCTCGAAATCGACGGCGCTCCAGCCATCGAACTTGGACGGCACCTTGTCCCACCAGACGGCCTGGCCGGGGCCACCCTTGATGATCTCCATCGGGTTGAGGCGAAAGGAGAGCAGCACGGCCTTCTTCAGCCACTGGTTGACGTGCCACTTGCCGTCGGCCTGGCGCTCGGCGACGCGCGCCGCGCCGCGGTCGAGCAGATCGAGCGCGGCCTGGATGGCGTCGCGCGTCTCGCCGCGGGTCGCGGGCGAAATCGTATCGCGTTCGTCGAAGGCCTTCTCGATGGTCTTTTCGAGGCTCGCCAGATCGGGCTTCGACATGAATTCGCTCCATTACCAAGCTGTTAAGGGGCTGCGCCTTAACCTGTTTTGAAGTCGCGCGGACCCTGGGCTTGCTCCGCCTGCCTGGGTCTTTGCATGTAGCAGGTTCTTGTCGCAAAACCGCCGGACACGTTTGCGGAACCTGCTTATGTTAAGGCTCAGTGAGGGTCAATCGCACCTGCGTCATGGGACGGCGCAGTCAAGGAAATTTGGACGGGTAATTTGATGACACCTATGGAAAAGGCGGGATGGACGCCGCTGCCGCATTCGGACGAGGATCTGGAGCGGTCGAAAAGCGTGCCGGACACGCCGCAGACGCGGGCCGAGACCTACCGGCTTGCCTGGAACGACCCCGACTTCATGACGCGGCGTGAATTGCGCGCGGTGCGGCTGCAGCTCGAACTGTTGAAGCCGGAAATGATCCTGGCCGAGCGCGGCATCCGTTCGACGGTGATCCTGTTTGGCGGCGCGCGCCTGCCGGAACCCGGCGGCGTGGCCTGGGCGGCCAAGAACGAGACGCAGAAAAAGAACCTCGAGGAAAACAGCAAATATTACGAGGAGGCGCGCAAATTCGCCCGCCTGTGTTCGCAGCAGTCGGCCGCCTCATACTACCGCGAATATGTCGTGGTGACCGGCGGCGGGCCGGGCGTGATGGAAGCGGGGAACCGCGGCGCAGACGATGTCGGCGCGCCGTCTATCGGGCTCAACATCGTGCTGCCGCATGAGCAGGCGCCGAACGTCTATGTGACGCCGGAGCTGTGCTTCAATTTCCACTACTTCGCCATCCGCAAGATGCATTTCGTCATGCGCGCCAAGGCGGTGGCGGTGTTTCCGGGCGGCTTCGGCACGATGGACGAGTTCTTCGAGACGCTGACGCTGATCCAGACCGGACGCATGGAGCGCGTGCCGGTGATCCTGTTCGGCAAATCGTTCTGGAAACAGGCGATCAACCTCGACTTCCTCGCCGAACAAGGCACGATCAGCCCCGGCGACCAGGACATCATCGATTTCGTCGATACCGCCGACGAAGCCTGGGGGATTGTCAGCCGGTTCTACAAATTAGGGGAGTAGCGCGGTAGGCGAAATCGATCTGGAAGGCAGAGGCTGAGAGCGCCCTCGTCTTCCTGCTGCCCTACTGTCCTGCAACTATCGCCGTCAAAAATCCCGCCAGATCGTCGGTAACGAAATCGACATCGTCTTCCTGCGCGGGGTCGCGTTCCCAGATCTCGGCGAAGGTCGGCTCGAAATTGCGCGGCACGACGAGCACGGTGGTCATGCCCAGCGCCTTCGGCACCTCCAGGTTGCGGGCGAGGTCCTCGAACATCACGGCATTGTGGCCGGTGACGGCGTGCAGCTCGGCGAACTTCTCGTAGGTCTGACGCGCGGGCTTGGGATTGAGGCCGGCGGCGACGATATCGAAAATGTCGTCGAAATGGTCGAGGATGCCGAGCTGGCGGGCGGTGCGCTCGGCGTGCCGGCGGTCGCCATTGGTGAAGATGAACTTGCGGCCGGGGAGTTGGCGGATGGCGGTGCCCAGGACAAGGTCGGGCACCAGCCATGAATAGTCGATGTCATGCACCTTCTCGAGGAAATCGTCGGGATCGATGCCATGGCGCGTCATCAGCCCATTCAGCGTCGTGCCATATTCGCGATAAAGTTCCTTCTGCAGCTTGCGCGCCTCCTCGCGCGGCAGCGACAGCAACTCCCCGACATAGGCGGTCATCTTGACGTCGATCTGCGAGAACAGATTCGAATGATGCGGATAGAGCGTGTTGTCGAGGTCGAACACCCAGTCGGTGACATGGGCGAAGCGGGCGGGATCAGGCTGCGTGGTCATGCGCCTCTTATGGCATGAAACGCGGATTCCGAAAGGGACTTTATCCACAACTTCCGCGCGCTTTTAGTGGCAGAAATGGCCGCATGATTCAAATTTTAAGCAACCGGGAAAGGTGGCCTTCAGGGCTTGCTGGCACAGAGACAGTCCTGTGGGGAGCCCGCGATGAACAGCATCATTCTGAAATCCGCCGCTATCGCTTTCGCCTCCGTCGCCGCCTCGCTTCTTCTGACGCTGATCATCGTTCCAGCCTTGGGATTCCCGGTCAATCGGACGATCTGGCTGACCTCGACGCTCTGTCCGCTGGTGCTTGCATGGGTGGCCTGCGCCAGCACCTTCTGGCAGAGCGACAGGTTGAAGAACGCGCACCGCGAATTGGCCCGGGCGCACGCCCAGCTTGCAGCCGCGCACCGCCGCCTGTCGGAGAAGGCCAGCCGCGACGACATGACCGGCATGCTCAACCGGGAGAGTTTCTTTGCCGCGCTGGACGGTTCCCGGCGCAAGTCCGACCGCGGCGCGCTGCTGATCATCGACGCCGACCATTTCAAGAAGATCAATGACAGTTTCGGCCACCTGACCGGGGACGACGCGCTGCTGCTGATCGCCAGCGCCATCGAGCGCGGCGTGCGCAGCGGCGACGTGCTTGGCCGCATCGGCGGCGAGGAATTCGGCGCCTTTCTGGTCGGCGCCACCGAGCAGGAGGCCAAGCGTGTCGCCGAGCGCATTCGCCGCGAGGTCGAGCTGATCCGCTTCCGGCCCGTTGACGAACGGACCATTCCGCTGACCGTCAGCATCGGCGGCACAGTGTGCGGCGAGGACGTCAACGTATCGGAACTGATGCGCGCCGCGGACCGGCGCCTCTACCAGGCCAAGCATGGCGGCCGCAACCTGACAATCCTCGATACGGACATTTCCGAGGCCGCGTGAGCCGGCCTGTCCGGCACCACCGCCTGTTAAGGAATTTCTAACCCTGTTTGCATTCGGTTGTACCGTTTGCCCGCCTTTTCACGCCTTGGGTCCGTGCTTGGCACGATACTGGCGTCTGTGACGATGCGTGTGCCGTTTGGGGAATGTCATGCGCGCATCGACGACCCAATCCGAGAGACCTGGCATGAGTTTCTTCAGAAAAATGTCGCGCCGTACGCTCGTGCAGGCGCTGATCGCCGTGCCTGCACTGTCCTTGTTCCGCAAGCGGCCTGAAGCCGACGCGGCCCGTACCGGTCCTTCACGAGGCGATCCATCGCCAGGCGACCCGGATGAGATCGTCGAGATCAACGGCTGGATCCTGAAGCGGAGCGACCTGGCATGATCTTCGACGGCCATGAGGCGTATCGCGCCGCCAACTTCAAACCCAAGGTCTGCATCCTCGGTTCCGGCCCGGCCGGCACCACCATCGCCCGCAAGCTTGGCGCTGCCGGCATCCCCGTCGTGGTGCTGGAGGCCGGGTCGCGCGAGTACAGCGACGAGTCGCAGGATTTCTACCGTGGCACCACGGCGGGCGATTTCTATTTCGACCTCGACATCACCCGGCTGCGGTACATGGGCGGCAGCTCCAATCATTGGGCCGGCTGGTGCCGTGTGCTCGACAAGCAGGATTTCGAGCCGAAGGCCTGGGCACCCGACACAGGCTGGCCGATCCGCCGCGCCGACATCGAGCCCTATCTGCCCGAGGTGCACGATATCCTCGAACTTCCCGATTTCCGGCCTGATGTGCCGATCTCGGACGACATTCGCTGGGTGCAGCTGATCAAGAGTCCGGCGGTGCGCTTCGGCGAGAAATTCGCCGACGAGCTCGACAAGAGCCGCAACATCGCCGTCGTGCTCAACACCTATGCCACCGAGCTTGCCGGCGACGGCAAACGGGTGACCGGCGCCAAACTATGGTCCAACGGCCAGGACGCCGGGCCGTTCAGCGCCGACTATTTCATCGTCTGCACCGGCGGGCTGGAGAATTCGCGACTGCTTCTGTGGTCGAACCAGCGTTCCAATGGCGGCGTCATCCCGAACGCCACGGCACTTGGCCGCTACTGGATGGAACACCCGACCTTCGAGGGCGGCAATGCCATTCTCGCCGACTATGGCGAGTTCGAGGTCGATGCCGTCAACGAGGCCTTCTTCTCGCCTACGCTTGCGGCGATGGAGCGCCTGCGGATCATGAATTTCGGCATCAGGCTGATCGAGACGCCCTATGCCGGCGTCAAGCATGTGATTGCCGACCTCGCCTGCACGGCGCCCGACATGGCCGAATGGGTCGCCTATCAGCTCAGCCAGAACCTGCGCTGCGCGGCCCAGCTCTACGTCGCCTGGGAACAGGCGCCGCTGGCCTCCAACCAGATCAAGCTGTCCAAGACCGATGTCGACCATGCCGGCGTACCGCGCATCGAGCTGCACTGGAAGAAATCCGAGCTCGAGCGCCGCACGCTCGTCGAGGGCCTGAAGCTGTTCGGCACGACGCTCATCGAGAAGGATCTCGGTCGTGTCCGTCTCATGGACTGGATTGCCAATGGCGAGGATTATCCAACCGACGAGGAGACCGCCGGCCACCATCATATGGGCGGCACGCGCATGGGCACCGACATCACCAGAAGTGTGGTGGACGCCAACTGCAAGGTGCACGGCATGGACAATCTCTATGTCGGCGGCTCCTCGGTGTTCTGCACATCCGGTCAGGCCAACCCGACGACGACGATCACCGCGCTGGCCTGCCGGCTGGGAGATCATCTGAGCAAGGTGGTCGCTGTCTGAGCGGCTGGGGTCTCGCGCCCGCGACCGGCGTGGAAATCCGGTCAGGTCGACGGTTTTTCAAGCGGCGTCAGGTCGGCACGATAGCGCGTCATGGCACGGTTCGTGCGTGCGCCCAAGCGGACGAAGAACGGCAGCATGAGGTCACGCAGGAACAGAGCGACGGGGCCTTTCGCCTGTTTTTGCGAGCCGATCCGCCGGCTGACCTTGACGATGTGCTCGACGCGGTCCTGGCGCAGCGCCTGAAAAGCGGCGAAGGCCTGCCCCGGCAATGGTGTCGCATCCAGGCACGCGGCCAACACGACGGCGTCCTCGATCGCCATCGATGCGCCCTGCCCCGAATGCGGCGCGACGGCATGCGCGGCATCGCCCAGCAGAACCACCCGGGCGGCGTGCCATTTTGGCAGATGCAGCATGTCGAACACGGGGTAGGCGCGCGGGATCTGCGTGACGGTCTCGACGATCTGGCGGATCGTCCGGGGACCGCCGGCATGCAGCTGGCGAACAGTTGCCGCAAGACGCAGGGGATTGGGTCGCGCCAGGGCGGCATCCTCGTCCAGCGGGAAGGACGAGAACCACAACACCGGTCCGTCATCCTGCTTCATGTAGCCGAAGAAGGCTTTCTTGCCGAACACCATATGCATCAGGCCGTCGGTCGGCTCGACAAAGGGCACTTCCGCCACGCCGCCGACCCCGGTCAGTCCGGTATAGACAGGATCCGGGGAGGCCGGCAAACAGACACGGCGGACGCGCGACCACACGCCATCGCAACCGGCCAGCCACACGGCATCGACTGTAACGCCATTGCCGAAGGCAAGGCGCGCACAATCAGGCTGGTCTTCGACCTCGGCCAGCGCATGGCCAAAACGGATGTCGGCGCCAAGCGCCAGTGCCTCATCCAGCAGCGCGCCGAGCAGGTCCGAGCGGCGCAGCGTGACGCTTTCGGCGCCCGCTTGGCGCATCGATTGCTGCTCGTCGAGATGGATGAGCCGGCGTCCGGCGGCGTTCATGATCTCGAAGCCAAGCGTCGGCACGCCCAGCGCGCTTACGCGCTCTGCAAGCCCAAGCGCGCGCAAGGCGTTGATGCCGTTGGGCGCCAGAGTGAGGAAGGCGCCTTCGTTCAGAGCTTCGCGCGAACGCGCCTCGAACAGGCAGACGGCAAGCCCTTGCCGACGAAGCATGACGGCAAGGGCCAGCCCGGCAACGCCGGCGCCAATGATGGCGACCGGCAATGCCGAGGGGGAGGTGACGGTCATCGTCACAGGCCGTGGATGGCGATGCGCACCAGTACCGCGGCAGCGGCCAGCGCCACGAGCAGGATGCCGAGGCCGATGGGGGAACCCCAGCCATACCATTCCATCGCCAGCTTGGCGTATTTGAATTCGTCCTCATGCGAGAGAGGGGTACGTTGTTGAATCGAACTCATTTTTTTCACTCCTTGTCGACGGCCGGCTCTTGCCTTGTCGGCGCCACGGCCGCATATTGCTGAGATGGTCTAAATGTTAGACGGATTGATAGTTAGATGATCGAAATAAATTTGTCAAGCCGCCATCGCGACGAAATGGCGGCCGCGATCGGCCTCGCCGTGATGCAATGGCAGGACGCCACGCAGGCCTATGACGAGGCGGTGGGCACGAGGCTCGGCCTGAACATGGCCGAGCGCCATTGCATCGGGCTGCTCCATGGCGGCCCGCAATCGGCCGGCGCCATCGCGACCGCGACCGGGCTGACGCCGGCCGCCGTGACGGCGCTGATCGACCGGCTGGAGGCGCGCGGGCTGCTGACGCGCACGCGCAGCCTCGAGGACAGGCGCAAGGTGGTGATCGAGGCGACCGAGGCGACGCGGGAGCTGTCGGCGCGCTATTACGGCGCCATCGCCAAGGAGGGTGAGAAGGTGATCGCCAGCTTCAGCGACGCCGAGCTCGCGACCATATCACGCTTCGTCAACGCCGCGCTCGACCTGCAGCGCGCCCAGCTTGCGCGGCTGCAGGCCGAGGGGTCGGACACACCCGGGCGATAGAGGTCCTGTGTTCGCGGCGTTACCGCAAACGTCGGCAGGGAACGCCACTATTTCGGCTGGACCCCATAGACGGCTAGAAATGCCTCCACCGAGGCATCCGCGTGCCGTTCCAGGTCGGGCTTGGAGCGCCGGTTGCTCCCCGTGAACATGGCTTCGTTCATGGGGATCCAAAGAAGCATCCCAAAAAGATGGCTGGCCGCCAGATAGGGATCACTTGTTTTTATCAGTCCCCGACTGGTGAGCCTTTGAAAGCAGGACGCCGTCGAGGCAAGCATGCGCTCAAAACCCTTTTCGTACCAAGCGCGGCCAAGCTGCGGCATTCGATCCGCGTTGGCGATGATCAAGCGTCGCAGCTTCAACAACTCTTCATCCATGAGAACCGCTATCAGGCGTCGGGCAAGCTGCTGCAGGCCGCCTTCCATGAATTTCGCCTCGGAAAGCAGCGTCGTCACGGACTCGATGATGTCATTGACCTGGGCGGCGGTTGACAGAACGACTTCGCCGAACAGCGTCTCCTTGTCGGTGAAATGCTTGTAGACGGTCTGCTTGGAAGCCCCCGCTTTGGTGGCGATTTCCTCCATGCTGGTTCCGTCATAACCCTTGCTGATGAACGCCGCCGTGGCCGCCTGAATGATCTCACGATCCTTGCGAGCCGATCTGGTCTCACCGTCGATTTTCATGGCGTTCTCCCAACCAGTACTAGACGGTACCGTTCTCGCATGCTAGCCGTAAAACGGTACTGGACTGACTAGTACCTGTCAACGAAGGCAAGGCTTAGACCGATGACCAAGATGATCTTCATAAATCTGCCGGTGCGCGATCTGCAGGCAGCGACCAATTTCTATCTCGCGATCGGCGGCACGCTCAATCCGCAGTTCTCGAACGACCAGGCCAGCTCGATCATGTTCTCCGACTCGATCGGGGTGATGTTGCTGACGCACCAGCATTATGGCCAGTTCACGACGCGCCAGATCGGCGACGCCAGGCGCGACAGCCAGATGCTGATCGCACTCACCGCCGGCAGCAAGGACGAGGTCAATGCCACGATCGAGAAAGGCGTGGCGGCAGGCGGCCGCGCCGATCCGAACCCCGCGCAGGACCTCGGCTTCATGTACAACCGCCACATCGAAGACCCCGACGGCTACGTCTGGGAGTTCTTGTGGATGAACCCCGCCGCCATGCAGTAGCCCAGCGGAATCGAAGCGTCCAAAGCGCGTCGCGTTGAGGCAGATCCATGCGACGCGCTTTGATCATGTTCTCAAAACTGGAGTGTGCCCTTTGACGCCCATGAGAGGACCGCGACCAGCAGCCTCGAAACAAGCGCCCGCGGGCGTTGCGGGCGAACCCTGGATCGGAGAGCACCAGCTTGCCGATCATGCCGTGACCTTGTCCCCGGCGGCCGCGCGGCGTTCCCGCCACCAGTCCTGCGCCTGCAATTTCCAGTAGGTGAGCTGCGCGGCGGCGAGGCCGGCGGCGCCGCCGGCCCAGGTCAGTCCGAACGGTGCGAACTGCCGGTAGCGGTCCGAAACGCCCAGAATGCCTTCCGCGACGATTTTGCCGGCAATCGCCGTGGTGTTGAGGCCATGGCCGCCGAACGCAGTGCAGTACCAGACACCCGGCTGCAGCTCGCCAATTTGGGGCATAAGATGCCGGGCATAGGACATCAGCCCCGACCAGGCCAATTCGGTCTTGAGGCTGGCAAGCTGCGGGTATGTGCCGACCATCTCGCGCCGCAATTCGCGCGCCAGGGCACCGGCGGAAGCGGCGCGCGTGGTGATGCGCCCGCCCCACAAGAGGCGATTGCCGTTTTCGACCAGGCGATAATAGTCACCGGCCCGCCTGTTATCGCCGACAGCATCGGTGGTCGCAATCGCTTGCGCGATGAGGCGGGGAGCCGCCTCGGAAACCATCACATAGGTCGCGATGGGCAGGACGGCGCGATAAAGTTGAGCGAAGACCGGGCCGGTATAGCCGCCGGTCGCCAGCACGACATGGGGGGCCGCAAGCGTGCCCTGTCCGGTGCGCAGTATCTTTTTCGGCCCCGACAGGTCGCATTGCACGACCTCCGAACTCTCGTGGATTTTGCCACCCAGGCGCTCGATCTCGTCGGCCAGGCAACGCAGATAGTTGAGCGGATGGATGTGAAAGGCGTTCGGGTCGCGCAGGCCCTGGTGATAGCGGGCGGACTTCAGCACCGCGCGGACGTCTTCCCGGCACAGATATTGAAGCTCATAACCATGGTCGCGTGCCATCTGGTCGGCATAGGCTTTCAGCGCGTCGCCATCGTCATAGCGTAGGACGCTCAGCAACCCGGCACGCGGCGCGGCGGGCGATATTGCGAGCGCCTCGATGGTGTCGCGCACGAATTCGACGCCTTCGATCGACAGCCGGTGCAATCCGCGCGCCGCCTCCTGGCCTACTCGCGCGGCGATGTTCTCGCCACCGGTGGCGAAACCAGGCGTGACGAAACCGCCATTCCGGCCCGAGGCGCCGAACCCGACGAGCTGGGCTTCCAACACGACGACATGCAATCCGGCGCGCGCCAGTTGCAGCGCCGTGGTCAGGCCGGCTAGTCCGCCGCCGACGATGGCTACGTCACATTGCCCCTCGCCTTGCAGCTGAGGCCTTGTCTTGCACTCGGTCAGAGTGCGTGCGTAGTAGTTGTCCGGATAGGCCATCGGCGACTTTGCGGTGAGGGGCGGTGCATTTTGGTGGACGAGGTATCACCGCCTGCCGCCGGGGGCAGCCGGTGGAATGAACTCACTTGGCGCTGTGGTCCTGTCGTACCATTTCATGGTCAGCGCGGCGAGTGTGCCGTCCGTTTTCATCCCGATGATGATGGCTGCGACCTTTGCGGTCCACTCATGATCCTTCTTCTCAGCGATGACGACGAGTGTCTCCCAGAAAGCATGTTCTCCTTCCAGGATTTTCACGGGGTAGCCGTTCTCGATGGCCGCGGCGTTGCGCCGCCATTCAGTCGAGCTAGACCGTCGCCGGGTCCAGCGCCGGCTGGCCTTTGCGGCGGGCGACGATCGCCGCGAAATCCGCATTCTGGAAGGCATCGCGCAAGGCGTCGAAGGACGGCAGCACGAAATAGGCGCGCTGGAACTTGTCGATTTCGTAGCCGGTGCGCATCACCGTTTCGAGGTCGAAAGGCACGTGATGGGCGTCCTTGCCGTCGACGGCGAACTGCAACTCGGTGAAGGACGACATCAGACCGGCGCCAAAGGCCTTCAATGGCTGGCCGGCCTCCTGCATCAAGCCGTATTCGGCCGTGTACCAGTAGAGCCGGGTGATCATCTCGTCGCCGCCGAGCGCGATGATGTCGCCGGCCTTCTTGCCATACATCTGCATGAAGTCGGCGAAGACCGGCTGCGACAGCACCGGCACGTGGCCGAAGAAATCATGGAACATGTCCGGCTCGACGATGTAGTCGAGCTCCTGCCTGGTGCGCAGCCAGTTGGTGACCGGGAAGCGGCGGTTGGCGAGATGGTCGAAGAAGGGAGCGGCGGGGATGAGGCCCGGCACCGCGACGATCTCCCAGCCGGTCAGCTTGCGCAGCTTGGTGCTGACCTCGTCGAAGTCGGGAATGCGGTCGATGAGGCCGAGTTTTTCGACACCGTCGAGATAGGAATGATGGGCGAGCTTGCGAGTCAGCTTGGTTTGGCGATTGCACAATTTGCGCCACACCGCCTGTTCCTCATCGCTGTAGTCATAGCCCTGGGCCACGGTGAAATCGGCACGGCAGACCGAATAGTCGCCGCGCAACCCCTGCGCCGCGCAATCGCGGGCATATTCGGCAACACTCATCGTCGTCATGGTTTTTCTCCTCGCAAATCGGCAATGGCAGACGTGTCAGGAGGGTAACCGCATTTGCCGAGGCAATTTGGTTCTGATCATGGCTCGTCAGGGGTATTCGGGATAACATTCACTCACAATGCCCATTGCAGGAGTGAAAATGCCTCAATTTGACGACTTCGAGATCAAGATGCTCGATCTGCTGCAACGCGACGGGCGCAAGCCCGTCTCCGAACTGGCGCAAGAGATCGGCCTGTCGACGACGCCATGCGCGCGGCGCTTCGAGTCGCTGCAGGATGCCGGCATCATCAAGGGCTTTGCCGCCGTGATCAGCCGCCGCGCGGTCGGCCTGATGGTCGAGGTGTTCATCCAGGTGCGCCTGGTCAGCCACAGCGACGGCTCGCCGGAAAAGTTCATTGCCGCGGTGCAGCGCATGGACGAGGTGTCCTCGTGCTGGACGATGACCGGCGATCACGACTTCCTGCTGCATGTGATGGTGCCTTCAGTCGACGAGCTCAACGCCTTCGTCATGCATCGGCTGATGCGGCTCGACGGCGTGCGCGACGTCCACACCCAGCTCGTGCTGCAGAACATCAAGGGTCCTGGCCACGTGCCGCTCACGCATTTGAGAAAGTAGCGCCTGCCCCAGCGCTTCTGGGGAAAAGCTGCACGCAAACTGCTGAAACGAGCCAAGCGGGCGGCTAGATCGCCGGCCAGCATGGGCGGACCATCTCTCGGAGGTCCGCCATGAAAATCGTCCTGATCAATCCGCCGCACACCGCCATCGGCAGCCGGGTGCCGGACGATCATCTGCCGCCGCTTGGCCTGCTGGCGATCGGCGGCCCGCTGATCGACGCCGGCCATGATTTGCGGCTCGTCGATGCCGAATTCGGACCGATGCCGGTCGACAAGGTGGTGCGCGACGCTCTGCATGATTTCCCGGACTTCGTCCTGATCGGCCATTCCGGCTCGACCTCGGCGCACCCGACCGCCGTGCTGATCGCCATGATGATCAAGGAGCGCGAGCCGGCGACCATTGTCATCTATGGCGGCGTCTTCCCGACCTATCACTGGCGCGACATATTGACTGCGACCGACGTCTTCGACTTCATCGTGCGCGGCGAGGGCGAAGCGACCGTCGTGGCGCTGGTCGAGGCGCTGGAAATGCACCAGCCGCCGGCGAGCGTCGCCGGCATCGCCTTTCGCGACGATCTGCGCCGGCCCTTCGCCACGCAGGCCGCCATGGCCATTGCCGATCTCGACGCCTACCGCGTCGGCTGGGAGCTGATCGACCACCGCCGGTACAGTTACTGGGGCGGCAAACGCGCCGTGGTGATGCAGTTTTCACGCGGCTGTCCGCATCTGTGCAACTATTGCGGCCAGCGCGGTTTCTGGACCCGCTGGCGGCATCGCGATCCAAGCAGGTTCGCGCAGGAGATCGCCCGGCTGCACCGCGAACACGGCGTCGAGCTGGTCAATCTCGCCGACGAGAACCCGACGGTTTCGAAGAAGGCGTGGCGGGCCTTTCTCGAGGCCCTGATCGCCGAGAACGTGCCGGTGCTGATCGTCGGGTCGACCCGCGCCGACGATATTGTGCGCGACGCCGACATCCTGCATCTCTACCGCAAGGCCGGCGTCATCCGCTGGCTGCTCGGCATGGAAAACACCGACGAGCAGACGCTGCAATTGATCCGCAAGGGCGGCAGCACCTCATCCGACCGCGAGGCGATAAGGTTGCTACGGAGGCACGGCATATTGTCGATGGCGACCTGGGTGGCCGGCTTCGAGGATGAGGGGTTTCGCGACCTGTGGCGCGGCTTTCGCCAGCTCATCGCCTATGACCCCGACCAGATCCAGGCGCTTTATGTGACGCCGCACCGCTGGACGCCGTTCTTCCGCATCGCGCGCGACCGCAAGGTCATCCAGAAAGATGCCCGGCTGTGGGACTACAAGCACCAGGTGCTGGAGATGACGCGGCTGAAGCCATGGATGCTGTTCTTCAGCGTCAAGCTCATCGAACTTGCCGTGCAGTCGCGGCCGAAAGCGTTGGCGCGCATCCTGTTCCACCCCGATCCCGAGCAGCGGCATTCGATGCGTTGGTACACGAAAATGGGCCGCCGCGTCTGGTTCCGCGAGGTCTGGGGATTTCTGGCTCGCGATGGCAGGGTGAAGGCCGGCCCGACGCTTGCCGAATTCTGGGGCGCGCCGCAGGACGCCGAGGAGGAATCGATGGCCGTCGCACGCACCCCGCGCAACTCGGCCGAAGCCGCCATAGCGATTTCGCCAGGCGCCTGACCGGCTCGCCGCTCTCTCGCAAAATACGCGACGACTTCGAGATAAAGGTCGTCGCGCGCCTTGCGCGGCCCGCCTGAGCCGCGAGCGACGAAGGCACCGCTCAGGGCACGATCAGCGTGCCGGCGCCGTGTTCGGTGAAGAGTTCGAGCAGCACCGCATGCGGCGTCTTGCCGTTGAGGATGACGACGCCTTCGACGCCGCGCTCGATCGCCTCGATGCAGGTCTCTACCTTGGGGATCATCCCGCCCGAGACCGTGCCGTCCTTGATCAGCGCCCTGGCCTCGGCGACGGTCAATTCGTCGATCAGCTTCTTGTTCTTGTCGAGCACGCCGGGCACGTCGGTCAGGAACAAAAGGCGCGAGGCCTTGCAGGCGCCGGCGATGGCGCCGGCGAAAGTGTCGGCGTTGATGTTGTAGGTATGGCCGTCGCGGCCGGGCGCCACCGGCGCCAGCACCGGGATCATTTCGGAACGGGCCAGGAGGTCGAGCAGCGTGCGGTCGACCTCGACCGGCTCGCCGACGAAGCCGAGATCAAGCACGCGCTCGATGTTGGAATCGGGGTCGATCATGGTCTTGCGCGCCTTTTCGGCGAAGACCATGTTGCCGTCCTTGCCGCAGAGGCCGATTGCCCATTCGCCCTCGGCGTTGATGAGCGCGACGATCTCCTTGTTGATCGAGCCGGCCAGAACCATCTCGACGATCTCGACGGTTTTCTGGTCGGTGACGCGCAGACCGCCCTCGAACTTGGATTCGATACCCATCTTGGTCAGCATGGCGCCGATCTGCGGCCCGCCGCCATGAACCACGATCGGGTTGACGCCGGACTGCTTCAGCAGCGCGATGTCGCGGGCGAAGGCCTTGCCGAGCTCGATGTCGCCCATGGCATGGCCGCCATATTTCACCACGACGGTCTTGTGTTCGTAGCGCTGCATGTAGGGCAAAGCGCGCGACAGCAGGGCGGCCTGCATTTCGGCGGTGGCGGCGATGTCCGTCATCGGGCGGTTCCCCAGATTTCTTGCGTGTCGTTGCCCCAAAACCGCAGGGCACATTTTTGGGCGACATGCATCAGGTAAAGACGGCGGCGTCTTAGCGGGAATTGGCGCGGGGGGCAAATGGCATTGCTGTCATATTCGCCGCGTTCACGGCCTCGTCATCATGACGGCACCATCAGCGGCGCCCGCCGTTTCAGCCAGCCTGAAAGCTTCTCCATCTGCGCGGCGAAGGACAAAAGCGTCTCCTCGTCGCCCGGGCGCCCAGCGGCCTGGATGCCGAGCGGCAGGCCTGCCTCGGTGACATGGACCGGCAGCGCGATCGACGGCTGGCCGCTGACATTGTGGATCGCCGGCCAGTGCGTGAACAGAAGGCTCTTGTCCATCAGCTGACCGAACAAGGGCTTCAGCTTCAGCAGGGGCGTCAGGTGAAGCTTGTCGAGCAGGTTTTCGATCAGCTCGTCGGCGCCTTTCGGATCCATGGCGCCGCAGGCGAGCGGCGGATGCGCGATAACAGGCATCAGCACGGCGTCATAACGCGCGGTGTCCTCGATCATCCGGCGCGAGGCGGCCTGCAGCCGCTGCAGGCCGGCATAGATCTCACCGGCCGAGACCGTTTCGCCCAACCGGCCGAGCACCCGCGTGGCGCGCTCGACGTCGCCGGTGACGGGACGGCCGACGCGCAGCGCTTCTGCCCGCAGCATGCCGGCGACGGCGGAAGCAACCGTCCTGCAGAAATCGGCCATGAAATCGCGGCCGATGAAGGTCAGGTCGATCTCCACGACGGTGTGGCCGCCCTCGCGAGCAAGCGCCACGGCCGTGTCGAGCGCTTCCATCGTCTCGGCCGAGATCGGCAGGCCGAGCGGCGACTTGCGGTAGACGGCGAGGCTGAGCTTGCCGGGATCACGCGCCGCGGCGGCGGCGAACGTGCCCTTCGGCGGCAGTGCCGCATAGGGTGAAAGAGAGTCGGCACCGTGGGTGAGGTCGAGCAGCAGCGCGCTGTCGCGCACCGAGCGGGTGACGGCATGGTCGACCACCATGCCGTACCAGCTCTCGCTGACCAGCGGCGTCAGCGGGATGCGGCCGCGCGAGGTCTTGAGGCCGACAAGGCCCGTGCAGGCGGAAGGCACGCGGATCGAGCCCCCGCCATCGGAGGCATGCGCCACCGGCACCACGCCGGCGGCCACGAGGGCCGCCGCGCCACCCGACGAGCCGCCGCTGGTGTGGCCGGTGTTCCAGGGATTGCGGGTGATGCCGAAGGCCTTGGATTCAGTCATCAGCCGCAGCCCGTGTTCCGGCGATGTCGAGGTGATGATCGGGATTAGCCCGGCGGCGAGGTAGCGGTCGGTCATCACCGAATTGACGTCGGGCACCGAGGCCGGAATGCGGCTCCCGCCATGCGTGGGCACACCCTTGACGGCGATGCCGAGGTCCTTGATGGCAAAGGGTACGCCGGCCAGCGGCAACGAGCGGTCCATGGTTTTCGCCCGCGCCCGCGCGGCCTCGTAGAGCGGCTCGGCGGTGGCATTGATTTCAGGCCTTGTGGCCTCGGCGCGCGCGATCGCCGCCTCGGTCAGCTCGATCGCCGACAACTCGCCCTTGCGCACCAGACCGGCGAGGCCGGTCGCGTCTTCTTCCCACAGGATCCGTTCGACCGACATCGGCGCTTCCCCGTTCCCGCCAAGCTAGCCAGCGGCCAATCGCTTGGCAATCGAAGCCTGCGCCAGCATGCCGGGACTTTAGTTAGATGGAATATTTCCGGCGTTGCAAATACAACGCAATCGCCTAACTTGGCGCGCATGACGCCACAGGACATCACCAAGCTGATCGTCCGGACTTCGATGAAGGATCGGGCCGCGTTCGATCTGCTCTACCGGCAGACGAGCGCGAAACTTTTCGGCGTGTGCCTTCGTGTATTGAACGACCGGGGAGATGCTGAAGAAGCGCTACAGGAAGTCTTCGTCAAGATATGGACAAAGGCGGATCGTTTCGCCGTCTCCGATCTGAGCCCGATCTCCTGGCTGGTGGCAATCGCCCGCAACCACGCGATCGATCGCGTCAGGACGCGGCGCAAGCCTGCCGCCGATATCGATGCCGCGCTCGACGTGGCCGATCCGGCACCGGGACCTGAAGCGATGGTGGTGGCGGGCGACGAATCCGTGCGCATCCATCATTGTCTCGAGGAGTTGGAGAAGGACCGGGCGGCGGCCGTCCGGGGCGCTTATCTCAAGGGCGAAAGCTATGCCGAACTGGCCGAGCGCCACGGCGTGCCGCTGAACACGATGCGTACTTGGCTGCGCCGCAGCCTGATGAAACTGAGAGAATGTCTGGAAAGATGACACTGGCGGAGGACACTGGACCGGAACGTGGAGGCGACGACCTGTTCGCCGCCGAATACGTTCTCGGCGTTCTGTCGGTGGAAGAGCGGCAGATCGCCTCCAGGCGCGTCGACACCGAGACCGATTTCGCGCGGCTCGTCGATGGCTGGGAGGTGCGCCTCTCGCCGTTGGCATCAGCCTATGCGCAGGTCGAGCCGCCGCCTTCGGTGAAGGCTGCTGTCGACCGCCGGCTATTCGCATCGACGGCGGCCACATCGGCCGAGGCACGCGCCGGCCTGTGGTCCAGCCTCGCCTTCTGGCGCGGCCTTGCCGTCGCGGCGGTCGCGGCTCTGGCGCTCTATATTGCCGTGCCCTATGTCAACCGGCCGGCTGAACAGCCGCAGGCGCGGCTTGTCGCCTCGCTGGCGGCCGACGGCAGCGACGTAAGATATCTCGCCGTCTATGATTCCGAGCGGCATGAGGTCAGCCTTTCGCATGTTTCCGGCGTGCTGGCTTCGGGCAAGGACTTCGAACTTTGGATGATCGAGGGCAAGAACGCTCCGGTCTCGATGGGCGTCATCCCGACTGGCGCGACCGCGCATATCGGGGTCTCGCCCGCCACGCAGCAGAAGCTGGCGCAGGGCGCGGTGCTGGCCGTCAGCCTGGAACCGGCCGGCGGCTCGCCGACGGGTCAACCGACCGGACCGGTGGTTGCCGCTGGCGACCTGAAGGGCATCTGACCTGCTGCATCT
>NZ_PNOT02000338.1 GCF_002879535.1 Mesorhizobium intechi
CTGCGAAGGCGGTCGCGTTGAGATAGCCGAACGGCAGCGTTCGCGAATAGGAGGCGGTGAGTATCCTTGATCTCTCGCCGCTGGCCTGTGCCAGGTCAATGTAGCTTGCGCTGATGCTGCCGCTGTCGAAAGACAAGGGCGTTCCGGCGGAAATGCTGTTGACCATCCTCGGCGGCATGGATCGGAACCTCGGATCCGCAGCCCTCGGGCCGAATGCCAGCAGATTGAAGAAGGCATGCCCAGGCGTTCCGTTGTCCTGAAGCCTGTCGCACGCCGCGGCGAGATCATCATAGGAACCGAAGGTCATTTGCGTGCTGGCATTAACGCTAAGGGTCCCGACCCTGATCTCGTAGGAGGCATAGGACTGCAGCCCGCTTCCGGCTCCCCCATGACTGCCGGCCAACGCAAACGAGGCGACACCAAGCGCACCCGTGCGCATGACCATGCCCAAGCCGCCGTTGAGCAGGCCCTTGCTTGCCTCCGCGTGGCTTTCGAGCGTTAGCCAATCGTAGATGCCTCTGCGCAGGCTTGCCGACACGACTGGCTGGTTTGCAACATAGACATCCGATGTGGTCGCGTATCCTAGTCTGGGCAGGCCGGCCTCGAGCGAGAAGTCGGACAGGCCTGGCCGCAGCAGGCTAGGGGAGGCGTAGAACGGCACGCTTGTGCGCGTCTCACGGCCAGCCGCATCACGCAGGACGACGATCGCCTGCCCGCCGCCGGTGGTGACGGGAATGTCGGTGATCTGGAACGGGCCGCTGTCGACGGCGTGCGAGTAGGTCTTTAGGTCATTGACGTAAACGTCGACCGTCGATGGGACCGCCGCGCTGCCGCTCACCGATGCGAGCGGCTGGGTGATCAGGTCGGTGCGAAGACCGAAATTGCGGCGCGCCTGAAGCCCGCCGATGCGGATTGGCCGGGTCCAGGCGAACCCGCCGGAAATCGCATCACCAGCCTGATATGTCATCAGAGTCGCGGGATCGGAATAGGTATAGGCGGTGTCGAGCCTCAATGCATCGGTAAGACCGTTGTCCGCCAGCCGCAGGATCGCCGACTGGCCGAGCGTGCCCACCGGTGAAAAGACGCGCGCGTCGAGTGTGGTGGACGCGCCACTGAAGGTGAAGCCGCCGGCATCGGGCTGCTGCCGCGACACCGCGAACAGATTGTAGTTAAGGACACCGCCAACCCCCGTTCGGACGTTTGGCGCGGCGTCACGCCCTTGTGCCGCATCATAGGATTTCGTCCCGCGCAGGCCATCATTGATCGTGAGGAAAACCCGCTGCTCGCGTACCTCGTAACGATAACCCAGCCCCCGCATCGTGTCGAGCATGACGGGGACTGCCACCGATCGAGCCTGCTTGCCAAGGTCAAGCCCCAATGCCCGCAATTCGTCGGGCGCCGCGCCAAGGTGCACGCCGTCGGGAGAAACGAAAGCCGCGATCTGATTTGTATCGGTGCCGTTGATGAAGACCGCGAGCTGAAGCTGTTGGACCGCCCCGGCTGCTTGATTGGACTGTATCAGCGTGGCAAGCATCGACAATGTCAGGAAACAAGCCGCATTCACGGCGCGGCGACGACCGGCGCTACGGCGTTGATCGTGCCATCGTTGCCTTGAGCCAAGATCGAGACCGATCCCTTCGCAACGAATTTGCGGCCGCTGGCTGGCGCCACCCATCGCATGGTCGACTGGCCGAGCGCGTATCCGACCAGCCCCCCACCGAAGGAAATCTTGTGCCCGCCGGCATCGCGTAGAGACAGCGCGGAGACGCGCAAGCGCGTGCCGCCCTTGTTACGGGCCGATACGATGAGCCGGCCGTCCTGCTTTGATATGGTCCAGTCCACGGCCGGTGGCGTTCTATCCGGCGAACCGAAGAAGACCGGAATCGAGTGGCGAACCAACAGCTTCACCGTGCCGGTCTTGACGCGGCTGGCGTCAGGAAGCTCATCTACGAACAGCCGGTAGGCCTCTTCAGCCACGACAGGCCGCTTTGCCACTCGAACGATGCGGGCGACATAGTCAGCGCCCGGCAGCAGCGTGACGGCTGGAGGAGAGGCAACCACATCTTCCGTGGGCTGGAGTGAGTCCTGACCATCGACCTGCGACCAGCGAAAGACACGGATCTGCACGTTACTGGGCGACGGTCCCTCGTTGCGAAGCGTGATGGTCGAGGCAGCACCTGGCGTGACGACATCGACGAGGGCTGGTTGTACTTGAAGCGAATCCGCGCGGACCTGCAGCCCGCCAACCAGCAATGCTCCCACCAAAGCTGGAGCCAGCTTTGCCCAATTCATTTGCTACCCCCTGGCATCGACCGCCGATGCGGCCGACCTTAATAAGTTACCGTAACCGTCACCGTATCCGTATAGACGGCCGGCGCGGGCGTTGATTGCGCGGGCACGCGCCCATATACGGTGAAGCTCTGGGCAGCGCCGCTACCGGTCGCTGAGACCGTGTTGGTTCCGATGGTGCTCCCCCAAACGGTCGTTCTGCCGCTGTCGCTGTAAAGAGAATAGGTGATCGTGGCGGCGCCGTTTGTCATCTTGCGGGCAGCGACGGTCGCGCCCGACCCCGTGCCCGCGTCCAGACCAATGTTGTAGGGCGTTGTGTTCGTGCATTGAACCTGGACCGTGGATGTCTGGTCGACGTTTGCCGCAATGACGCCCGAGGAGCCGAAGTTCAAGGTCGATGCACTGCTGATGGTGCAGGATGCCGTAATCGTCATCTGCACGACCATGGGAGTGGTTATTGTCGTTGCGCGTGCCTCGCCACCGAAAAGTGCCAGGATCGAGAGGCACAATGCCGTTTTCCGCCACATTCGACGAGGGTCCTTTCGATGGTTCCGGAGAAAAAGCGAAGGCGGGATTGAAGGCCGCGCAGCCGTGAGTTGAACCATCCAGAAG
>NZ_PNOT02000328.1 GCF_002879535.1 Mesorhizobium intechi
ACGCCCGCTGGGATGCGGTGAACAACGATATCCTTCGCAAGCGGGCGGCGGCAGTGCAACAGCCCTTCCCAGCGCTGGGCGAGTTGCAGGCGATTGTCGGCCAGGAGATCGAATTTCAGAGCAGGCTCTGGCAGAGCGATTTCGAAGGCGCTGTGGAAGCAGCGGAGGGAGTGCTGGGTGGACTCACCGACCCGGACCTCCGAGGTTATCGAGCGCTGTGGCACTACCTCGCCGGCTCAGCCGCTTGGTATGGAGGACGCGCCGGCATCGCCTCGCTGGACGTCAAGGCGCGCGGCCATTTTAATCATGCAAAGCGCGCCGCCACCGATCTGCCTTGGTTGGTCAAGCTGGCCCGCTATCACGCGGACATGGAAGCTCCTCTTGGCCGCAGTCCCCGTCTGCTGCGACAGATCGAGCGCGTTGAGGGCGTGCTGGAGCGGCTCGGCACCGTGACCGACCGGGAGTTCAACAAGCGCGAGCGGGAGATTCTGGAAGGTCTCGCCTCGAAGAACGGTTTTGAGCAGGCGCAGGTACGCCTAGGCGAGATTCTCGGCTTCCACGCGGGGAAACGCGAAGTCGACGCGTCGCCGGATCCCTGGTGGGCGGCGGATGATCTGTGTTTCGTGTTCGAAGATCATGCCGGAGCAACAAACGATGTGCTGGACGCTACCAAGGCGCGACAGGCCTTCTCGCATCCCAACTGGATTCGCGACCACGTTGCTTTGCCCGATAATGCCATTATCCTGCCGGTACTGGTCACGCCGGTGACCAAGGCGAAGTCGGGGGCGGTTCCGCATCTCCACACCGTGTCGCTATGGGAAATCGACGAGTTTCGGGAATGGGCAGGTCAGGCGTTGCGGACATTGCGGCAACTGAGACGTACCTTTAGTCAGGCCGGTGACCTAGTCTGGCGTGCGGAAGCTGCTGAGCGCTTCGAACAAGACGGGATGGGTGCCGACCAGATCTACAAGTGGCTGAAAGGACGTATCGCGAGCGGTATCTTACAGAGTATCCCATAAGAATGGGAGAATACCCACTCACCGCGAAATTGGACTATAGGTTGCCCGAGCGGGCCTCAGGCAGGTGCAACGTCCGCTTCTAAGGAACCAACGATCACATAGCAACGGCCGACATGAGGCGCGTTTCAGACAGACACAATGGGGTAGCATGCAGAATGACATTCCGGCCACCGCGGTGATATCAGACGTTGAGGTACGTCCCGGGCGGGCAGCCTGCCTTCTTTTCACTCTCACCAGCCGAACTGCCACCGCCTTGCCGCCGTTAGGGAGTCTGCGGACGAACAGGCGGCCACAAACTGAGCTTGCGTTGACGGGTGACCTCGAACTTGGCGAAGTCGACCCGTGCCAGCATCACCTCGACGCCCATCCCCTTCACCATCTCCCGCATCTGCTCGTAGGAACGCTCGCGGAACTTCGGACCTGCAATGATTTTCTTCAACCGCAGGTCAGGCCCGAATGGCTGGAAGTAGTGCGTCTGGCCTTGGATGACCTCGGGGTTCACCAGTGGCAGTAGCCAGCGCCACTCGTCTTCATACGCCCAACCGTCAGACTTTATCCGCGCCAACTCTTTAAGGTGCTCAGGCCCTATTTCGGCATACGACGACAGTCCGAGGTCGACCAGGCGCGGCCTCGTTTTGCGGTAACGGACCTTGAAGAAGTCCCCTTCCGAAACGTCAAACCCAAGCACCATCCCGCGAAATTTCGCCATAGTGCCCCCACATCTGCGGCTTCGACCACGTTTCGCTCATACAGATGAGGCCCTGCTCCTGGTCTAGCCGGCGGCGGTACGAGGACAGGTGGATGCGGTCGCGCTTGTCGTCGAGCACGATGCCTATGAATTCGAAGGCGTCATTGAGGTCTTCGATGCGGGAGATCCGTAGGCACCGCTTCTTGATGGCAGCGACCGCGTACCGGGCCTTCAGGACGCAACGGAGCTACAACTGCCGGCATCCAACGCCGGTGAATATATTGCCGGCGAGCCGCCGCATGTCTGACGCCTCGCAGAATTGTTGACTGAACTGCCCACGCTGCCTAACTGCATCACCTGAGCAGAAGACAGAGCGTGAATCTGCCGAACATTATTTGCGAAAACGCGCTTGCCAAGAGCTTCTTCGAGCGCTGCGCGGAGTCGCTACCGAAATTCCACAATCCGTTCATCGGCGCGCTCTATGACTGGCAGACGTTGCTTACAGGTGTATTTGCTCTTGTCGGGTCGTTCGAGTCCTCGCGCAGCCTGGTCGCAGCGTCGCCTGCTTCCGCAGTCTCTGGAGAATCATTTGGAGTCGCCTGTATTTTCCTGGTCATATGTCCCTAGTCAGCGCGACCGGCGAAGTTCGGCCAAGCGATCGGCCAAATCGACCTACCGATCGCAAATTTGTACATACTATCAATGCGCTAAGCATAGCGAATATCGGCCATCATCGGCATCGGCATTGGCGTCGTCGATCAACCGTCTCGGTGAAGCTGAGGTAGCGGCTAACATCGGCCAAATGATCGGCCAGTTATGGGCGCTCAGCTAAAATTTCTGTTGACATATACGTACTTAGCGCGATCTAACATCGGCCAATCATGGAAGAGACCGTACAGCGCATCGAGCCGGCGCGCCTGGAAGACGTTGCGGAGCCTATCTCCGACGCGCTGGCTGAGCTGTCAGCAAGCTCGGCGGTTCTCGGCGCCAAGCTGCATCCGCGCACGGCTGCGAACCTGGCGGATCTCGTGCGCATCATGAACACCTATTACAGCAACCTGATCGAGGGCCACAACACGCGCCCCCGCGACATCGAACGCGCCCTCGCCGGCGAATTCGACAAAGACCAGGAACGACGCAACCTGCAGGTGGAAGCCGCGGCCCATGTTCGACTGCAGGGGGAAATCGATCGCCTGGCAGCGGAGGGTCAGCTCCCAGAACCGGCTTCGCTTGATTTTTTGCGCTGGCTGCATGCGGAATTCTACCGTGACGCCGATGAGGCGATGTTGCGCATTCGCGGCGCAGACAGAGAATTCTTGATGGTTCCGGGTCGGTGGCGATCACAGCCCGAACATGATGTTACTGTCGGCCGCCACCAGCCGCCGTCAAGCGATCGCGTCGAAGCGTTCATGGAGCATTTCGCTAGCCGGTACCGCTTCCAACGTACGGGCAAAGCGGCTAGGATATTGGCGATTCCGGCCGCGCATCATCGGTTCAATTACATTCATCCCTTCCCAGACGGCAATGGACGCGTCAGTCGCTTGATGAGTCACGCCATGGCCCATGAGGCAGGAATCGCCGCGCACGGGCTGTGGTCGATTTCCCGAGGCCTGGCGCGGGGTCTGGAAAGCCGCGGCGACTATAAACGCATGATGGATCACGCCGACATGCCACGCCAAGGCGATCGCGACGGCCGCGGTAATCTTTCTATGCGGGCGCTGGCAGATTTTACCTTATGGTTTCTACGCGTATGCATCGACCAGGTCAGTTTCATGTCCAGCCTGTTCGATTTGAACCAACTTGCCCGGCGCCTGCAGCGGTTCGTTCAACGCTACGACCTGAAGCCGGAAGCTTTCCGGCTGCTCGAAGAGGCGCTTCTGCGCGGCGAGTTCGATCGCGGTGAGGCCTCACGTATCGCTGGCTTGCCGGAACGTACGGCCCGCCGCGTGTTTACCGAGGTGCTCGAGCTTGGCCTGCTTGCGTCCGATACCCCGAAAGGACCGGTATCGCTACGCTTCCCGGTCGACACGTTGGACGAACTGTTTCCTAAGCTATTTCCGGAAACTTAGCGTCGCATAACTGCGCCTACTGTTTCCCCGCCCGGGCGAGTTGCGAGCCGCCGGATGGGAAGAGTTCGACTTCAAAGGCTCGGTGTGGACCATCCCGGAAGCAGGCAAGAAAATGCGGCGGCCGCGCCGCGTTGCACTTTCGAGGCAGGCCATCAAAATCCTGACCGATCTCAGAGACATTTCCGAGGGCGAGGCGCTGCTGTTTCCAACTGCGCGATCGGGTTCTCGTCCGATTTCCGACAATACCCTTAACGCCGCCCTGCGTCGCATGGGTTACAGCAAGAAAGAAGCAACGGCTCACGGTTCCCGAGCAACGGCATCAACTCTGTTGAATGAATGCGGCAAGTGGCATCCAGACGCAAGAGAGACAGCTGGCCCATATTGAAAAGAACGACGTTCGGCGCGCTTACGCCAGGGCGGAGCACTGGGAAAAGCGCGTCAGTATGATGCAGTTGGTGGGCCGATTATCTGGAACGAAATTGAGAGCACGAAACCTGCAGTTGAACCCAACCAAGTGTAACTGCAACCCCGTGTCCGCACCTATCGTGAACATGAACATCAGCTTTGCGTACGTTATGACATTGGCCGCGTCTATGTTGGGGCGGAACCGGCGACGCAGTCCTTCGAGGGACAGGGGCTTTTCACAAATCTACGTCAAGCGGCTTAATTGGTTGTGGAGCTTCATTCGTTATTCCGAGTCGGCGTCAGCACAGCGTCGGGAACAGCGGTCTGGCTCAGCGTTCCGGCTTGTCGTCCCGGAGGATGCGCTCAGCGGCTCCGTCAAGATCCTCATATTGGCCACTCTTCAATGCCCACAGAAAGCCAGTCAGCCCCAGTGCGCCAAGAAATAGGGCGACTGGCATGAGGTAGACGAGTATCGTCATGATGACCGCGCTGATGGGTGAATGCCAGAATGCGTTGCCGAAGAAGCCCTCGTCAGCTCGGCGAGCATAAAGCCCTGCAGCCTCAGCCCGTTTCCGATCACCAGCAGCGATGAGGCGGACATCGCCACCGCCGCGATCAACGGCGTGACGTGGCCGAAGATGGCGATCGGCACGGCAACGGCGTTGTAGATGATCGCGATGGCTATGTTCTGGCGCATCAACCGCCCTGCCTTCCGCGAGACGTCCAGCGCAAGGGGTACTGCCGAAAGGCTTTCACGCAGAAACACGAAATCGGCCGCGTTGCGGCCAATATCGGCGGCGGTGGCGGGAGCGATCGAGACGTGCGCCGCGCCCAGCGCTGGTGTGTCGTTGAGTCCGTCGCCCACCATCAGGACCTTGTGGCCGGCCTTGGTCAGCATTTCGATCCGCTCAACCTTCCCGGATGGCGGCAGCGCCGGAACAAAACGGTCGATGCCCAATATTCTTGCGACATCGCCACAGACGTCCGCGGTATCGCCCGACAGCATTTCGACCGAGACCCCTGCATCGTTCAATTGCGCCATGACGCTCCCGGCATCGGCCCGCAACGCATCCTCGAAAGCGAAGGAAGCGACAATCATCCCGTTCTTCGTGAGAACCGTTCCGCCGTAGCCATGTTTGCCTTCGCCGCCGGTTCGAGCCTTCCATCCAGCCCATCCGCGTCGACCCAGCCGCCAGGTATTTCCGGCGTCAGTTGCTTCGATTCCAAATCCCGGATGCTCGGTGACGGCACGGAATTTGTGTTGCCCGCCAGGCGTGGCAAAACCGGCTATGGCCTTTGAAAACGGATGCCGCGAGTGCGCTGCCAGGTCGGCTGCAACTGCCAGCATGGCGGGATCGATCGATGACGCGTTGACGAGCCGGGGCTGGCCAAGCGTGAGCGTTCCGGTCTTGTCGAACACCGCTATATCAATCGTCGCCAGGCGTTCCATGGCCGAACCGTCCTTGACCATGATGCCGTTCTCGAACAGGCGCCGTGCGGCGACCACCTGTACGATCGGCACCGCGAGGCCAAGCGCGCACGGACACGTGATGATGAGAACAGCGATGGCGATCGTCATCGCCCGGTGCCAGTCGCCGGTCGCCGCCATCCAGCCCAGGAATGTTACCAACGCGGTGAGATGAACCACGGGCGCATAGAGTGCCGACACGCGGTCGGCGATACGACGATAGCGGGCACGACCGCCCTCGGCGGCTTCCATCAGTCGAACCATTTCGGCGAGGAACGAATCCTTGGCGGCAGCCGTCGCCTCGATCGTCAGCGGGCCGGTAAGATTGAGCACGCCGGCCTGTACTGCTGCGCCCGGGGCCACGTTTTTTGGCGTGCTTTCGCCTGAGGCCAGTGAGCAGTCGAGATCCGACGCCCCCTGAATGATCTTGCCGTCGACGGGGATTCTTTCACCGGCTGCGATCAACAACCGCATGCCTGGTTCGATCTCGCCGACCGGCAGATAGTCGCGCGCGCCGTCGCCGCGCTGCACCATGGCGCCACGCGCGGCCAGCTGAGACAGGCCTTTCACCGCGGTGCGGGCACGTTCGCGCATCACGTGATCGAGGGTCCTGCCGATCAAAAGGAAAAACAGCAGTGATACCGACGCGTCAAAATAGGCATGGTCGCCATGGTTGATCGTCTCATAGAGGCTCATGGCATAAGCGAGCGACACCCCAACCGCGATCGGCACGTCCATGTTCATGCGGCCGTGGCGCAGTGCATTCCAGGCCGAGCGGAAGAAGATGCCGCCGGCGAAGGCGAGCGCCGGGATGGCGATCAATGCGGAGACCCAGTGAAACAAGTCGCGGGTTGCACCTTCGGCGCCGGACCAGACCGAGACCGAAAGCAGCATGATGTTGCCTGCCGCGAAGCCGGCAACAGCGACGGCGCGGATCAACTCGGCAAGCGTCTTGTCCTTCTTATCAGCGTCGGCTTCGAACAGGTGCGCCTGAAAGCCCAGCCGTCCCAGCGCGGCGACAAACGGAGGCACAGAGTCCCCACGCCACCGGATCGCGACCCGTTTCGTCGACAGGTTGACACGAGCGCCTTCGACGCGATCGAGCCTTCCGAGAGCCGTCTCGATGGCCTGGATGCAGGCCGCGCAGTGAACCGTCGGCACTGAAAGGTCGGTCTGCCAAAGATTGTCGCCAAGCGATCGGCTCGCCAACCTGATCTCCTGGCTAGACGGCAGGACCGATGTGGTACTGGTCAGATCCAGCGCCAGTTCCGCGCTGGGTGCACAACAGCTCATTGCAGCGCTCCTTGCGAAATCATGATCCGGCGAACGTCGCGATAGGGCTCTGTCAGACCGGCATCGGCGTCGACTTCGACGATCCAGACGCCATCCCTTGGCAAGTGCTGCGCGGCAAATTCCTGGTCCGAGACGAGGGCGAGAGTGACGGCCTTGTCCCCAGCCTCGTAGGCGGGATGACGAAACAGTATCTTGACGCCATGCAAGGGGACCGGCTTGCCGGTGGTATCGCTCAAGCTGTAGCGGACCTCACCCCGAGCGATCGTCAGTTTGCCGGTCCAGCCGAGTGCCGCCTGCGCGCGCCCTTCCTCGGCCTTTCGGTTGAATTGCTGGCTGGCCACATAGGTGTTCTCGACGACAAGGCCGGTCCAGCTCGTGCTGGCGAGTGTCGCCATCGTGAGATTGACCGCGATGATCACGCCGAAAAAGCCGAGAATGGTGAGCAGCATGTGCCTGCCGGTGAACTCACGCGTCTTTTGCGTATTGGTGCTCATCTGGCGATCTCCGGGGCGTTGAAGGTGGCGGTGTATTCGTCCGATTCGAAGCTCGCTCTGTCCTCGACGCGGAACTTGAAGGTTTGTGCAGCGTGCCGAACCTCACCCGCTGGCTGGCGCACGAAGACCTTGAGCATGTTCAGCCGGTCGGGTTGGACCGCGATGGCGAAGAAGCGAGCTGCCGGCAGATCACTGCCGACGACGCTCATTTCGGCTCCCTGCAAGCCCTGCATCGTGACGACGATCGTCCTTGGCTCGGGGATCATGTTAAGCAGCTTGACGGTGTAACCGTTGCGGATCGAGCCGTCGGACAGGGTCACGAATTGCGGATTGCGGTCGTGCAGGACGTTGATCTCGAGTCGGTCGCGCGTCAGCAGCGAATAGATCAAGGCAAGCCCGACCGCCGTCCACGCGCCCATGTAGAAGAAGGTCCTCGGCCGGAAGATCTTGCGAATATGGAAATGCGCCAACCTGGCGGAGAATGTGCTGTCGGCCGTTCTGACGAGTGAAGGGTTCACGGGACCGGAGCCGCCTGCGGTCGCCACCGCCATGTTGGCGTTGTAGTCGGACAGCGTCGCATAGGAGATCAGCCCGCGCTCCTTGCCGAGCTTGTTCATGACGCCGTCGCAGGCATTAAGGCACAGCGCGCAAGTGATGCATTCGAGTTGCTGGCCGTCGCGAATGTCGATCCCCATCGGGCAGACTGCGACACAGGCATTGCAGTCGACGCAGTCACCGACCGGCTGCCCCGCAGCCTGGACCTTCTTGGCGTGCCGCGAACGAGGTTCGCCACGCCAGTCATTGTAGGTCACAGTGAGCGAATTCTCGTCGAGCATGGCAGCCTGGATGCGCGGCCACGGGCACATGTAGGTGCAGACTTGCTCGCGCATCAGCCCGCCGAATGTGTAGGTGGTGGCCGTCAGCACCGCGATGGTGACGTAGGCGACCGAAGCGGCGGTGCCGTTGAATACGTCGCCGATCAGCGTCGGCGCATCGGCTAAATAGAGGATCCAGGCGCCGCCGGTAGCTGCCGCTATGACCAGCCAGATGGCGTGTTTCGACACACGCAGCACCAGTTTGCGCGCGGTCCAGCGGCCGGCGTCGAGCTTCATGCGAGCGTTGCGATCGCCTTCGATCGCCCGCTCGACAACTAGGAAAAGATCGACCCATACCGTCTGCGGGCAGGTATAGCCGCACCAGGCGCGGCCGACGGTGGACGTGATCAGGAAGAGGCCGATGCCGGCCATCATCAAAAGGCCGGCGACATAGTAGAATTCCTGCGGCCATATCTCGATGAAGAAGACGTAGAAACGGCGGTTGGCAAGATCGATCAGCACGGCCTGATCAGGAGCAAACGGACCTCGATCCCAGCGCAACCAGGGCATCAGATAATAGATGCCCAGCGTGACCGCCATCACCAGCCATTTGAAGCGGCGAAAGCTGCCCGAGGCGCGTTTAGGGAAGATTTTCTTGCGCGGAGCATAGAGCGGCTGTCGTGTCTTGGCGGAGTTGACCGCTTTTGCCTCGAGCCGCTCCATCTGCGTTTTATCCAGCACGTGCATCTCCACTCGCGCGCGGCCTATGACATCGTTGTGCGACGGACTGCTTCGACAGACGTCCGGTCTGCAGTGAGCCCGCTTCGCCGTGTGGGCCGCGCCGCCTTGCTGCAGGTCAATCGCCGCATGCCGGAATGGTGTCGGGGCCCGACTCGTGCCGGGCCCCGTCGCTTGGCGGGGAGGGCCGAGAATAGGCTTCCGTTCCTATTCTCCGCCGCCAAGCGAATGGACATAAACCGCAAGTTCCTTAACCTTGGTCTCGCCGAGACGCCCGATCCAGGCCGGCATGACACCGTGCTTCGGCGCGCGGACTTGGACGGCGATGGCTGTCTCGCCGGGTGCGTAGAGCCAGATCGCATCGGTCAGATTGGGCGCGCCGAGCTCTTTGTTGCCTTTCGCATTATCGCCATGACAGGCGACGCAGTTTTCCGCGAATACCTTGGCGCCGGGCTCGATAAGACTTGCATCCTGGACCTTGCCCGAGAGGCTGGCGACATAGGCGCCGACCTGTGCGATCTGTTCGGGCGTGATGATGTCACCGAAGGGGGGCATTTCCGACTGCCGAGTATCCGGGTCGGATGCGAAACGGATGCCGTGCGCGATCGTTTGCTGGATCTGCTCGGTCGTGCCGCCCCACAGCCAGTCATCGTCGTTCAGGTTTGGAAATCCCTTCGACCCTTGGGCGCCCGAGCCGTGGCATTGCACGCAATTGACCTTGAAGGTAGCTCCGCCGGCCGCTACCGCGAATTCACGCAGCGCGTCGTCGGCTGCAATCTCGGATACGGTCTTCTGCTGGATGGCCGCGACATATTTGCCCTTGGCGGCTTCGGCAGCCGCCAGCTCAATCTTGACAGCGTTGCGGCTGGAATAGCCAAGCACACCCTTGGTCGCGGAAGACAGCATCGGCCAAGCCGGATACGCAATTGTATAAGCCACCGCCCAAGCGACGGTGATGTAGAAGGTTATCACCCACCATCGGGGCAATGGGTTGTTGAGCTCCCTTATCCCGTCCCATTCATGACCGGTCGTTGAGATGCCCGAGACTTCATCGATATGCTCGCTGCTCATGATCAGTCGTCCTTGAGTGGAATCTGGGCGGCTTGATCGGCCTGTGTTTTGCCGCCGGGACGCAAGGCAAAGGCAATGCAGCCGACGAAGAAGAGCGCCATGGCAAGCAGACCCCAGCTGTCCGCGAATTCCCGCATCAAATTATAGCTCATTGCGTCCCCCTCAGCGGTAGCCGGCTGCATCGTCATAGGTCTTGAAATCGACCAGTGTTCCCAGCATTTGCAGATAGGCGACGAGGGCATCCATCTCGGTCACCTGCTGCGGATTGCCGTCCAGATCACCGACTTTGGCTTTCGGATAGCGTTTCTCGACGCCGGAGGCATCGGCATTCGGGTCGGCCTGGGCCATCAGATCGGCATTGGCGTGCGCGATCATGTCATCGGAGTACGGGACGCCAACACGCGCGTTCGCAACCAGATGCGTCGAGAAGTCCTTCACCTCGATCGGAGCGTCCTTCAGGAAGGCATAGCGAGGCATGATAGATTCCGGCACCACCGAACGTGGATCCATAAGGTGCTGAACGTGCCATTCGTTGGAATAGCGGTTGCCGACTCGTGCAAGGTCAGGGCCGGTGCGCTTCGAGCCCCACTGGAAGGGGTGGTCGTACATGGACTCGGCGGCCAGGCTGTAGTGGCCGTAGCGCTCGACCTCGTCCCGGAAAGGCCTGATCATCTGGCTGTGGCAGAGGTAGCAGCCCTCGCGCACATAGATGTTGCGTCCGGCGAGTTCCAGTGGCGAGTAGGGCCGCATGCCTTCGACTTTCTCGATCGTGTTGTCGAGATAGAAAAGCGGCGCAATCTCGACGATGCCGCCGACGGTCACGACAAGAAGAGAGCCAACGAGAAGAAGCGTGGCGTTCTTCTCGATGATCGCGTGTTTGTCCATCAAGCCCATTGTCTGGCTCCCTATTCGGCAGGCCGGAGGGCGGGCTCGGAACCTGGCATTGGTTGCTCTTCGCGCTGGTGGCCAAGAATGGTCATGGTCACGTTCCAGGCCATGAGCAGGGCGCCGGTGAGGTACATCGCACCGCCGATGGCACGCATGACGTAGAAGGGATGCATGGCGGCGACGGTTTCGGCGAAGGAGTAGACGAGGAAACCCTGCTCGTCGTATTCGCGCCACATCAGGCCCTGCATGATGCCGGAAACCCACATCACCGCGGCGTAGACGACGATTCCGAGCGTCGCCAGCCAGAAGTGCCAGGTGACGAGCCGCAGCGAATAGAGACGTTCACGGTTCCACAGTTTCGGCACCATGTAGTAGATTGCGCCGAACGAGATCATGCCAACCCAGCCGAGCGCGCCGGAATGGACATGGCCGATGGTCCAGTCCGTGTAGTGCGACAGCGAATTGACCGTCTTGATCGACATAATCGGACCTTCGAAGGTCGACATGCCGTAGAAGGCGACTGCCATCACCATCATGCGGATGATCGGATCGGTGCGCAGCTTGTCCCAGGCGCCAGACAGCGTCATCAGGCCATTGATCATACCGCCCCATGAGGGCATCCACAGCATGATCGAGAACGCCATGCCGAGCGTCTGCGCCCAGTCGGGTAAGGCGGTGTAATGCAGGTGGTGCGGGCCGGCCCAGATGTAGAGAAAGATGATCGCCCAGAAGTGGACGATCGACAGGCGGTAGGAATAGACCGGCCGGTTCGCCTGCTTGGGCACGAAATAATACATCATGCCGAGGAACCCGGCGGTGAGGAAGAAACCGACGGCGTTGTGGCCATACCACCATTGCGTCAAGGCGTCCTGGACGCCGGAGAAGGCGGAGTAGCTCTTCGAGCCCAGGAACGACGCCGGCATCGACAGATTGTTGACCACATGCAGCATCGCGATTGTCACGATGAAGGACAGGTAGAACCAGTTGGCGACGTAGATATGCGGTTCCTTGCGCTTCAGGATCGTGCCGAGGAACAGGATGAGATAGGCGACCCAGACGATGGTCAGCCAGAGATCCACATACCATTCGGGTTCGGCGTATTCGCGGGCTTCGGTGATGCCGAGCAGGTAGCCGGTCGCGGCCATGACGATGAACAGCTGGTAACCCCAGAACACAAACCAGGCCAGTTTGCCGCCAAACAGCCGGGCGCGGCACGTGCGCTGCACGACATAGAGAGACGTGCAAAGCAAAGCGTTGCCGCCGAAGGCGAAGACGACGCCGGATGTGTGCAGCGGCCGCAGCCGGCCGAAATTGAACCAGGGTTGGATGTTGAGGTGAGGGTATGCCAGCTGCAGGGCAATGATCACACCGACGAGCATGCCGACGACGCCCCAGAATACCGTTGCAATGGCTCCGTAGCGGATCGGGCCATCCATGTAGGCGGAGGTGTCGATCGGAGCCGCCGGCTTGAAATCTGTGTTGCGCAGCAGGATCGCGGTAAAGCCAGCCACGGCGAAGAACAAAACCCCCATATGCTGGCGAAAAGGTCCTTCTACGCCGAAGCCGGCAGCCACCAGGGCCGCAAAAGCAAACAGGCTTAGAACGACGATCTCCGTGCCGAATTTCATGACATGTCCCCGACCAGGATTCCAATGCGCGGACGCCAAATCCGCGGTGCATTAATTCCGTAGTTGCCGCCTGCTCGCCCTGATCCATGTCAGAGCCGCACGATTTTGCTTCGGGCAGCATCGAGTTCGGTGCAATCAGAAGGTGGCGATTTGAACAAGGAAACGCAGCACGGGCCAACCCGCTCATGGACAAGTGCGGCTTTCTCGCGCCAGGTCGGCACAGAGGCGATTCCGGGCGAGGTCATGAAGCTTGCCCATCGGGAAAAGCTGGAGCTCTGCTTCTCGCTGGAAAGCATTGCCGATGCACTGCCGAACGTCGACCGCCTCAAATGTCTTGGAACGGCCAAGAAGATCGTTCCGCTGCTCCGTGACATTCATGGGTTTGAGGAGAGGGTGATTTTCCCTGCGTATGAGGCGCACTTGACTCCGGCCGAGGCCAAACTTGCCTCTACCAGCCGGTTGCGCATCGAGCACCTTGAGGATCAATGCTTCGCTGGCGAGGTGGCCGAAACGCTCCTAGCGATCGGTCATGGTGATCCGATAGAGAGCGCGGAAGCTGTCGGATTCATGCTACGCGGCTTCTTCGAAGGCTTGCGGCGACACATCGCTTTCGAACGCGAGCATGTCCTGCCGCGGATCGTAATAAGCGACGAAGGCCCCGACGCTTAGGTCTCATTCAAAGGCCGGTTGCCGCGCGCCTCGGCCGCCGCAGTGCTGCTCCAGCCGGCTCATGCTGTCGACCGTTACATGGCGTTTGTTCTCGATCCGGATCACGTCGTCAGCCCGCAATCGCGTAAGCTGGCGGCTCACGGTCTCGTTCGTCAGTCCAAGGAAATCAGAGATGTCGGCACGTGTCAGCGGCAGATCGAAGCATGCCGACCCAGCCGCCGGGTCGATACTGGAATCCATATTCCGGGCGATCATGAGGAGAAAGCTCGCCACCTTCTCCGGTGCGGTCTTGCGCCCGAGAGTCACCATCCATTCAAGTGCCTCGTCGAGTTCGTCCAGCGTCTGCTTGAGCAGGCGATGCTCGAGTCCCGGTGATTCCTTTATTATCCGTTCAACGGCCGCCTTCGGAAACGAGCACAGCGAGACGGAGGTTGCCGCTTCCACATTGATCGTGCTTTTCACCTTGAAGGGCCGTCCCAGAAAATCCGGTGCGAACCGAAGACCGACAATCTGCTGGCGGCCGTCCGAAAGGCACTTCGTCAGCTTCACAACGCCTGAAAGCAAGTTTGAATAGCTGTCGACGGCCTCGGCGTCGGCGATCAGTTCGACCCCCGGCTCGAGCTTGTGCCGCGACGAAGTTTTGGCGAGCCCAACCAAATGGTTTGGATCGAGCGCACCGCAGACGCCGCGATGTCGTGCTGCGCAAGACAGGCAAAGAACGGGAATGCCGGAGCTGTGAATGTCTTGCCGTACTGTCATTACGCTCGCGCTACCGATCCCAAGTTTCGGCAGGATAGCAAGCGATGGCAGAGAAATCCTTGCGGCAGTTTGTCCGTGCTGGAGGCTGACCGAAATCAGGGCATTGGCTCTTCGACGCGTCCAGACTTCGGCGAGGCAAAAACGGCGGACCACCAAATGAGACCGAATTTAGCTGCCAGGCTTGGCGAGAACGTCCCGCGTTATACCAGTTACCCGACCGCGCCGCATTTCCATCCTGGCGTCGACGCTGATGTCTATCGAAGCTGGTTGAAGGCGCTCGAAAGCGGTGACGAGGTCTCGCTCTACCTGCACATCCCTTATTGCGACCGGCTGTGCTGGTTCTGTGCGTGCCATACAAAGCAGACCCGCCGCTACGAGCCGGTGGCTTCGTATCTCCGCTCGCTTCACGCGGAGATCGCGACTGTCGCCGGTCTTGTCGGCGGCAAGGCCCATGTCCGCGCCGTGCATTTCGGCGGCGGCTCGCCGACCATGCTGAAGCCCGAGGATATGATAGCCTTGGGAACTGTCCTGCGGGATAGCTTCGATTTTCTTGCCGATGCGAAGATCAGCGTCGAAATCGAACCCAACGACATGGACGAAGCCCGCCTTGATACACTTGCCGAGATCGGCATGGCGCGGGCGAGCCTCGGCGTTCAGGATTTCGATCCGAAGGTGCAGAAGGCGATCAACCGCGAGCAGAGCTTTTTGCAGACCAAGGCGGTTGTCGACGGCATTCGCTCTCGCGGCGTAGGGTCCGTGAACCTCGATTTGCTTTACGGCCTGCCGCATCAGACCAGGGAGAGCGTCTGTTCCACCGTGGCGCAGGCGCTGACTCTGGAGCCGGACCGGATGGCGCTGTTCGGCTACGCGCATGTGCCTTGGTTCAAGAAGCATCAGACTATGATCGACGAGGCATGGTTGCCAGGTCCGGCCGAACGGTTCGCTCAGTGGCAAATTGCCGCCCGTCTGATCATGGGCGCCGGATACGAGGCGATTGGAATAGACCATTTCGCCAAGCCGGATGATGCGCTTGCAGTCTCGGCTCGCGCGGGAACAATCCGCCGCAATTTCCAGGGCTACACCGAGGATCGCTGCGAAACACTGATCGGGCTCGGGCCGTCATCGATCAGCCGGTTTCGACAGGGCTATTCGCAGAACATGCCGTCGACAGCCGAATATGGACGCATGGTCGAGGGGGGACATCTGGCCACGGTCCGCGGCATCGCGTTTTCCGAAGATGACCGTGTTCGCGGCTGGATCATCGAGCGCTTGATGTGCGATTTCGGCTTTTCAGCAGCCGATCTGGTGGAACGCTTCGGGGAAGCCGGACAAAAGCTTCTTTTCCAAGCAAGCTCCATCGCCATTGGCGACCCTGCTCGACCGCTTGAACTCCAAGGTGACAGTTACGTCGTATCGGCGGAAAGTCGTCCCTTTGTAAGGAGCATTGCAGCGAAGTTCGACAAATATTTCGAAAGTGGAACGGCCAGGCACTCAGTGGCAGTCTGAGTGCCACAGACGAACGTCACCGTCTTCAGTCGATCGCGAACCTCCTCAAAATCCCCGAAACCAGCAGCTAACAATTCGATAGTGCATATGACGCCACTTTACGATGGTGTGACGACACGGGTATTTCCCAAAGGGGGTCGCATGGCAGAGGGCTGGGACCCGCCGGAACCCTGCAGGCAGGGCTCCACTTAAAGCAGGTTGGATTGTTCGGCCCAGTCTTTCACTGAATGTCAGCGACGCACCCCATTGCGGCTTCCGCTACTCAGCGCTGCGGCTCTTGAATACCCCTTTGAGATGAGCTCATTCTGAGTAACAACCACACGGCGTTCCCACGTGTCTGAAACCATGCATGAGTGCGGCTAGCACGCCCTGCGCCTTGTTCGCGGTTTCCGGGCCGCCCCGGCACTTACTTGACCTCCAGCTGCTCGAAGTTCGCGCATAGGCCTTACATGACGGATCGGTAGGCCGCGACCGCCGGGAAATTAGGCACCCGGGCGGCTGCGCCAATTGACCAACTTTATGCTTCGATTACTCGGAATCTGAACCTGACATGCGTCGCGATTTCTCTGACATGCCGGCGGCAGGCAAGCTTTCCTTTCTGGCCTTGGCAAACGCTCTGTCACCTTCCAGAAACCCTGCCAGCATGAACGGTATGAGTTCCGCTACCGTTTCAGACTCGCCATAGGTCTGGCGGTAAAGCGCCGCATAGTCCTTGAGTGCTTGGTTCAGGTCCGCGCTAACGGTGATGGTCATCTTCGAAGGTGTCCGGTCTGGAAGCTTTCCAAGTTTCAGATCTGCCATGATTACTCCTGTTCAAGTCGGGTATGGGCGCAGCACAAGATCCTTGTGTACAATCACGCGTAGGGGCCAACCGGGGCGGACGATAATGGTGGGTTGAATATTCAGGTTTTTTTCGGTGATGCGCTGGCCGGCTTGACTGATGTTTTGCTGAGTGGATTCCCGGATCGCCTTAACTAGGTCGCTTTCGTTTTCCCCAAAGCTCAACTCGGTACCAACGCCCAGTAGCGTCGCTAGAGCAACTCCCTTGATCAGCTGCCAGGTGTGAAAATCGACCTTGTCTTCAAGCCCGGCATAGCCGGCAGTATCCGTCGCTGGCAGATTGTCGATTTCGATCGAGGAACCGTCGGGCAGGATTATTCGCTGCCAGACCAGCAATGCGCGCCTCTGCCCAAAAGCCACGACGCTGTCATAAGTGCCGATGAGGCGTGAGCCTTGCGGAATGAGCACAATGCTGCCGGTGACTGTGTCGTGCACATTCTCGGTGACCTGCGCGACGACAAGGCCAGGCAAGTCGGAATTTATGCCGGTGACGAGACTGGCCGCGATCACGCTGCCGGCCATCAGTTGGTAGGGCGAGGCCGGCGTCTGCAGCGCGTGCTGATTGTAGATCCCGCTTGTGTTTCGCTGACTGATAAAATCGAGCTTGCGCTGTTGGTTGTTCTGGTCACCCTCGGCTGGGGCAACGGAAGCTGACACGCGCGTCGCTCCGGATTGCGGAAGCGCCTCAGACGGCTGCTGCGCACTCGGCCCGCCGCCGGCGACATCTGTCTGTCTGGGTCGATTGTCGATCCGGAACAAGACTTGCGACTCGCGCGCCTCAATTGCTTGCTGGGCAAGGCGCTGCTCCTCGGCGGAGATATCCTGCCCTGGCGCGATGCCGAGCTGACGTTGGCGTTCAAGGATGGGGCGACCGAGGTCGCCGGGCAGTGGCGGTCCGAGCACAGGGGCCTTCGGCATGATCCCGGAATAGTCCTTGGGAAGCGCTTCTAGTCCCTCGGCGGGTGGCTTGCGCTCGGTGTTATAGCGGTCCTCTGCCTGGTGCTTGATACGCCATGCCGGTCCTTGAAGCGCCATCATCGTGACGCCCAGAATGGCACCGGATCCGACTGCAGCGATGGCGACGATCAGACCGCGCCTGAATCGGACAGCGCGGCGGGGCGAGGCTCGCAATTGCAGCTGCTCGGGATCGAGTTTCGGCGGCGCATCGGATCGGGAAGTATCGGTCATGAGCGCTCCCCTCACCTGCTGGGCCGCGCAAAGAGCGGAATCCGCCGCGGCGGTTGCCGGCCGTCAGTCCTGGTGATGCGCACCACTTGCTGCTGTTTGGCGCCGAGGCGCAGTTCGGCGGCAGCAAAGAGGCGATCGACGATGTAATAGTTGCCGCGCATACGGAAGTTGACGAGCTGGTCATTGCCATCGGCGCCGACGATGAAGAGAGGAGGCGCTTCACCCTGATCAATGCGACGGGGGAATTCGATATAGACCTTGCTGCCATCGTCGAAAGCGCGCATCGGCCTCCAGGGTGGTGTGTCGCCGGTGATTGAATACCGGAAGCGGATATTCTCGAGCGCCACATTCGAAGCTACCGGCATGGCAGCCTCGGCTTGAGCGTTGCGCTGGCGTAGCGCGATGATCTGGTCCTCGCTATAGCTCCAGGAGATCGCCGCCATTGAGGTTTTCTCGGTGCTTTGAAGCTGCAAATGGTAGGTGCGTCGTTCTGTGGTGATCACCAGATTGGTGGTAAGCCCCGGCGCGAAGGGTTTTACCAGCACATGGGTGCGCTGATTGTCACCGGTGCCGCTGACGGTATCGCCGATCACCCAACGCACCGTGTCGCCGGCCGACACGGCTGTTAGCTTCTCGCCCGGCTGGAGTGCGATATCGGTAACGCGCTCCGGTGCGGCGTAGAGCTGATAGAGCGCGCCATCGGCGAATGGATAGACCTGAACCGCATTCATGTACCCATACCTGGTGGGTTGCTGCGTCGCTGCTTTATTGGCATCGGAGACCCGTTCTTCAGGAGAGCGCTTGTCTTCGGCCACCCTGCCCGGATTGGGCTGTAACTGACCGGGTAGCGGCAGCGGCTTTGGCACCTCGACTATCTTGACCGGCTTCTCCGGCGGCTTCTCGATTGCGGCTGGTTTGAAATCGGCAGCATCATAGTAAATCTCAGGCGGCGGTACCGGCTTCGACGCGCAGGCGGAGAGGACCGCTGTAGAGGCCGACAGGATCAGCACGGCACGGACCGGCGACATTCTATTCTTCATTGGTGGACTCCTTTTGGGGAAACGGACGTCGGCGCAGCACTGTCGAGCTCGCGCGACCAGTCGATGGCGTTGATGAAGACGCCGAGCGGGTTGTTGCGCAGTTGGTCAGTATTGCTTGGCGGGCGGATCACGATGGTGAGGATCGCGGTCCAGCGCGTCGTGCTGGCAAGGCTGCCGCGCTCAAAAACCTGCTCGGCCCATTTGACCTGGAACGAGCTGTCGGAAGCCCTGACCACGCTGGTCACTTGCACCGACACGCTGCGTGTGCCGATCTGGCCGAAAGGATCGTTCGCCTTGGCGTACTCGTTGAGAAAGAGCGCCGCGCGGTCGGTGGCGAAGTCATAGGCCGAAAGCCAGTTCTGCCGCACCAGCACCGGATCGGTGGAAACGGAACGGACATTCTGAATGAAGCGGCCGAGATGCCACGCGATCTGGGCATCGGAGGGCTCGTAGTCCCGGATTGCCGGTGCAACGGCGCGTGCCTCGCCGAAGCCGTCGACCTCGACGACGTAAGGCACGACGCGGCTCTGGATCGACTGCCACACGAGTCCGCCGGAAAGTCCGGCCGCCAAGGTCAGACAGCCAAGAGCCATGAACCGCCAGTTGCGGGCCTGCACTCGAGATGAGCCTATGCGCTCGTCCCAGAGCTGCGCGGCCTTCTGATACGGCGTGACCGGCTCGGGCGTCTTGCCGTAACGTTGAATGGGTCGCTTGAATAGCATTTAGTCGTCCTTGTCGTTGAGAGAGGGATTGGCGCTGCCTCCCGGCCTGTCGCCTTCACGGACGGCCTGCATGGCGGCGTGACGGTGGGCACGGGCTGTCTGTTCGGAACGCAGGCGCCTGGCCCAGCCGGGCGCGGCATCAGCGACCGGACCAGTAGGGCTTCCGGTCATGGATGCGGTCGGCGCACCACCGGTCGCGGTCCAGGCAGCTTCGCGCCCGGCATCAACGCTGCGCCCGAAGCCTCCTGCGGCAGATCGTGCCGCCCGCATTGCGGCGCCGCCGGCGGCGCTGGTCACACCATGCATTCCAGCAGCTACACCGGGCAGGCCGGACTCGGGCGATGTTGCGCGCCCCATCTGCCAGGCCGTAGAAGCCGCTGACCCCATGGTCGTGCCGGCACGGAGTGCGGTGAGACCGCTGCCGGTTGCCATGCGCGCGCCGGCAAATGCTGCGCCTGCGGCAACGAGCGATGCACCGGCTGCGGCTGCCGTGGTTCCAAGTGCGGCGCCCGCGCCAAGCTGCGGCGCGCCCGAGACAAGACCGGAGGCTATCCCAGGTCCGAAAATGCCGAGACCAAGGAGCGCCAAGGCGCCCAGGACCTGTGACATGGCGGCGGCCAGATCCGGCTCCTTGCCTTGCAGCGCGGAAGCGAACTCGCCAAAGAGCGTGGAGCCGATGCCGATGATGACGGCCAACACCATCACCTTGATGCCCGACGAGATGACATTGCCGAGCACGCGCTCGGCGAGAAACGCGGACCGGTTCCAAAGCGCGAAGGGCACAAGAATGAATCCGGCCAGAGTGGTGAGTTTGAATTCGAGGATGGTGATGAAGAGTTGGATGGAGAGGATGAAGAAGGCGATGATGACCAGGAACCAGGCCACGAGCAGCACGAAGATGGTGAGCGCGTTGCCGAAGATTTCTGGGAAGCCGAGAAGCTGGCTTGCCTGATCGAGAAGCGGCCAGGCGCCCTCGAAACCGGTTGCGGCAATGCGGCCCGGATGCAGGAGATTGTCGGCAGATAGGTTGCCGGATGACGCATTGATGCCGAGACCGGCAAAGGACCGATAAATGATGTCGGCGAGGTTCTTGAAGTTATTCAAGATGAAGGCAAAGACGCCGACATAGAGCACTTTGCGGATGAGCCGGCCGAATATGTTGGGTTCGCCGCCGAATGCCCAGGCGAGGCCGGCAAGTGTGACGTCGATGCCGATCAGGGTCGTGGTAAGGAAGGCGACATCGCCCGAGAGCAGACCGAACCCGCTATCGATGTAGCGGATGAAGGTCTCCATGAAGCGATCAATGACCCCAAGGTCGTTCATGCCGCCTTCCTCGTCGTCAGAGATTGGTGATCAGTTGCCGGGATAGGCCCTGCCTGTGCCGAGGAAGCGCTTTGTTGTCTCGCGCGCGGCCTCCTCGGACTGCGCCTTGCGCGCCGCATCCTCGGCCTCAGCGCGGAACTGCGTTGCGAGCAGCGTCTGGATCTGCATCTGCTGCTTGGTCGAAAGCGCAAGGAGCTGGTTAGTGGCCTGACTTGCCTGAAGCGCACCGGCCGCGCCTTGGCTGCGGTTGACGAGATCGGCAAGCAGGTCACCATCACCGCGAACATTCTCGACGATCTGCGACTGGACACCCATGGTCTGACGGAATGCCTGCATTGCGCTTTGCCAGCGGTCACGTGCGGCGCTCGCCACATCGCTGACCTTGATCGTGGCGTCGTAGCTTTCCGGATATTGATTACGCCACTGGTCCTGAAGCTTGTTGAGATCAAAGCTCAGGCCACTCGCCTGGTCCATCAGACCGTCGATCCGTTGGAGCGAGCCGGTAAGCTGACCCACGGAAGAAAAATCCAGACTCTGAAGATTGCGTGCCATGTTCTGCAGCACGGTCGCCTGGTTCTGGAGCGACTGGATCTGGTTGTTGATCTGCTCCAGCGAGCGCGCCGCCGTGAGCACGTTCTGTGCGTAGTTCGACGGATCGAACACGATGAGCGCGTAGGCCGGCTGCACGTAGTCGGCCATCGGCTTGGCGATCAACGAAAGGGTGATCAGGCCCGAGAGAAAGCGGCGCCGCATCATGACGATTGCTCCTTGGTTGGTTGAGGGAATTGCTGGAGAAGCTCGGCCGCCCAATCCAGGCCGCGGGCGCCGAGGAAGCGAAAGACAAAGCTGTCCTGCCCGTGCTTGGACAGGACCCTGTCGATCAGGCTTTGCGCGGCTGGACCCGAGGCGCCGCAAAGTGCAAGCGCGATGGGGCCGAGCCCGAGCTCGAAGAGACGGTTGCCGCAGCGCGACTGCAAATAGTAGTGCCGCTTCGGCGTGGCCCGGGCGATCAGTTCAATCTGCCGGTCGTTGAGACCGAAGCGCTCATAGGCAGTCCGTGCCTGCGGTTCCACGGCACGATCATTGGGGAGAAAAATGCGCTGTGGGCAGCTCTCGATGATCGCCGGCGCTATTGCAGAGCCGGCGATGTCGGCAAGCGACTGCGTGGCGAAGATCACCGATACGTTCTTCTTTCGCAGCACCTTCAGCCATTCGCGGATGCGGGCAGCAAAAAGCGGATTGTCGAGATAGACCCAGGCCTCATCGAGCATGAGCAGCGTCGGTCGCCCGTCGAACCGCTCCTCAAGGCGATGGAAGAGATAGGTGAGCACAGGCAGCACAGCGCTTTGGCTATGCATCAGCTCCTCGGTCTCGAAGCACTGCACATCCGACAAGGCCAGCCGATCGTCGTCGGCATCGAGCAATCGGCCGAAGGGACCGTCGAGCGTGTAGGGCATTAAGGCGGACTTCAGTGCATTGGACTGAAGCAGGACCGACAGACCGGTCAGCGTGCGCTCCTGCGCCGGCGCGGTGGCGAGGCTGTTGAGCGCCGACCAGATCGCCTCCTTCACCTCCGGCGTGAGGGTGACGTTCTCATGGGCAATCAGGCCGGCGATCCATTCAGCTGCCCAGCTGCGCCTACCCTGATCACCGATATTGCGCAGTGGCTGGAAGGCAAGCGCACCGTCCGAACCCAATACATGATGCTCTCCACCCATGGCGAGCGTTGCCGCGCGCGCCGAATTGCCTTTGTCGAAGACATAGACCTGCGCGGCGGCATAGCGACGAAACTGCAGGGCGATCAGGGCAAGCAGCACCGATTTTCCGGCGCCGGTCGGTCCAACGATCAGCATGTGGCCGACATCTTCGACATGGGAAGAAAGCCGGAACGGAGTCGACCCGCTGGTTTCGGCGATGAGGAGCGGCGGGGCCTCTCGTCCAGTGAATTCAGCCAGATGCTCGTTCGCCGCAGGACCGGCCCACACCGAGGAAAGCGGCATGAGATGGGCAAGGTTCAGCGTGTGAACGAGCGGCTGACGAACGTTGGCATAGACATGACCCGGCAGCGAGCCGAGCCAGGCTTCGACCGCATTGACGCTTTCGCGGATGGTGGTGAACCCGAGCCCATTGATGATGCGCTCGACCGCGCGAAGTTTCTCAGCGGCGGCTTGGCGATCCTCGTCCCATACCGTCACCGTTGCAGTGAGATACCCGAAGCCGACATGATCGCCGCCCAACGCCTGAAGTGCTTCATCGGCGTCGAGCGCCTTATTGTCGGCGTCGCTGTCGATGAGCGGAACGGGTTCGTTGCTTACAACCTCGCGCAGGATTGCGACGATCGATTTGCGCTTGGCAAACCACTGCCGGCGCAAGCGGGTCAGCGTCTTGGTGGCCTCGGTCTTGCCGAGCGGAATGAAGCGCGTCATCCAGCGATAGGCGAAATCCTGATGATTGAGGGCATCGAGGATTCCGGGCCGGGTGAGGTTCGGAAAGCCGAGGATGGTAAGTGTGCGAAGATGTTGCTCACCCAGCATCGGCTCCAAGCCGCCGGTAAGCGGCACATCGACCAGGATGCCGTCCAGATACATTGGCGTTTCCGGCACGGCGACCGGATGGCGGCGGGTCGAGATCGTGTCGTGCAGGTATGTCAGCGTCTCGGCGTCATCGAGCGGACGCACTTCGGGCATGAAGCCCGACAGAAGATCCAGCACACGGTCGGTCTCGTCACGGAACCGCGCCATCTCCTGGCGCCAGTCTCTTTCGCCTTCTGAATGATGCTTGTCGACGAGCGCGCTTTCCGCCCGCGCCTGGGCGTCCGGTGGCGGCATGGACAGCAAGGTCAGGTGATAGCGGCTCTCGAAATGCGCGACCTTGCCTTCGAAGGCAGCACGCCGTTCTTCATCAACCAGCCATGACGCCGCGTCCGGGAAACGCGAGGACGGATAGCCCAGCGCTTCGATGCGCTCGGCCTCGAAAAACAATGTCCAGCCGGAGCCAAGGCGTCTAAGCGCATCGTTGGCCCGGGCGCAGATGCCGATGAGTTCGGCTTCGGTCGAGCTTTCCAGATCGGGCCCGCGAAACCGAAGAGTCCGCTGAACGCTGCCGTCCTTGTTGAGCACGATGCCGGGCGCCACCAGTGCTGCCCAGGGCAGATGGTCGGCAAGCCGGTCGGCCTTGCCGCGATATTCCGAAAGGTTCAGCATGCGAGCCATCCCCTCAGGCGAAGGTGACGGACAAGCACGCTGGCAAAGTCGGGATCGCGCCTTGCGGCAAAGACCGCGAGCGTGTGGCCGCCAAGCCAGAGCACTAGCCCGGCAATCCATTGCTGCAAGCCTAGTCCGATGGCCGCAGCCACCGTGCCGTTGAGGATCGCCACCGCCCGCGGCGCGCCGCCAAGCAGGATCGGTTCAGTCAATGCCCGGTGAACGGGAACCTCGAAGCCCTCGATATGTTGCACTCCGGCGGCCATCAGACGAGCGCCCCGCCGCCAAAGGAGAAGAACGAGAGGAAGAAGCTCGATGCGGCGAAGGCGATCGACAGGCCGAAGACGATCTGAATCAGCCGGCGGAAACCGCCTGCAGTATCGCCGAAGGCAAGGGTCAGGCCGGTGGTGATGATGATGATCACCGCGACGATTTTGGCGACCGGTCCCTGCACCGATTCCAGGATCTGCTGCAGCGGCTGTTCCCAAGGCATGCCGGAGCCGGCAGCGTGCGCCGGAACTGTGAGAAGAAACGCGAGCGCGGCAAACGAAAGAAAGCGGAGCTTCTTGCGCATAAGGGGGCCTTTCAGAGTTGCTGGAGTTGCGGAGGCGTGAGTGGGGTGACGGCGTAGTCGCCGCTGCCGTCGAGACCTGTGACCTCAGCGATTGCATCGATGCGGCGCGACGAGCCGCGCCCCGCGATGAAGACGATGAGATCGATGGCATCGGCGATGAGGCGGCGCGGCACGGTGACGACAGCTTCCTGTGCAAGCTGCTCGATGCGATAGAGGGCAGAGCGCGCCGAATTGGCATGAACCGTGGCGATGCCGCCGGGGTGCCCGGTGTTCCATGCCTTGAGCATGTCCAGCGCTTCCGCGCCCCTGACTTCACCGACGATGATGCGGTCGGGGCGGAGCCGGAGCGTCGAGCGCACGAGATCGGCGAGTGTGACCGAGCCCCGCCTGGTTCTCAGGGCAACGCAGTCCTTTGCTGCGCATTGCAGTTCGCGGGTGTCCTCGATGAGGATCACTCGCTCGTCGCATTCGGCGACTTCGGCCAGCAGCGCATTGGCAAGCGTCGTCTTACCCGACGACGTGCCTCCGGCGACAAGGATGTTGCGCCGTTCTCGGACTGCCTTTATCAACGCATCGGCCTGCAGCGGCAACATGATGCGATCCGCAACATAGTTGGCCAGCGTGTAGAGCTTTGCGGCTGGTTTGCGGATGGCAAAGCAAGGCGCCAGCACGACAGGCGGCAGCAGTCCCTCGAAGCGTTCGCCCGATGGCAATTCGGCGCTGACAATCGGATTGTCCGCATGCGCCTCGGCACGCACGTGGGAAGCGACTAGGCGGATGATGCGTTCCGCCTCGGAAGGATGCATATGCACGGCCGTATCGATTCGGCCTTCTCCCAGCCGGTCGAGCCGCAGCGCGCCATCGGGATTGACCATCACCTCGATGACCAATGGATCGGCCAGCGCCTCAGTGATCGTCGGACCCATGGCGGTGCGCAGCATGGCGCGGCGTCGGTGGTCGGCCTCTGGATGAGCGCTCATCCTTCCCCTCCTCCGCCATTGTCTTTGCCAAGCGAGCGTTTCCCCGATGCGATCTGGCGACCGACCTGCTCGACGAATTTGTCGAAACGCTCCTGAGCAATCGCCTGTGTCGCCTTGTCCGGAACAGGCGTGTGGGCATGAAGCGTGATCGAAAAGCGGATGAAGAGCGCCAAGCTTTCCAATGTCATGTCGACATCGCGCCTGACGTGACTGAGGTCGCGGGAAAGACGGTCCAGCCTCATGCCATAGCGCCGATCGAGTTCATTCTCGCCACGCCGCTCGATGAAAGCTTCTACGGCCTTCGCGACGACCGCGGATTTTGTGGTCGAGGGATCGCGGCTGAGGTTGTCCAGCTTCTCGCTCAATTCCGGTTCGAGCAGAAACTGGTGACGAATGCGGTGGGGCTTCATGCGCTTGTTCCAACTGGCCGGCGCTGGCGGGCCGGCGGCGGAACAAGCATTATCGAGATGCCCAAAATTGCTTACGGCCGTTATCTACGCTGAGATACGCTCGAGCTGCGGAAAGCGTTCAGAAGCCGGGGACGATATCCTTATCATCGCCCCTTCCCTCGTTGATGCCATAGGCACCTGCGACGGTGGAGATCCGGTCCATGACGCGCTTGTCCGCCATCGCCTCGCTATCATCGTCTGCGGGTCTGGACAGATCGTCCTGGTCCGGTTCCTGCGTGACGGCGGTATGTTCTTCGGGTAGGCCAGGATGGCGCTGCTGCTGAACACCTCCCTCGTCCGCATGCGCGGCGCCAGCGCTTTCATCGTCGGACGCAAGACGACGGTCGACGCCGCGTACTTGCCCAGTCCAATCGTCCGGCCGCGACATCGGGCAGTCCGCGTAGGGTCCGTCGCGCAACACCGGCGAAGGCAGCACCCGCTCGGTGAAATTGTGATCCTCATAGTATCGCAGCTTTTTGGCCCGGATGGGGGGCAATCCCGAAACCAGCACCAGTTCGTCCGCGGGCGGCAATTGCATCACCTCGCCCGGTGTCAGCAGCGGGCGGGCGGTTTCCTGGCGGCTCACCATGACATGCGAGAGCCAAGGTGCCAGCCGGTGGCCCGCATAGTTGCGCATGGATCTGAGTTCCGTGGCCGTGCCAAGCGCGTCCGAGATTCGCTTGGCCGTGCGCTCATCATTGGAGGAAAAGGCAATTCGCAAATGGCAGTTGTCCAGAATAGCGTTGTTGTCGCCATACGCTTTGGAGATCTGGTTCAACGATTGCGCGATCAAGTAGGCACGAATTCCGTAACCGGCCATAAACGCGAGCGCGGTCTCAAAGAAGTCGAGGCGACCGAGCGCCGGAAACTCATCCAGCATCATCAGCAGTTGATGCTTGCGGCTCTTCTTTGGGTCACCCTCGAGGCGCTCCGTCAGCCGCCTGCCGATCTGGTTCAGGATCAGTCGCACCAAGGGCTTGGTGCGCGAGATGTCCGATGGCGGCACGACCAGATAGAGCGACATCGGCCACTCCGCATCCATCAGATCGGCAATGCGCCAGTCGCAGTCCGATGTTACCGCCGCCACGGTCGGATCACGGTAGAGGCCGAGAAAAGACATGGCGGTCGAGAGGACGCCTGAACGTTCGTTCTCCGATTTGTTCAACACCTCTCGTGCCGCCGAGGCCACGACGGGATGGACCTGAGGCTTATTGGCCGCGCCGAGATGGTTGGTCGTCATCATTCGCCGCAAAGTCGCGGCAAACGAGCGTTGCGGGTCCGAGAGAAAGGTGGCGACGCGGGCAAGAGTCTTTTCCTCTTCGGCGTAGAGCACGTGCAAGATAGCGCCCACCAGGAGTGAATGACTGGTCTTCTCCCAATGATTCCGCCGCTCCAGCGCGCCTTCCGGATCGACTAGAATGTCGGCGATGTTTTGGACATCGCGAATCTCGTCCGAACCTTTGCGTACCTCCAGCAGCGGGTTGTAGCGGGCCGATCGCGGATCAGTCGGATTGAACAAAAGGCAATGCGAGAACCTCGACCGCCAGCCGGAGCTCAGCTGCCAGTTCTCGCCTTTGATGTCGTGAATGACGGCCGAGCCGGACCAGGAGAGAAGGGTTGGGACAACCAGTCCGACGCCCTTGCCGGAACGTGTCGGCGCAAAGGCCATGACGTGCTCAGGCCCGTCATGACGCAGATACCGGTCCTTCAGTTTGCCGAGGAAGACGCCTGCCGGCTGAAACAGCCCTGCTTTCTCGATCTCCCGCGTCGCCGCCCATCGAGAGGAGCCATAGGTGGTGACCAAGCCGCGCTGGCGCGCGCGCCAGAGGGAACCAGCGATCGCAGCGGCACAGCCCATGAATCCACTGGTGCCCGCAAGCATGCCCGCCTTGTCGAATACCTCGGGCGCATAGGCATCGAATTGGAACCACCATTCCAACAGTTTCCACGGCTCGTAGATCGGCCAGCCAGCCGCGACAAACCATGGCGCGCCGAGTTGTTCCTGAAAGGCTAGCATATGAGCGCACCATTGCGTGGCAGCCCACACGCCGAGGAGAACGATGGCGAACACAATGGCGATCTGCCCAATCAGAAGCTTCGTGGGCGTCACTGGCTTGCTCCGCTGTTCTGGAGAGATGGATCGAGCATCGCCCGGGACGGCCGGAACAGGAATGCGCCCTATGTACGACTTGGTGCGATGAGAGGCTGTTTGGCGCGCCGTTGCTCTCCTTCGAGGTGTATCAATATTCGCGCATTCCCGAGGACTGCTAAGTCGGAGGGGACTATCGGTCGTGCCTATCGTGAGCACGTGGTCGGGGAGCGGCGGTGGCGTGCGGGCAAGCCGCTGAGGAAATTCTGAACATCGAGTCCGGTCTGAGGTACAACAAGCCTATCGAGATCGGATCGCGAGGTAGCCCTGCCCGCCATGGGAATTCCTCAGGCGAGTACCGACATATTGGGCGCTGCCTTATAAGTGGAAGGCGCCTTCCCGTTGCCTCTATCGCAGATAAGTTACCTTCCGGCCTTCGCGCTGGGTTTCCCAGCTGGACTGCGTTTCAGTCTCAATTCGCTGTGCTTCTTGTGAGCCAGACACCATTTCTCGGACGGTGAATTGACGACATTCATTGTCCGACAAGCCCTCGCCGGCGATCTGTTGGGCAGAGGCGGCTATCACCCCGGCCGTGGCACATCCGCGCGCTGCAGAACCTCGATGAGCCGCCGGCTCAAACGCCCAGGCGGATGCAAAGATCCACAGATGCGTTCCGCCAGCCCTAGTTGCCAAGCATATGACCGGCATTTCGCAACGCGCCTAGGAAGAGGCCGGCATGGTGAGTGACATCGATTTTGGCCTGCATTGACACCGGCATGCTGGTCCAATTCTCCAACGGTGCAATGAAGCGGGAGAAGGTATCGTCGACGACGCAGTAGCGGCTAATAAGGCCTTGTCTGTCCAACGCCAGCACACCAATCTGCCCGCCTCGATATCGGATGGCTGCGAGCCGTTGGACCTCGGCGTCATCATCGATCCGCACATCGAAAAGCAGGTTTCCGCGGCTCCTCGCGGCTATCTCCGCCGCTTTGTCATTGAAGCTCAAGCAGAGTGAGCGGACGCTTTCCACTGCCATCTGGAAAACCAACAAATCCAGTTCATTCACGGCCATGTGGGCAGTTGAGCCAATAAATGGATGATTGCAATGTCGCACACGGCTTGTTCACAGGTGTCGGCGACTGATCGTTCGTGGCTTTCTTCGAGGGCGGGAAGCCGCTTGAGGCCTGCTACGCCGGCGAAGGCTGTGAAATCGTGACCTCGAAGAAAGGAAACCGCATGGGCGTCAAATTTCGCTTCGGCGTCGCCTTGGCCTCCTCACACTTATTTGGCTGACTCAGCGGGCAACCCGGTCGAGAAAAGCGTCGAATGCGGCAGCGACAACGCGCATCGCAAAGCGATGCTGCCGCCGTACGCGGACAAAACCCTTTTCGATGTCCACAATCCCGTCCTTGGCAAGCATCGCCAAGCGTTCGGCTGAATCGAGAAAATGGATCGGATCAGATCCGTGGGCGGCACAGATTGCCGGCACATCGGCCTCGAGATCGCACATTAGTCGCTCGATGATTGCGGCTCGCGCGCGGTCTTCCTCGGTGAGACGGTAGCCCTTTGACGTCGCCAGACGGCCAGCTGCGATGTGCCGGCAGTAGGAATCCCGTGTAACCTCGTTCTGGACGTAGCCCTCGCCGACACGCCCGATAGCCGACGCGCCGAAACCGATCAGGGTTTTGCAGGTGTCGGCCGAGTAGCCCAGCGAGTTGCGCCGCAGGCGACCGGTTTTCTGTGCCAGCGCGAGATCGTCGTCCGGCAAGGCGAAATGGTCGAGCCCGATCTCTCGGTAGCCGGCGGCAATCAGCGTCACGGCAATGGCCGCATCCTGTTCGGCGCGGGCAGCGCTGCCCGGAAGCGATGCCTCCTGGATGAGGCGCTGATTCTTAATAAAGGACGGAATGTGCGAGTAGCCGAACACCGCAAGCCGGTTGGGGCGCATGGCGACCGCCGCCCTCGTGGTCTCGACGCAAGACTGCACCGTTTGATGCGGGAGACCAAAGATGAGGTCGAAGTTGATGCTTGTCACTCCATGCCGACGCAGCATTTCGACGGCAGCCGCCGTCTGCGCCTCACTCTGGACCCGGTTGATCGCTTTTTGAACAATGGGATCGAAGCTCTGCACGCCGAGGCTCGCGCGGTTCACGCCGGCTGCTTGCAAGGCTTCGGCCATATCGGCCGTGAACGTGCGTGGATCGATCTCGACGGCGATCGTAGCTGTTTCCGCAAGCGCAAAGTGGCGGCGCAGGAATTCCGTCAGGGCGAGGAACTCAACTGGCCCCATGAGAGTTGGCGTTCCGCCGCCGAAATGCACATCGCTCACGGGCAGCGCCTGCGGCGCGTGCTCCGAGACCAAACGTATCTCGTCACGCAGCGCCGCCAGATAATTAACGATCGGCGCATCATGGCGGGTGATGGTGGTGGGGAAGCCGCAATACCAGCACTTTGATCGGCAGAACGGAACGTGCAAGTAGAGTGACGCCGGATCGTTAGCCGGTAGGTTCCTGAGCCATTCCTCATAAGCGTCGGCGCCGACCGCCCCAGAGAACTCCGCGACAGTCGGATAGATGGTGTACCAAGGCAGGCGGGCTTCGCGATGTTTTGTGGTCTGCAACAGTTACCGTCCCATGTTGTTGCCTTCCATCCTTACCACTGCGCTCTCCTGTGTCTTTGCGCTATATCAGTCCGGTCCGCTTTGGGCCCGATTATTTCGCAGCGATAGCTCCATTCAGCCTTGGCTGGACAGCGATGGTATGAGCACGCGCTGGTCAGCGACAAGCGCCATGGGTTTCCCGTCGAGACTTTCCCGCACACCGTTTGGTGCTACTATCCTATCCTATCCCCTCCCTTCAGCGTCCGATGGAACGCAGCATGCCCCATCCGACCAGTCGATTCGGCGTTGGGACCAGACTTTTGCTCGCCGGCTGGTGCGTAAGACGGCGTCACGTAGCGATACCTGGCATCTCGATGAGTTCGTCGTATTAATTGCCGGCACGAGGCTTTGCCTGTGGCGCACCGTCTGTCAGAGCGGGAATTGTGCTCGAGGAGACCGTCCAGGTCCGCCCCTGCCAAGGCTGCAAGCCTGATGAACCAATTTAGAAAGTAGCGCTACGCCAGGCGCATGATCACCGACAAATCGCGCTCCTGTGGCCCGGCAAAGCGCCGGAGTAAAGCGCAACTCAAGCATCGCTCGCAACTGACAATCGAGCGAATTCGCATGTGCTTCCGTAAAAACAAAAATGGCCCATGCACGGCTTCCGATTCAGAGAGGGGCTTACAACGGCTCGTCTCGACCTTCCCGCCTTTCCGAACCACTTTGTCCGGACTAGCTGGAAAGCTGGTGCACCTCGCCACCGCCGAGGTTGGCCCTTCGCCCTAACGAGGACGCTTACGCCTAGGCATGTCGGCATCAGTGGGGCATCTCGGCTGACGTACCGAGCGGTGCACTCGCATGATGTCAACAATGTCGAGGCTCAAAACAAACAAAAGATATCGCCATTGAACGATACTGTCGCGAAGCGAACAGACGAACCATGTCCGAACATTTGCTTTTCGTGCTCAGCTTGACCCTCAGAGCAAAAAAGGAAACGCAAACCAAGGTCCGACGGCAAACTTGAGTGTCAATCGTAGCTTGGTCGTGAGGTTGGCACGTCACTTGCGGGGTGATTTTCGAAGCCGTTGTGACGGTACGCCCGCAGCTATCGGAGATAATCATGGCGATCGAATCGGAAGTGTTTGATTCCTCCCCGGGCATTTCAAGCAGGTGATATGAGAACAACAACTTATCGTGTGGAAGTATGATTTCAGCTTCATCGCCCCTGTTGTTGAATAATTATTATGATCCGCGTGTCACACTGCGATAGGCGCAGCGCGATGTGAATCGTTTTCGATTCTGGGGACAGGAAGGGCTGGCTCGTTCGTTGACGTCCCCTTCTTCAATATTTGAACGGAGATCAAGAATGAACATCAGGAGCCTCCTGCTCGGCTCAGCTGCGGCCCTGATCGCCGTTTCCTGTGCCCGAGCCGCCGACGCCATCGTCCTGGCCGAGCCTGAGCCCGTTGAATACGTCAAGATCTGCGACGTTTACGGCGCTGGTTACTACTACATCCCCGGCACCGAGACCTGCCTGCGCATCGGCGGCTATGTCCGTTACGACATCGGCCTCGGCGATGTCGTATCGTATGACCAAGCCAGAACCACGGATGTGAAGACTGGCGAGGCCCAGGGCATATGGCAAAACCACACGCGCTTCACATTCAAAACTTGGACAGGGCAAGAGACCGAACTCGGTACATTGCAGACCTACATCGAGACCCGCATGACCTACGGCAAGCACACCGCCTATTCCGGTTCGGACAGTCCTCGATACTATGCCTTCAGCCAAGGCATCACGTTGACTTTCGCCTGGGTTCAGCTTGGTGGCCTCCGAGTTGGCAAGGACTGGTCCGCCTTCGACATGTTTATTGGCTACGCGGGCGACGTGCTCAATCAGATGCTTATCCCGTACGGCGCCTTCGATACTAATGTGGTTCAGTACTACTTTGACGCCGGTAACGGCTTTTCGGCTGTGGTTTCACTCGAAGAAGGCTCGGGCCTGGTCGGCACCATCGACAGCTACGTTCCGCACCTAGTCGGCGGAGTGAAATACACACAACACTGGGGCGCGATCACCGGCGTTGTCGCTTATGATAGCAACTACGAATCGGTCGCCGGCAAGGTCCGCATCGACGTCGATGTTACCGACCAACTCTCGCTATTCGGAATGTTCGGCTACGGCTCCAGCGGCAAGCTCAACGATGACGTCACTAACGCAATCGACGCTCATGGTCGCGGGTTCTACAAAAGTTGGGGCGGTAACTGGGCTTTCTGGGCCGGCGCCACTTACAAGCTCAATGAGACAACTTCGTTGAATCTTCAGCTCTCAGGTGATCATCTCAGGAACTATGGTGTCGCTGCAAACGTTGCCTATGCGTTTCTTGCAGATTTCACAATTACAGCCGAACTCGACTACGACCGCTACGGCGACTTCGCCGTCGGCAAGGTCGACCCTTCCATTAGCTGGGCTAATGCCAACAAAAAGAGCAGTGTCGGCGGCATCCTCCGTTTCGAACGTTCATTCTAACGGGAGGAAGAGCTTCATCTCGGTGGCCTCAGGCGGCGAATGACGATTATGCGGGGGACCTGCCACGCCTGCGGCAGATAAGCCCTGACACGTTTGCAATCGGATACAGCTGCGATTAGGGCGCCGCCGATGCCCCGCTTGCCGGGAGTGACAGCTGGTAAAGCGTTGCGGCAGGTTTGCTGGCGGTCCCGGCGCTTGCGCTGACGCGTGCGGCGCAGTCCGGCGACACGGTGGAGGCCGCCGGCAGATTGGTGGGCGCGTGATCGCCGAAGCAATCGCCGAACTCGCCCAGTATCCCAGCTTCGATAACGACTGAATCGGCGGCGACTCAATGCAACCTTGGCTTCCGGAGACCGCGCTGACCGCCGCCGGCCTGACCGCGCTCGCCGCGCAGGATGCTTCGGACAAGCAAATCACCTGCGTCAAGGCGCCCTTCAAGTCGCTGATCGACCATGTCTTTATCTCGCCCAATCTATTTCATGATCCTCGCGCTCGACCGAACCATCGAGCGGTTCCTGGAAGTGTCCGATCATCGCCCGGTCCTCTTGCGACTGGCCGGGCCTATCGGTGAGCGTTAGATCTAGAACGAGGTTACACGGGATTCCTACAGCCCGCACATCGCAGCTGGCCGCCTGGCAAAGTCAAAGGGCAACCGTCTCACCGACGAAGACCGCGGCGAGCCGCAATCATCGAGCGAGGACGAAGTAGTGGACAGCGAAGGGTTTTATCCGCATGCGGCAGGAGGATCGCTTTGTGGTTAGCGCTATTGCTGCGTATTCGATGCTTTTCTCGACCGGGTTTGCCCGTAGGCACAGCCAAGCAGTGTGAGGGGAGGCCAAAGGGATAACCAATCGTCGCTAAACGGCATGCTCCAGCAAATAACGGCAAGGCGGTAGCGGCGCGCTTGAGCGCCGGTTGAAGTGCTTGGAGTTTTTTCCGAATGGGCGAGCGTTGCGACTAATGAAGGCGTAACATCATTCGACGGTGACTGATTTTGCCAGGTTGCGTGGCTGGTCGAGATCTGTGCCCATGAAGAGCGCCGTGTGGTACGCAAGAAGCTGTATCGGCAGCGAGAAGATCATCGGCGCGATAATCTCGTCGGTGGCCGGCAGCACGATCGTGTGCATCGTATCGAGTTTCGATGCGGATGCCCCTTTTCCATCGGTGATAAGGATAATGCGCCCTCCGCGGGCGGCCACTTCCTGCATGTTGGAGACGGTCTTGTCGAAAAAGCGATCATATGGCGCGATGACGATCACTGGCATGTTCTCGTCTATCAATGCGATAGGACCGTGCTTCAATTCACCCGCCGCATAGCCTTCGGCGTGGATGTAGGAGATCTCCTTGAGCTTCAGCGCACCCTCCATCGCCAGTGGGAAATTTGTGCCACGGCCGAGATAAAGGACATGATGACACTTTGACAGTTCGCGCGACAGAAGCTCAATCTCCGGCTGGATGCTGTCCAGTACCTGCCTCATGAGGCGCGGCATTTCGGTGAGGCTCTCGACGAGCGCCTGCACCTCATCTTCGGTCACGGTTCCGCGGGCCTTGGCTGCGTGGATGGCGAGTGCGGCAAGAGCGGCTAGCTGGCAGGTGAAGGCCTTGGTGGAGGCGACGCCGATCTCTGGGCCGGCAAGGATCGGAAAGACCACATCGGCCTCCCGAGCGATGGTCGATTCGCGCGCATTGACGACAGCGCCAATTTTCAGCCCAAGCTGCTTGCAGTACCTCAGCGATGCCAGCGTATCGGCGGTTTCGCCCGACTGTGAAATGAACAGAGCCGCAGACTGCGGCGACAACGGAATCTCGCGATAGCGGAATTCGGATGCAACATCTATTTCGACCGGCAGGCGCGCATAGCGCTCGAACCAGTATTTTCCGATCAGCCCGGCGAGATATGCGGTGCCGCAGGCAGAGATCGCCAAGCTCGGGATCTTGGCGAAGTCGATGCCAAAAACCGCATCGGCACCATTTTCGATGAAATTGATATAATGACCGAGCGCATCGGCGATGACCTCGGGCTGCTCGAGGATTTCCTTCTCCATGAAGTGGCGATGGCTGCCCTTGTTGGCCAGAGTGGCCACGGCCACGGAGGTCTGGCGCGGACGCGCGACGGGGTGGCCGTCGTAATCAAAGATATCAGCGCCCGTCCTGCCGACAACGGCCCAGTCACCGTCAATGAGATAGGTGATTTCATTCGTGAATGGAGCAAGCGCGATCGCGTCGGAGCCCAGGAACATCTCGCCGTCGCCGTGACCGATCGCCAGCGGTGGTCCATTGCGCGCCGCAATGATGGTCGACGGATCATCCTCAAAGAGGATGGCAAGCGCGTAGGCACCCCTGACGCTTTTCAGCATGGCATGCACCGCCTCACCACGCCTCATGCCCTCCCGGCGGTGCCTTGCCAAGAGATGCGCAAGGACCTCAGTGTCGGTGTCGGTCTGGAACTCGGCTCCCGTCGCCGCCAATTCGTCCTTCAGTTCGGCGAAATTCTCGATGATGCCGTTATGGACGACGGCCACACCATCCGTGAAGTGCGGGTGTGCATTGCGTTCCGTCGGTGGCCCATGGGTTGCCCAGCGGGTGTGGGCGATGCCGATGGTACCACCCAGCGGCTCTTCCTTGAGCCTCCTCTCGAGATTGACGAGCTTGCCCTCCGCGCGCCGGCGGTGCAAGGTGCCCTCGGTGATCGTCGCAATGCCGGCCGAGTCATAGCCGCGGTATTCCAGACGCTTCAATGCGTCGACCAGGCGTTCCGACACCGGCTGTTGCCCAACGATGCCAACAATTCCGCACATGTTCTTCTCCGAATTCTTCCCGGCAGCCTTAGCCGACGCAGACGAGGGACGCCGCCCGGCATGCGCTCAGTTAGATTCTTCTAATGGAATCCAGTCAGTTCGGTAAAATTGATTGTTGGGATAGCCATCATCCACGCCATGGATGAACTAAACCTCAGTCCAATGCGGGTGATGTGAACCGGGGCGTACGCTTCCGCCTTCAACGGGCTGCGCATATCATGGCCGGCGCCCTCACCTGCGTTAATAGCATGCAAGCCGGCCGGAGGAGACGGGGAATACTTGGGCCGAGTGCGAATGGGTAGTCCCAGCGCACTCTTTGATCTCGCCGTTCAATTGTGCGGACGCTGCTTCATGCATCATTCCTCGGTTTGCTTCTCCAGGCCGGACGCAATGACTCCTTTCGGCGACGAGAAGCAAACCCTCTTCCGATCCCTGGGGCCACGCACCACGTCTTAGCTATCCGCATGGGCCGTGCGGCAGGCCGAGAATCGGTCGCCACAGTACCGGCCCATTCAGACGTCCCCTCCAGCGGATGCGCAACAGGCTGGCGTGAGAGATCTCGAGAAACCCGGCCACCGCCTCCGTTTTGCCGACGGGCTGCGGCTTTCCGATACGCGACAATGGCCACGTTGCGAGGCGAAGGATCCGTTCCATACGCGTATCGGTCACCGTCACGATCCGGGTGAGATTGTTAGCCAAGCCGAATTCGATCATGCCGGCGAAGAGCTCGTAGGTTGCTTGGGCAAGGCCGCCTGCCGCCTTGGGCGTTGATGGGGGCAAATCGAGCGCGAAACGGCTGCTTTCCCATATGTCGGGACTCGCGGGCGCCACAGCTTCACCCAGCAGCGCCGGGAATGTGTCGCGCAACATGGTCGGCCCAGTGGTTGGCAAGAGGCGCACGCAGCCACGAATTCGCCAATCGGATCCCTTGAGCAGCAGATAGACAGGCTTCAAGTCGTCAAAGGTGTCTGTTTCCATTTCGCCTCCGGTCTGAACTTCCCAATCGAGCCTCTCCTTGAAAACCCGATATCTGAGCCCGTGCATCTCTTTGAGCTCGCCTGCGAATTCGCTGTAGAGGCCAGGTGTGATCAGCTGAATCATTCGTCGCCTCCGTGCGGGTTGTGTTCCCGCCATCGAAGGGCAAAGCGCACAGCGATGCAGCCTGTGGACGTTTACAGCTATCCTCGCGGAAGGATCCGGATCTCGCCTGACCGGAGGCAGCCAGCCTGGCAACCGCATGGATCGTCCGAACGCGAGCTTTGCTTGGCATTTTCCAGATGGAAGGCCCCCTTGCCCTTTGAGACCTGCTTTCCAAGGCGTATTCGCGCGTTTTATCCATGCCTTTATGGTCTTGGAGAGCGTGGCGGGCAGGCTACACAGTGGGTGGCCGAGAGGTCGGGAATCAGTTGGAATGGAGGAATTCGTCTCGCCAAAGAGGGGATCCTTTGCAATGCACTGCCTGCCCGACATTCCCGCTTCAACGTTACGCGCCACATACCGCCGAGTAACAGCCGGACCGGCGACGCCGGCTGTGCTGGTTGTTGGCCTGATCAGCGGCGGCACGGTGAATCTGAGCCACGTCGCCAGCCATTTCCACGGACCGGCGAGCGTAGCCTCCAACGATCGCCGGCGGCGACGCTTCTTCCAGTTTACCAGTTCGACGAGGACTGGCTGGCGTGTACGCTGGTGGCGCGGCTCAACCTACGCCCGCCCTTGCGGCTGTGCCTTGACTGCACCAATTGGAAGCAAGGACATAAGGTTCGCATCAAGGAGCGAGGCAATATGCATCGTCGTAACCTGATTAGAGCATTCATCGCGCTGGGCGTGTGCCCGATCTGCGCCCAGACCGCGCGTGCGGCCAGCGCCCATTGGGGATATGGCGGCTCGGTCGGGCCGGAGCATTGGGCCGATCTGGACACGAGAAATTTCGCCTGTTCGGCGGGCAGGCAGCAGTCACCCATCGACATCGCCGGCACGGTAAAGGCGGATATACCGCGCATCGACATCAGTTGGCTCAAGGGCGGCGGCAGGATGGTGAACAACGGCCACACCATTCAAATCAACATGCCGGAAGGCAGCACCTTGACCCGCGGGGATCGCGTCTACCAACTGGCACAGTTGCATTTCCACGCGCCGAGCGAGCATCACGTGGCGGGCATGAGCTTCCCGATGGAAGCGCATTTTGTCCATAAAGACACAAAGAGCGATACTCTGGGTGTGCTGAGCGCCCTTCTTACGCCTGGCGCGACAAATATCAGCTTTGCCGGTCTCGCCAAGGTCTTTCCGGCCCGGCCCGGCGAGGAGATGGCAGTTGACGAGTTCGATCCCAACGGGCTTTTGCCAGCCTCGCTCGGCTACTGGACCTATGAGGGATCATTAACGACTCCGCCCTGCACCGAAAACGTGGAGTGGATGGTTGCAATGGAACCGGTCGAGGTCGACACCGCAGACATCAAGCGGTTTACGACGCTTTACGCATCTAACGCGCGGTCGATCCGTCCCTCCAATCGGCGCTTCATCCTAGGCCTCAGCTAAGGTCATCGCGCGCGTCAAGCAAAACCGCGGTAACAATCGGGGGGTTTCAAACAGTACGACGCCACCATGGTGGCGCTGGCATCACGATAATGCCCTAGGGTTCACAACAGCATGACCGGATCATGGGAACTTGTGGGCCGCTTGCTTGCGGAGAACTGGGTGGCGTCACCGACACCCGTACACTCCGGCCTGGATCTGCTTGATCAGGGATTGATAAATTCGACGCGTCGCTCCCGTGCTGCGAGAACCCTCCTTATACTGGACCAATTAAAATCTCCAAAAGTGGCAGTTTAGTTTGGACCAGTGAACTGCAATATTGGCTTGCAGTCAGGGAAGCGATCGTGACTGGTCGCGCCGGTCATGGATTGCTTGCGCTCGAACTGATGGAGTTGCCTGGATGTTTGAGGGTCCCATCATCGACGGTCGAATTAAGAATATTGCATCGGGATTTAGAGCCGTGAGCGTCTACGTCGATGCCACTTCAGCTGGAGAAGGACGTTTCGATCCCCGATTGCTTGGTGAAGCCTGCGATTGCGCGTTGGCGGATGGCCCGGCTTGGGCAGAAGCTCATCTGGCGAGTTGGTCCGACGCCTACGTCGTCTTTGGCGCGAAGCCTAACCGTACGCCGTGCTCAGCCCAGGCCCTCAGAAAGCGGGTTCTGAAAGACGGCACTCTTTCGACGATCAACCCGATCGTCGATCTCTACAACGCCATCAGCCTGAAATACGCAGTCCCGGTGGGTGGAGAGAATTTTGACGCCTATGTCGGAAGACCCCACCTGACGATCGCTGACGGGAGTGAGACGTTCGACACCATGATGAATGGAGAGGCGGTCAACGATCCTCCCTTGCCCGGTGAGGTCATCTGGCGCGACGACATTGGCGTCACCTGCCGACGCTGGAACTGGCGACAGGGCACTCGAACCCGCCTGAAGACCCTAACAGGCCGGATGTGGTTCGTACTGGAGGCGTTGGAGACCATGCCGGACGATGCATTGGCAGAGGCGACGGATGCCATGGTCGGAGGGCTGAATGCCTTGATGCCTGGCTGCAAAATCGCGAGCCAAGAAATTGCCATCGCCGGATGAGGTTTCCGGTCGAGCGAGCGGATCGCTGGCCGCCCGGGGCATCCGGCGCGATCGATCCGATCGAGATTATCAAGGGCTGAGAGAATGAATGTCGATCTCCATCAGTTGCTCATCGTCTTTGCTGCATATGTCATTGCCGCGGGGAGCCCCGGCCCGAGCAACATGCGCATTATGGGGGTTGCGATGGCGCGCGGCAGAGGTGCTGCGCTCATGCTTGCCTCCGGCGTCGTCAGTGGCTCGATCTTTTGGGGTTTTATGGCCTCCACCGGCATCTCCGCCCTGTTGGCCAGGTACGCCCAGGCACTGCTCGTTCTGCAGGTTTTCGGGGGGCTTTACCTGCTATTCCTCGCCTTCAGGGCGGGACGGTCGGCGCTTACGTCGGACGAGAAGCTGGCGGTGCGCGCATCGACCGACCAAGTCGCTCTTTCGCGGGGTGAGCTCTATAGGAAGGGCCTCTTGATGCATTTGGCGAACCCAAAATCCGTGCTGGCATGGATCGCGCTCGTCACGCTGGGGATCGGCCCGAATTCATCGTGGCAAAGCATCGCGGCGATATTGGGTGGCTGCGCCATCCTAAGTGTCACGATATTCTGCGGCTACGCCATTGTCTTCTCCACACCGCCTATGGTGGCTCTATATCGCCGCTGCCGCCGCTGGATCGAAAGTCTGTTGGCGATGTTCTTCGCGTTCGCCGGGCTGCGTATGCTGCTTTCCCGTATGTAGTTTCGAAAGGAATGGATGATGACTTTGTTTCGCGGCCTGTCGGCGTTCCCCCTTACGCCAACCGATGCGGAAGGGCATGTCGACACCGAGGGTCTGGCTCGTTTTCTCGAGCGTATTCAACGCGCCGGAGCGGACTCCATCGGCCTTCTGGGGAGCACGGGCGGTTATGCTTACCTCACCAGGGAAGAACGCAAGCGTGCCGTTCAGGCTGCCGTGGAATGCATCGGCGGCAAAACGCCTCTTGTCGTGGGTGTGGGTGCATTGCGTACCGATGAAGCTCAGGCTTTGGCGCGCGATGCCAAATCCGCTGGCGCTGACGGCCTGCTCCTGGCACCCATGTCCTACGTTCCCCTGAACGAGGACGAAGTCTTCCAGCACTTCGTCGCGGTGGCCGAGGCGGGGGAATTGCCTTTGTGCATATATAACAATCCAAGCACCACGCGCTTCACATTCAGCGACGCATTGATCGCCCGGCTGTCGGAGGTGTCCAACATCGTCGCGGTGAAAATGCCTCTGGCGGCAAATGACGATTACGCGGGGGAACTGGCACGTTTGCGGTCGATGACGCCTGACACGTTCACAATCGGATACAGCGGCGATTGGGGCGCGGCGGATGCCCTGCTTGCCGGATGTGACACCTGGTACAGCGTTGCGGCAGGTCTGCTGCCGGTCCCGGCGCTTGCGCTGACGCGTGCAGCGCAGTCCGGCGACGCGGTGGAGTCCAGTCGGTTGAACCGCGCTTTCGGGCCGCTCTGGACCTTGTTCAAACACTACGGCAGCTTCCGCGTTATGTTCGTCATCGCCGACTACCTCGGTCTGGCGCACGTCCAGCCACCGCGCCCTATTTTGCCGTTGCCGGAGGACGCCGGAGATGACATTAGGCAGGCATTGGAGAAGCTCGAATAGCCGAGCACAGGGCATGCCCAGTGCCACTGCTAGTTAGGCACCCGGCGCGCGGGCGTTCCGCGCACCGTTCGAGATGGAAGTTAGGCGGCGCAGAATTGGATCGGGTTGGTCGCGCTTTGGCTTTGCGGTCTCTTCGGTGGTGAAATGGTCGCAACGTTATCGTGCTCCGGTAGCGCCGGGAAGATGGGCGGCCATCGCAAACGCGTTCTGCAGCCGCATCGAACTTTCATCCGCGACCAAACGACCGGAAGTAGAATTTCGAGCTGATCGTAGGCCGCTCGCTGCCTGAAGAGGGTGCTCCGCGCTACATCGGTTTCGTCTATGGCTATGATCGCGAGCCGCAACGGCGCATTCTCGACCATCTCAAGAAGCAGCCCGTCCAAGCCAATCAGGATATCACCCTCATCACCGACGGTGGGGAAGAATCGCCGACTGGTTCCATATCACCGTGCGCATCAGGGTCCTTCGGCAGTTCGTGCAAGGGCTCGAAAACCAGGACGAGCAGACCGGACAGGACCTGCTCGAAACTCTGCGCAGGATCAAATGGCATCTCTGGCATGTTGACGTCTATCGGGCCCGTCACGAAATCGCCGACCTGCAATTCGACGCGGAAGGTCTCGAAACAGGCTAGCCGAACATGCGCAAGTTCCTGACCGCCATCGGCGAGTTCACCAGGCCTACATCGCCTCCGACAGTGCCAGCCTGATTAATTACGGCGAGCGTTAGCGGTCCGGAGATCGCATCTCTTCGGCCCTCGTCAAGGCCACCGTCAACGCCGTTCCAAGCGGGTCGCCAACAAGCGGCAGATGCAGTGGAGCAGGATCGGCGCACATCTTCTGCTGCAAACCCGCACGCAGATCCTCGATGACCGTCCCGACGCGCTTGGCGTGCAGCCCCTCACCTCGCCCGCGCCCCGCGGTGGTTCTTGCCAAGAGACGCTCGCTCGCATCTAACGAAAACCGCCGCTGCATTTAGCTGCATCCATTGTTCGGATGCGTGCGATCCAAACAATCAATTTGTTCAATCAGCTTCTTGAAAGCTAACCCTTGTTTGGTGGAACATGGGCTCTGGTCGTCGACGCTGGCTTAATGCAGGGGCTGCACGCAGGAGATACAATGCACAGAGATCGCAAGCGGGTTAGCGGCATAATGGCTGGCCGACCGGTGTCATCCCCAGGCTGCTGCAGCGTGCGGCTTGTCTGTCCCTCCATGATCTCTCGGAAGACAGTTCCGAATACTGCGACCGGTTGCCCGCCTTGTGTGTCGCCTCGATCTCATAACCGATGGTGAGCTGCTCAATGGGCTATCCTTCACCGGATAAGAGATGAAGTGCGAACGCTCCTCGGGGATCATGCCGATCGTACGTACGTCCTGCTTACTCTGGTCAGGCATAGAGCGCAATTTGTTGGCCCAGCTATGAAACTCTTGCCGGAAGTTAGCTCTGCCGCGTGCGTGATGGCTTGAGCGGACTGACGCAACGAAGGCTCACGAGTATTCGGTTCCTGCCGTCATTATGACGAGACTCAACGGTACCTTCAACATCGGCGTGGTTCGACTCGCCGCGCGAAAACAGGCAAATCTCGATTGAATCCGTCACGCGGTGTCAGCCTGGCATTGGTGCCTTCCCTTCTCAACAACTATCAAATCAGCATTCACGGATAGCCCAGTTTCTCACGTGCCGTAACGCCGTGCCTTCAGTTTCCACGTTCGCGTCGAGCTCGCGAGTGGCCAGAGTTCGGAGAACGGTCGAAGTCTAATCGCCGCGAAATTCAACGGAGGGTCAGCGGGGCCACGGGGGCAAAGTGCGACGGTGTCTAAGCCGTCTTTATGAGGGGAGAGGTACACATGGTTTTCCTGTTCCAGCAGCATCCGGCCGCACACCGAAGCAATGAGGAGCTAGAATTCAGATCGGACTTTCGCAAGGCGCGCACCGCGCATCAAACGCCGTTTCGTTGTGAAAAAAGGCTCAGTACCGACAACGTTTTTGTAATCGCCCTGGCGGCCTCGTTTGCGCTCTTGTTCGGGATACAGAGGCAGGACCCACAGGTCGACGAGGCGGTCCTAAGTGAACTGCGAACGATTCAGATCAACTACGCATTGCTCCAGCGCGATGTCGCCCGCGCTCGAACCGACATGGTATTGGACTTCCGCCCCGTTGATTCTACCCTCCAAGCATTGCAAAGGAACGTTACAAACTTGCAACGCCTTGCCGAGATTTCGCCCGATGAGAGCTCCGGAGCGCACTCCAGGTTGCTTGCACAGCTCAAAAAGTCCGTCGAGAACACGGAGGCTGCCATCTCGGCAGCGGCTGCGCAAAATGAGCTTCTGCAAAGCTCTCTCGTACGGTTTGCTCGCTCGGTTAATCGCCTTGAGGGGGCGCCGTCCAACAGGCTTGAACTCTCCAATTTGATCCTTCAGTTTTCGGCCAGACTACCGGGATTCAGCCTCGCATCACAGATCGATCAGTCTCTCAGCCGACTTCCTCCGAGCCAGGACCAAGCCACCCACGATGTTGTCCGCAACGGCCGCGCTATCCTGTCCGCGTTGTCGAGAGTGGACCGCGCAGCCGATCGGATCGCATCCTTTAACACGTTCGCCAAGGCCGCCGAACTGGAGCGCGAATATCTGAAAGACTACAGCTTGGCCAGCGCGCAAGCGCAGCGCACACGACTTTTCTTTGGCTCGGTGTCCATATGCCTCTGCTTGTTTGCGATCATTCGGGCCTTCAGGCTGCATGTGCGGACGAACCGGTTGGAAAGGCGGCTGGAGCTTGAAGAGGCAATGCGTGAGATCGAAGCTCGCTTCAACGAAAGTAAAGCAAAGAACGGGTCGCCGCGCTTTTCAACGGAAGCAGCGCTTAGACTTGTTCAACGCGCTTTCGACGCGGATCACTGCGCGCTTGCTCAGGTGGATCCGAGTCTCAGCAGGCATACCGAGTGCTTTGTGACGAACACGTGCATGCGTGTCTGGAACGTCGCGCTTCTTGATGAAGTCGTTTCACTTGTCCGCGCCGGACGGCCAGTGTTTCGCGTCGTTCCGGCGGCGGAAATGGTTCGCACCGCCCTAGACACTTCCGGTGTTTGTCAAATTGTTGCTTGCAGGGCCTCCGATCAGCAGGCTGTGGTTTGCATCCTTGTTTTTGAACGAGATCGCTCACTCCCCTCAGCAGGCGACCTGTGGGTTCTTGCCAGTGCCATTGTGCGTTTGAGCAACCATCTTGAAATGCAACGTGTAAATGCCGAACGCGACCTTCTGGTGAGTCGATGGGAGCAGGTGGAAAGGCTGAGGACCGTCGGCACGATCGCAAGCGGCGCCACACATGAGTTCAACAATATTTTAGGCGCAATAATCGGATATTCAGAAATTGCCCAAGGTCTGGTGCGTCGCCCCTCCAGAATACGGAACCACATCGACCAAATCATCTTAGCTGGACACCGCGCCAAGCTGATCGTTGACCAGATCTTGTCACTCAGCCGAAACCGCAAGCGCGTTGCAGTGCCTTTCAACGTCTCCGAAATTGTCATGGATCTTGCGCCATTGCTGCGGGTTACAGTTCGTGCGGGTGTTCAGTTGAACTTCAAGATCAACGAGTGGCAAACGGTGGTCGAGGGCAGCCCAACCGAGATGCAGCAGATTCTCATGAACCTGTGCAAGAACGCGTCGGAGGCTGTCTTGAACGAGGGCCGCGTCGAGGTTAGCGTTTCTCGCGCCCAGGTGTGCCAAACCAAGCCGCTGGCTCAGGGCACCTTGAGACCTGGAGATTACGTTCTCCTCTCCATCAGCGACGATGGCCCAGGAATCGCAAGTTCGATACTTCCGCATGTCTTTGAGCCCTTTTTTACCACGCGCTCTCTCGTCGGCGGGACCGGGCTAGGTCTTGCTGCAGTTGACAGGCACGTGAGCGCGCTCGCAGGATACCTAGACGTCACCTCGGTTGTTGGCCGAGGTACGCGCTTTGATATCTACTTGCCAGCCTCCGAGGAGGAGCCAGTCAGCGCTGACGTCACTTTCGGCCCATACAGCGGATCACCGGCCAACGGCGGAATCATTGCAGTCGTGGAGCCCGATCCAGCAGAGTTGGAGATTCACAAGGACAATATCGCCGCGCTGGGTTATGAGCCGATCGGCTTCGCGACCTTCGAAAGTCTTTGCGGCTGGATCGAGAGCGGGAAGGCAGCTGACCTGCTGATTTTGGCGAAGACGCCTTTCCTCGAGCGAGGACGGGCAGAGTCCGTATGCCCGGCCATCATGACGGTGCCTTTCATAGTCATCGGTGACATCGACCCCACGCCGGTCACATCTGACAATCAGGCCTTCGTCCTTCGGCTAGCGAGACCGGTCTCGTCCAGGACAATAGAGCATGCGATTCGTATAATGATGATGGCGTGATGCCGCCGACTCGCTCATTCTATGCAAGTGTGAGAAGGCCTGGCAAAAGACATCGAAGCAGAACAAAACGACGCGTCGCATCATAATGGACTTATCGATCCCGAGACGTTGTTCTAGCCTTAGTGCTTGTTAAGGAGGTCGGCTACTGTCTCTCCCCGTCGCCGGGCATCGGCGGCGAGCCATACCTCTCCCACCTCGTACAGGTCACCTTGGGTGTGGAACGGCACAATGACGTCAACGGCAGCCGACAGCATGTCAAGAAGCGTTCGATCTTCCACAGCGGCTCCTTGCGGGCTGCTCTTGACGAGGGAAAAGAGCTTTTTGAAGCCCTGGACCGGATCAGCCCCATGGATCGTTGATATTGATCCCGCATGGCCGGAGACGACTTCGCTAAGGTAGGCCCATGCAGCATCATCGCGCATCTCGCCGAGCAATATTCGGTCAGGGCGCATGCGCAAGCTCGCTTGCAGCAGTTGCTCGGCTGTCACCGCACCTACGCCTGCTCGGTCCTTCGGATAGAGTAACCGGACATGGTTCTCGTGCGGGATTACAAGCTCCAGCGTGTCCTCGATACTTATCAGTCTCTCTTGCGGGGGTATAGCGTTGATCAAAGTCTTGCTCATTGTCGTTTTGCCGCTTCCAGTAGGTCCGCAAAGCAGCATCGTGAGCCGTCCCGAAACACACGCTTGCAAAAACTTCTCCAAGTCACCATCGTCGTATTGCTGAAGAATAGTTTGGTCCTGCCGCTCTTGGCGCTGTTTTCGTGACCGCCATTGATTCCAGCGTGAGTATTCGTAGCGAGAAGAAACTTCCTTCAGTTCGGTCACACGACTTGAAGGACGCCGTATCGTCAGGCTTACTGTTCCTGAGGGAACAGCGGGCGGCAAACAGATCTGCAGCCGCTCTCCGTTCGGCAGCTCAGTCGCACAGAGGGGGCTTTGCGGTCCGACATCTTGCTTGCGCAGCGCTCCAGCGAGAATCGCGATGTCCTCCAGATCGTTATAACCTAGTGGTAGCGGATGTTTCGTGAAGACGCCGGCTTGTCGCACAAACGCTTCCCCAGGCCGGTTGATAGCGACCTCTTCGGTCCTCGGCTCCTCAAGCCATTTCAGAACGGGGTCGAGAAGCAAACGCAATTGAGGGTCAGCCTCCGATCGCATTGTTGTCTCTCCGGCGTTGGCGATGTTGGGGGGCTGGCGCCACGACGGTTGCCGTGAGACCGTATACATCCGAGAAATCGAGGTCGCGAGCCACAAAGATGGATACAGCATCTCCCTGGTTTTTCTTCAGGGTTGGCGGGATGTTGACCGTCGCTCTCAGTGTCGTCTCGACGGCTTGTCCGCCATTGCTCTGGAAGCTGTTGATGCCGCTTCCTCCGCCAGAGCTCGCCGCGTATTGACCGGCCGCCTGGAACGCGCCTTGAAGGACGCTCATCAGCATTGCTCCGCCAAAGCGTTCCCGGAAGTGATTATCCACCGTGCCAGGCACTCCGGAGCGGCCGAGCTCGTCAGCGCCCGGCGATGCTATCGAAACGAGGGCATGGTCAGGTGTTTCGATGCGCGTCCACAGCACGAAGACACGCGCATCCCCCTGTTCGAGACCATGCTGGATCTCGCCAATCACGGTCGTCCCACGATCCAAGAGCACGACATTGTTGGTGGCGCCGCGGACGTCTTTAGGTAAGACGCACTTCACATAACCGGGTAAATTTGTGTCGACTGCCGTTTGCAAAAGGCAAGGAATGATCGTTCCCTGAGTAATCACGAGATCAGGGTGCGGCAAAAGTGTGGCCCGGCTCGGCTCCTGTATGTCTGGCTTCAATCGGCCCGACAGGTCGCCACCGATCGAAATCTCATCCGCGGTCGCGGGAGCATCCTTGTGGTCGTCTTCGCTCCGCTGAGCCACGTCGGGCTTTTGACTGCTGCTGCTGTAGGCGAAAATTGGTGACTCCTCGGGCGGCGGTTCAGCTGCCGCGGGTTGCGGCGTGGATGGCGCAGGATCTGCCGCCTGCGCCGCCTTTGCGGGTGCTGGAGGTTCGGGAGCAAGCTCAATAGGCACGGGGCGGAACGGCTCGGCGTTCGGGGAAATTGGCGGGTTTGGCTGAGATGGTTCGTCTTGTGTGCTGGGACGACTTCCGAGCCAGATGAGCGACAGAGATGAGATGAGAACAAGACCGGCGACGGCCAATTTCTGTGATCCCGAAACATGCCGGCGGGCCGGCTCCGAGACCAACGATCCGGATGCATTTACATCGTGTCCCGACTGTGGGCCGGTTTCATTCATCGGCCCGAGCCTTTCAAAACGCGCCACACGTCGGGTCTCACTGTACCGGTCCCCGGCGCTTGTCCAACAGGATCATATGCCCTGTTGAAAATCGACAATACCGTATTGCCATCTCTCAGACGCCATTCCCGGGCGACTGCGGATACTTCAACATAGTCGCCTTTGACTGTGAAGTTGGCAGCGGCTTCCTTGCCGTCGGGATTGATAATGTAGAGGGAGGGTATACGGGAATTGCTTGCGAAGCCAAATACGGTGGTAAAGCCATTGTCGAAAACCTGCAGCGGCGCCAGCGATCGATCGCCCTTTGCGACGTAGTGAAAATTGCTTTCGTCGGAACTGGCAGTTGTACCGGGCCGATTCAACAAATCCTGAACCCTCTGTTCCTGCAGCACCTTTGCCCGGGCCTGACCAAGAATCGAGCGCTTTTCTGCTGCCTGTCTCAAAGCAGCGGCCTCATCACCGGGATAAGTGAACTGCACACTGTAGTATAAGTCAGGTTGCTGCTCATCTAGTTTTGGCATCGCTCTCGTTGAAATGCTGAAGACATATCTGCGGGTACCGGACTCACTGTCGGCCAGAACGACGACCGGCTGCGGCGGCAGGATCCGGCTGGCCTTAAAGAACAGGTAGTTGGCGCGTGGGAGCGCAGCCAAGTCTTTGCTATTGGAAACGGCCACGGCTGCGACGGTCTCGTTGGCCGCGAATGTGACGACCAGCGTTGCCCCCACCGCGGTCGACAGGCGCACCACTTCGTCGGGACGGTAAGCCAAGTAGCGCATCCGCGCATCATGCTTGCCGGCAAGCGGGGTGTCTTCCGCGGAAGCCTCCAGCGTTAAGAGTAGTGAACAGGCCAGGGCGAGAAACGCTCTTTTTGTCATGGCTGCACGTCACCCAGGTTCGACACGCTATCTTCCGAGGTTTGATAGGAAGTGACGAGTAGACCTCCCGGATTGGTGAGCCTTGATTGGGCAGGCAGATCTGTCAGGCGCTCGTAGCGGATGGTTGCTGTCCAGGTGGTCACCAGCGGCATCTGCCCATCGATGGAAAGGGTGCGTTTGTATCGGATCTGTTGAACGTCCGGACTGATGTCGTTTGAGGAAATATGCCCGACTTCGAGCTTGCCGAGCTTGCCGACTGTGACTTGCGGCGAGGTGGGATTCGGATAATTGAAGAAATCTTGATATTGCTGCCGCACAGCCGGTGCGCTGAAACTGGATACGAGGTCATAGCCGTATTGGGCGGAATCGGCTGTGTAGCTCTCGCGTAGGCGTACATATTCCCACAGCGAAGCATTTATGACGGCTCGCTCTTGGGTTGCCGGCAGTCGAGAGACTGACACTTCGCTGTCAACTGTTCCATCCGGGCGTACCCAGAGGAACACAGGTACGAGCTTGGCCAACGGGACCATGGCAGCGATGGTAAATGCCTGCGCAACATTTCCTAGGACCGCCGCTGCCGCAAAGGCTATGAGGGCCTTTGACAGGCGCCGCGCAGACTTCGCTCGTGAAGTTTGAAACGCTTCCACCTTCTTATAGTGGGCGGCTAGCGTTTCTCTCTCCACCAGAAGGGCATGTTCAGGAAATTTCACTTGGGCTCTTTCGCACATTCGACTTGAAGATCTTCAGGGGAGGTTTCCCATTGTCCCACGTTCAGTTGGAATGGCGAACCCGTGCAGGTCGCAAGCTTATCGGTTGTCTTGCAGGCCGCCAAAGCCAGTATTGACAAAAGTAGATAGTATTTCATGTTGAGGTACCGCGCTTGTCGATTGATTAACCACCTGCCGTTTTGGCAATGCGGCGATTGAGGCTGCTAAGAGATTGGTTCGCACCTGCCCAAGAACCGCCGGCTATGCTGCTGGCGATCGTCGGAAGCGCGACGATCAAAGCGTCACCAGCTAGGAAAAGCATATCGAGCTCGTAAAGCCCGATGATCTTGGCTGCTGTCGTACCCTTGTATTTGATCACCGCAAGCATGACTCCCAGCGCGACTGATTCGGCCGCGATAACTATCGTTGCAACGATGTTGAGGAGGACAAGCAGCAGCCCGTATGAGAGCAGTTGGCCGATCCATCTGGTAGCCATGTCTCGAGTGTGATCAAAAAGATAGCCTACAAGAACGAGGGGGCCGATCGCCAGGAGCACCTTCGTCAGAATTCCAACGGCATCATAGATCTCGAACGCTGTCCAGAGCGAGCCGTACAAAATCCATTGCGCTCCCTGGAAGGCAAGTATGTCCTGCTGATTCATTGGCCCAATTTCGGAAGCAATCCGCTGAAAGGCACTCTGACTTGCAGCGAACATTACGTCGAGCTTCTGGGGGATACCGATGAAGGGCAAGGTGCTTCCGCTGATCTGGTGGGCAAGCTTTGGAATCGTGTCGTCGAAGACCGATTCAATGTACAGCTGATAGTTGGCCTGCCCTAAGATGAGGGCGACGACAATCGATACCGTGACTACGCGCGAGATACCTCCGCGCGCGTCGACTTGACCGCGCATGACCAGAAAGCCTTGGATTATGATCCAGAGCGTGACGCACGCAACCAGAGGCGCACTGACCGCCTCTTGGACGTTTCCAATCACTTTGTGCAGCCCCACCGTAAAGGCCCCATGAAAGATCGCGTGTATGGCCGTGAATGGCGCAGGAATTCTGAAAACCATTGCGTGAACCTTATTTGCCCCTGATCAGCGCAGATGAGCCGGATGAACTAAGCGTCGCTACTCAAACATTCTGGCGGTGTCCTGGCGTTCGCGACGCTGCATCGCGGCCTCCTCTGCGGCGTGAAGGCTCGCTTGTGCAGTGGCCATCGTCAGCAGACTCGTGGCCTGGACATTTTGGATAATCGCATCATGAATCTGCTTGAGGACCAGACCGTTGGTGACGGTGGCCTGCACAATATTTCCCGAGCGGGAAAGCTGACCAAGCGTGTTGTCATTGGCCTTAAGGCGCTTGTCCATTACGCCCAGAGTGTCGGCTGCAAGAGCTGCGGCATTGATGGCACCAGCGATTTGTCCCTGTAACAGTTTCGCTTCCGAATCCGTGCCGTCGACTTTCCGGTTTGGGTTGTCCGCAATTGCACGCGCTTTAATCGAAGTTGGCGCCTGACCCTCAAACATCTGCCTCTCAAGCTGATTGCCCGACGGGTAGTGATTTCCTTGGTTCAGTGAACTTAGCAGCCCCGTGACACCGAATGACGAACTTAGTATCTCCACCATTTCCATCGTGGAAGCGAGCGTCTGGGCTGACTTTATCAGGATCTGCGCGGTGGAAACCGCTGTTAAGCCCGCTTGTGTTACTACCGCCGGGTCGATGACGACAAATTGCGACCGGGCCTGTCCGCTAAGTAGAAAGGAAGCGGCAAGCGTCGTTGCTGCAAGCGTGGGAAATCTCATGAATATTCCTCCGTCAGTCTTGAATTTCGTGGTAACGAGTCATGAACTTGTTGAGCCACGCACTTGGGGCATCTCCGTGCTGGTCACGAAGCTGGTCGACAAAGCGCACGGTGTTGGCCCGCCCCGAGAGTACGGCTACATACTCGCGCATCTGGCCAAGATCGAATTCGCAAACAACACTCCCGCTCTCGCGCTTGAGCAAAAACTTGCGGCTGCCAATTGCCATTCCCTGGCGGATTGCCTCGAACTCCTGCGTGGTGCACTTCAAGCCATCGACATACGCGGCCCGGTCGGCCGTCGGTGATGGGTAGAAGATCTTGGTCATGCATTGTGCAACGAGACTGGCTCCGAGGGGCGATTCAAGCACGTGTTCAGGCTGCTGCGTTGCGAGTATCAACATGCCGTTGTTCTTGCGGACGGTGAGCAGGAACTTGTCGATAACAGCCGAGAACTGCGGGTTGAGCAGATAGAAGCGAAATTCGTCGCAGCTCATGACGAACCGACGGCCATCGACAACAGCGCCCACGCGGTGAAGAAGATATGCGGCGGCCGGCGCACAAACCTCCTCAAATTCCAGGAGCTGCGTCATGTCGAAGCCGGTAATGGAGGCATCCAGCCTGACTTCGTCCTCATCGCCGTCAAAGGCCCATCCAAGCGCATTCCCTCTACACCACCGCTGCAGCCGTGCTCCCGCGCCCTCCGAGGGGCTGTGCAGCAGGAATTCGCGCAGGCCCGCAAGTGAGCGCATGGCGGGTTCGAACGAAAGTTGACGAAGAATGCCACGTTCCAGTCGACGGCTTTCCTCCGGCGAGATCGGACCACGGCCGTCACTCTCGATGAGGGCCATCAGCCATTCGCGCAGAAAGTCCAACGAGGCGGAGGTGTTGTCCAGTCCGCGCAGAGGGGCCAAGCCGCTCGGAGCGCCTCTGCGCAACGCAAGGTATGTCCCTCCCGTGGCTCGCACCAGCAGTTCACCACCCCGGTCTTTATCGAAAAAGACGATGGCACCATTGCGATCGACCACGCTTTGCTCAAGCATCGCGAGGATAAAGGTCATCAGCGTCGTCTTGCCTTTGCCGACGGGTCCGAATATCGCCGTCATGCCGACGTCATTCTCATGGGGGATGTAGTCGAAAGACGTTCCACCGTTTGTGCGAAAGCGCGCAACAGCTTTGCCCCAGTGGCCGGAGCTGGAACCGCTGGGGAAGTTCTCAAATGAGACAAGCCCGGCAAAATTGTACGAGGTGATCGCCCCGGGGCGCGTGCGCCACCTGTTGTTCCCCGGGAGTTGGGACCAGTACGCGGCCTCCATGCCGATACCCTCTTGGACGATAACGGCGCCTGTGTCGGCCAGCCTTGCGCGCGCATTTGCTGCGCGATCTGCAAGGCTATTGAGGCTGTCGCCATAGACGCACAGGCTCAGATGATGCGAACCCATGACGAACTCGTTGCTTGCCAGTGCGTCCTCTGCCTCGGCAAGTTCATTGATCTGGGTGAGAGCCTTGTCGCCGGCGCTCGTCATCTGGCTGGATTTAAGGCTAAGCTTCGCATGAGCTTGTGGCCGAGTGAGGAAGGAAAAGCTCTGGCTCAGGACAAGCGGGAAGTTGGCGGACAGTAAGGGATTTAGCATGCCTGGCCGCGTCGTCGCCGGATATTCACGGAACGAAAACAATGATCCCACGGAGCTATCCCCGGGTCTTCGAATCTCAAGCGCCCGCTTCCCGCAGATGACCCGATCAGTGTAGATCGAGGCGCCAAGCGAGCCGGTAACCATCGGAACCGGAAGAAACCGGCAAGTCATTATCAACCGAAGCGCCTCACCAATTTCCGTGAAGAGCACGTTGCCTTTCTCGCGAATACCCAACCGGCGCAGACCGTAACCGCCGAGTGAGCCAGCAATGATCTGCCAGAGGTCCTCCAGGCTTCGCATTTGTGTGGCCAGATCGTTGTCATTCCGTCTGGGGGATTTGGCAATGCGCCAGCCTATCTTGCCGATTGCGGTGCGGGGGGACACGACGATAGTGAGGAAGTGATCGTTGCGAAAGAGCTTGCCCGACAGCACATGGCGCTCATAGGCCTCGCTCAGACTGCCAGCAAATGCACTTTGAAACTGGCGCGATGCCGGCTCCGGCACATCGTTATTGCGCACAAGATGAGCGTATAGCGTGACATTGTCATCCGCGATGTTGCGCAAGAGAGTGTTGAACGCGCGGCAGCGCGAATTGCGCATCTCTGCGTCTTCCAAATCAAAGGGCAGGCCGTTCACGTGTGCCATGGCCATGATCGATCCGTCTTCCAGCAGGACAACCTGATCGCTGAGATGACCGACATACGGAAGATAGATCTCGCCAGATCTCTCGGTCCGGCCACTGGCGCCAAACATTACACCATTCCTCTTCCGCGTTTCGGCACTCTGATCGGATTGGCGCTGACGCTCGCGCCACCCCAGACCGGCCCGTCCACGCTTCTGCCGGCAGTCTGCAAATAGAGGAGCGCGACGCTTGCGGCGTTATAGTCACGCTCAACCACCAGCCGTGCCCCGAACCAGAGTGGCACGAGCACGATTTCATAAAGTGGGTTTTGAAGGACAATGATGACGAGACCAGCCAACATCATCAGCAATCCGGCCAGCGTCAGCGGCACCCCCAGAAACAGTGCGGGGCGTGTCGCCGCCACATAGAGGGTGCTCACTTCCAACCGGTCGCTCATCAGCCACCGCCTATGAGCGCCTTGCCCAGGAAGCTGGCGCCGAACATGATGACGATCCCTCCAACGACACCCGCAACCAAGCCAAGTGAAGCACGACCGAACATCCAAGAGATGCCGATGGCCACGAGTCCGAGCACGGCCAGTGATTGTCCGAAGGGGCCAAGTATGAAGGTGCAGATATTCTGGACCATCTTGGCGGGATCCGTCCCTCCGGTCACCTGAGCCGAGGCTGGCCCGATGGAGAAGACCGTCCACGCGGCGCCTGCAGCAGCGGCCGGTACATATTCAGCCGCCGTGCGCAGCATGGAAAAAGGCGAAGGAACACGCGTTTTAAGCGCACGAAGTATTTTGAGTGGCGTCATCATTGTATCTCCATGGTTCAATCGAATACGAGTTTGTTCGGGTTCGAGGATTCCCGCTCTTCCGCAGCCTGGCTGCCTGTCGGACCGGAGGGATCGGCCCCGGAGCGGTTTGACTCATACGAGCCCCAGATGTCCCAAGAATTTCGTTTGGGCTGCTTTCCATTGGCCTGTTGGCTCTGTTGGAGCAGAGGCGGCACGGCTTTCCGACCGGGTGCCTCAAGGTGTGGCGCATCTTGAGCGGTCGGCTCCAGGGTTGGCTCGGGGTGACTCGAGATGTCCTTTGCGGCTGACTCGACCTTGCGTACATAACCGTTGGTGAAGCCACGCGTGACGTCGCCCGTGTTGTAGGCCGAGATGGCACGGCGAAGCGCCAGTTGCTGCGCCGGAGCAGTCGTGCCGCCGGCATACCGGCTTTCAAGCAAGTGGGCGGCGGCCGATAGCGAGGCGCAGGGCTCGAAAGCCTTTTCCGGCGTGAGATTGAGGAAGGAAAAGTTCTTGCTGTTTATCTGCATCAATCCGACATCGACAGAATGTTGTGCTTCGAGGCGGTTCTTGATGCCCCGCGTCGCTTCCAGGCGGTCTATCCAGCGAAGCTGCTCACCTGTGGTGTTGTCATGAGCCACCAGCGTTTCAAAGCCACTTTCAATTTTGGCAATCGCGGCGAGCGTGGACGGCGCAACCCAGGGAGCGCATTTGCGCGACAGGCGGTGGAATTCACGGGGCGAAAGTGGCGCGGGCTCGGCGGGGAATGACATGGATGTCAACAGGGCGATGGCCAGCGGCCAAGCTGCAATAAACATTCCTATCCCCTACCTTTCCAAGCGTCCGGACCGGTTCTGGCCCTGTCCGGCACGCGCTTATCGGGCAGGTTTGTTACTGCGTGATGTTCAAGTTCAGCTTTTCGGTTTCAACTGAAGCAAAGAGCTTGTTCATGTCCGGGTGCATGGGCACCTTGCGCATGCGCGGGTTGCGCGGGCGCGATCAGCCGGCACATCTCGACCATCGTGGTGGACCATTCCTGCGCGGGATTGCCCGCCCCGGCCGTCCGTTGCTCCTGCAGCGTCAACTGCGACTTGGCATGGGCGGTGATGGAATCTTGTGTCAGCGCCTGGCCGAAGGACAAAATGGGGAGCTTGGCGGGTTCATCTCAGGCTGCGGAAGCTTGGGTCGATCGAACGCGAGAACCGACTAGGGCGCCGAGCTGCCCAATGTTGCGGCATGCTGCCGTTGTTGCAAGAGACAGCCATGCGCCCTGCATACTCAGGCATTGGTTGAAACCGCGAGTTCGTCCGCGAAGCTCGTCGGAGGCGCAAAATACGCGGGGACGAGGGTCAACTGGGAAGACGTGGCGGCGCAGCCGGCCTGGTGCGAGACCTGGTTCAGCTGTTCGGCCGCGCCGCGAACTGGTGGGTCACGCACAGTCCCATCGGCAGAAACCGCAGGCGGATTGACGCAGTCCGACAGCGCTCTCGACAAGTACAGTGACAGGCTCAAAAGGAAGGTATTGCATCAACTGAGAAATGTTAGCTCGCAAGGTAACCGTAACCGTAACCGGACCTGCCGATCGCCGGGAACAGGATTGGCGCCGCCGGCCACCTCCCAATGACCTGCCTTGGGCAGGAGACATACCGGTGGCACAAGGCCACTATAGCGAATCACGGCCGTTCTTCGGCCAACCGCCTCTGCGATCAGTCAACCGCCGCGGTGCTCCACCGCGTCGGAGCCGCACGCACGAGCGGGAGGATTTCGAGGTGATCCAGGTCCGCAAGCGCCAGAAACGCGAAGAAGATGCAAGGACATGGCAAGCGACCGGGCGTCCGTGCCGTCGTAATCAAGTGGTGTTGGCAGGCCTACACCAACGGCGGAGCTCGCGAATAAGCGAAGGACCACTCGGCAGGGTCATACCGGCGCTTGCAGCTGTGTGGTGGCCACCGGCTGCCTGGATGCGGTCAATTCGCTGTGGATGAAAAGACCAGGCCGAGCAACGGCCTCACATTGGCCGCACGCACCGGCGAGTGGTAGCAAGGGGCAGCTGTCCTGCGTCGGTGCCCCAAGGGTTGCTCGGCAACAGCTTTAGACAAGGGGATTCAAGATTGAAGGTGAGCCGTTGAAACATGTTCTTGTCATTGACGATGATGCCGCAATGCGACGCCTCATCTCCCAGTATCTCATGATGCATGCCTTGAAGGTGACCGCAGTCAACGATAGCAAGCAGTTTAACTACGTTCTATCGCATGAGCCAGTCGATCTCGTGGTTGTTGACCTCAACCTCGGCCGGGAGGATGGGCTTGCCATCGTCCGCAACCTCGCGACGAAATCGGATTTACCCATCATAGTGATCAGCGGCGACCGGCTTGATGAGGCGGAAAAAGTCGTTGCGCTGGAGCTCGGCGCAACCGATTTCATTCCCAAGCCTTTCGGGCTGCGCGAGTTCTTGGCCCGCATTCGAGTAGGGCTACGCCAGCGCATTTCCAGTCCGCGAACGAAAGATCATCGCTCATTTCGGTTCGGAGCCTGGAAGCTCAGCGTCAAGCAGCGGCGACTGATCTGTGCGGAGCGTGGCGAAGTCAAGCTTACCGCATGTGAGTTCAACCTGCTGATCGCGTTCCTGGAGAACCCCCGCAATGTCCTATCCAGAGAACGGCTTTTGCTCGCGAGCCGTGTGCGTGGAGAAGAGGTCTACGATCGAAGTATCGATGTCCTAATCTTGCGCTTGCGCCGAAAGCTGGAGGCTGATGCGGCCAATCCAAGGCTAGTCAAGACATGCCGTGGTGCAGGGTATTTCTTCAACGCTGACGTAGACGTTAGCTACGGAGGCACCTTGGCCGCGTGACAGGAGCTATTCTGGAGATTGGCTGATGAAGCGTGGCGGTGTTTTCTGGCGGCCCTTAGCTCGGCGCCTGGATGTCTGACCCAAGGCAGCATCTCGTCGATCTGGCTGGGATGGCTGTTGACGATCCTGGTGGTGAGGACGTCGGCGAGATAACCGAGTGACTCGACACCATCGAGCCTGCAGCTTTCGATCAACGACGCAATGACCGCCCAGTGTTCGGCACCGCCGTTCGAGCCGGCGAAGAGCGCGTTCTTGCGGACGGATTGAGCGCTCGACGGTGTTGTTGTCGATCTCGGTGCGACCGTCGTCAACGAAGCGCGAGAGGCCTTCGCAGCGTGAGAGCGTGTAGCGGATTGCCTTGGCGACCTTGGTCTTCTGACCGATCAGGCCGAGCTTTCACGCAGCCAAGGTTCAAGATGGCGACAATAGCGCGGCTATTTTCCCGACGCGTCGCACGGCGTTCATCGGCCGGTCGGCCGCGGATATCGTCCTCGATCTTATTGAGGTGGGCGATCGTCTCAGCGCCTCGCTGGCGATCGGCGAGTTCCAGGCCTACATCGCCTTCCAACAGTGCCAGTCTGATCAATTGCGGCGAGAGCTACCGGTCCGGAGATCGCATCAGCCTCTCCGTCGCCAAAAGAGCTGTTCTGCTTAGCCGTCGAGCTCAACGCCCAGCGTCGGAGCGCTCTCTGCTCCTGAAGGAAGCCAGGAGGTCCGCTCGGGCTTGATCGGAGGCTTGGCCGATGGACGTTGTGTTTGCGTCGCTCGGCTGCCGCCCGATGGCGAGGCTTTGCGAATTGTCAGTCCTCTGCCTTTTCGCCGGTCTCAACGGCGCTGTGTAACGTTCAGTGTTGATGATGACGCCCCCGCTGTTCACGCGGTTGCTCCTGTGCAGTGTACTCGTCAGCTTGTCCTCGGCCTCGCGCGTCTGGCCCAAGTGCCGTTCCAACGGCGCTGGCGCGACCTGTCTGGCTTGCTGCTCTTGCAACGCGGCGTGTTGCACCTGCGACCCGGCTGCTGCCAAAGCTTCGGCGGGGCTTGCGGCAAGCTCGTGCGGCAAGCGGCCCTCTCTCAGTCGGTTTTGCAGCGCCTGCCGATCGGCGACGAGGTAGTTGAGGTGCAGCGGCAGCTGCTGGTCTGGCCGCTCTTCGTTCGCCAATCGACGAACCAGCTCGCGCGTGCCGTCCACCACGAAGACGCCGCAGTCAACAGCGTTTTTCTGCTGCGCCATGTCGGGTGTTACCAGGGTCGCGTCCAGTCTTGTAGCGAGCTTTCGTGCAGGCGCGTCGTTGTATCGCTGTTCATTTTGCTGGATGGAGTCGTAGTGATAGGCGACCGCTCTTTCCGGATCGCGGCGATCTACGAGGAGCAGCGACCAATGGGTGCCGTGGTCAATACCCACCCCATCGTTCACTGGCACGAACAGGAAGTCGGATGGGCCGGCGTTTCGATTATAAATCGACTGCAATGTGCCTCGCGCGTCTTGCTGCTCCATGTGGCGCAGCAGATGGGAGACCGACGGATCGACCAGCCGCGTCCGGGCGGCGAGCGCTGGATCGGCCTGCTGCAGCTGCTGCTCGAGGAATTCGTAATCCCTCTGGATATGTTCGTCGCCCAGCAGTTGGGTGGCCCCGAGCACCGCCCCCCGGGGGAGATTGGACGAGCCTGACGGAAGGGCTTCGATGTGTGCATCGGAGGAGGTGGTCAGATCGACCAACGGAACCCCGAGATGGGTGTCTGAGAGCCTGGCGGTCGCTGGCAAGGCGGGTCCCGGAGCCCTTGCCGGTACTGCTGCCGCTCCAGCTTCCCTTATCGCTCCGCGATGGAGGAGCCAAACGTCGTTGCCCCCCTCCGGCCTCCGGGCGGTGTAGCCGTGACCATTAATATCGAAGTGCCATTCCGGCTTTTCCGCATCTGGCAAGAGGCCATGGCGGTCCAAGAAAGAGAGCATTGCGTCTGGGACGCGTTGAGTCCCATGGGAGAAGTCTTTGGGGACGGCGAACGAAACGTTTATGGAGTCCTCGATCGCAGCCGGGGGCGCCTCGGACCTTGCTGAGGGCGCGGCTCCCGCATGCAGGCTTCCAATGTGTTCGGACCCTGTCCCTTGAACCGGTACCCCTTGCAATGGCAATTCACCCAACTGCCGCATGGGGGGCTGCATCGGCACGCGGCCGCCTTCGCTCGGCGGCTGCTGAATGGCGATGCTTTGCGGATTATCAGTCCCCTGCCTCTCCGCCGGCCGCAACGGCGCCGTCGAATGTTCATTGTTGATGATGAACCGCTCGGGTGGCAGGAGGTTGCCCTGGTCAAGCGCATCCGGCCAGGGCCGGATCTGCTGTTGGCTGGCAGCCAAGACTGGCGGGGCGGCGGCCTCAACTCCGGCGTGCCCAGAGCCGGCCGCTGCCAAAGCGTCCGCCACGATCCTGTCTGACGCAGGCTTCGCATCGCGAACCCGTTCAAGCGCCAAGCGGAGAAAATCGTTGCCTGGAAACAACGCCTCGGCGAATTTGATCCGTGAATCATGATCCAGCCCAGAGATCGTCTGGCCCCGCCTCTCAAGCGCCTCAGAAAATCTGCGAAGACTACGACCATAGGCAACACGGGTGCTTGGGGCCAAGCTGCTGTCACTGGTCACTTGTTCTAAGACATGCGCATCTGCCTTTGAAGGCACCGCCACTGGCCACCGGCCAGTCGCTGAATAGCCCGGCTCATGATACGCACGCAGGACGTTCAACGCCGGCCTTATATCCTTTATGTCAGTGTTTTTTGGAAAGAAGGTATCGAGGTGATCGACCAGGGATTGGTGATTTTTTAGATCGTCGCTTGGCCACGAGCGCCGAGATCATTTGCCAACCGGCGAAGTGCATACCTGTATTTTAGGACCGTGCTCTCGCTATATTTTTGCTGAGCCGCAGCGTGGGCGATCGCCTTATCGATAAGGTCCCGGTGTTCGTCGGACAAATGGGGATAGCCGGTGGCACGGGCGCCACTCGCGACAGGTTCGGCTCGGCGCGGCTCGGCCACATGCTGCTCAAAACCCGCTTGCCGCGCTTGGCCAGCATCCGGCAAGGGGCCAGGGCGGTTCAAGGAAGAGAGCATCGCGTCTGGGACGCGTTGGGTCCCATGGGAGAAGCCTTGGGGGACGGCGAATGAGACGTTTATGGAGTTCTCGATGGCAGCGGGGGGTGCCTCAGCCCTTGCGGAGGGCGCGGCCTCCGCATGCAGCCTTCCGATGTGTTCGGACCCTGTCCCTTGAACCGGTACCCCTTGCAATGGCAATTCACCCAATTGCCGCATGGGGGGCTGCATCGGCACGCGGCCGCCTGAATTGCCGATTTCGCGCGGCTGCTGCTGAATGGCGGCGGCTTGCGGCGTATTCAGGGCCCTCTGCCTCTTCGCTGGCCGGAACAGCGCTGTGGAATGTTCGTTGTTGATGATGTCCCCCTGGGGTGGCAGGTGGTTGCCCTGGTCAAGCGCATCCGGCGAGGGCCGGATCTGCTGTTGGCTGGCAGCCAAGACTGGCGGAGCGGCGGCCTGAACTCCGGCGTGCCCAGATGTTGCGAAAGCGTCCGACACGCTTCTATTGGGGTCCTCCGGTCCAGCACGCATCCCTGGGTTGCTGAGCGAAGACGAGGCGGCTTGATCATCCTGCCGCTGCTGAAGCACTTCGCGGAACTCCTGTTCCAGTCGCAGAAGCTCCTCTGGATTGGTTGGCGGCTTGTGAGCTCGATTATCGAACAGCGGCCGCAAGGCCTCGGGAATCTCCGCATTGTGAACCCGCTGCAGCGCCAAGCGGAGTTTCTTGTTGCCTGGAAACAACGCCTCGGCGAGTTCGGTCCGCGAATTGTGATCCAGCCCAGAGATCGTCTGGCCCCGACTCTCAAGCTGCTCAGAAAATCTGCGAAGAAGACGACCATAGACGACACGGGTGCTTAAGGCCAACTCGCTGTCACTGCTTAATTTTTCCAAGATACGCGCATCTGGCTTTGAAGGCACCGCCGCTGGCCACCAGCCAGTCGCTGCATAGCCCGGATCATGATACGCACGTAGGACGTTCAACGCCGTTTTAATGCTCTGGTCATTCGGAAAGAAAGTATCGAGGTGATCGACCAGGGATTGGTGATTTTTTAGATCAGTCGCTTGGCCACGAGCGCCGAGATCATTCGCCAATCGGCGAAGCGCATTCGAGTATATTCGCAGCGTGTCCGCGCTCTGGTTTTGCTGAGCCGCAGCGCGGTCGATCGCCTTATCAATAACATCCCGGTGTTCGGCGGACAGATGGGGATAGCTGGCAGCAGGGCCGCCAGCAGTCGCTGAATAGCCCGGCTCATGATACGCACGCAGGGCCTTCAACGCGCTCTTCATATCAACGTCTTTCGGAAAGAAGGCACCGACGTGATCGACCAGGGATTTGTGATTTCTTAGATCGGTCGCTTGGCCACGAGCGCTGAGATCATTCGCCAACCGGCGAAGTGCAAACGTGTATTTTCGGGCCGTGGTCTCGCCATATTTTTCCTGGGAGTGGGCGATCGCTCTATCAATAAGGTCCCGGTGTTCGTCGGACAGATGGTGATAGCGGGAAGCACGGGCGCCACTCGCAAAAGGGTCGGCTCGGCGCGGCTCGGCCACGTGCTGCTCAAAGCCCGCTTGCCGCGCTTGGCTAGCATCCGGCAAGGGGCCAGGGCGGTCCAAGAAAGAGAGCATTGCGTCTGGGACGCGTTGAGTCCCATGGGAGAAGTCTTTGGGGACGGCGAACGAAACGTTTATGGAGTCCTCGATCGCAGCCGGGGGCGCCTCGGACCTTGCTGAGGGCGCGGCTCCCGCATGCAGCCTTCCGATGTGTTCGGACCCTGTCCCTTGAACCGGTACCCCTTGCAATGGCAATTCACCCAATTGCTGCATGGGGGGCTGCATCGGCATGCGGCCGCCTGAATTGCCGATTTCGCTCGGCTGCTGCTGAATGGCGACGGCTTGCGGCCTATCCACGGCCCTCTGCCTCTCCGCTGGCCGCAACAGCGGTGTGGAATGTTCATTGTTGATGATGCCCCCCTGGGGTGGCAGGTGGTTGCCCTGGTCGAGCGCATCCGGCGAGGGCCGGATCTGCTGTTGGCTGGCAGCCAAGACTGGCGGGGCGGCGG
>NZ_PNOT02000186.1 GCF_002879535.1 Mesorhizobium intechi
CGATGCTGCCGGCCGCCGCTACCGGATCGCCGCCGGCAGCGCCAGCCTGGCCGGCCTGCGCACTGCGGTGAATGCCGGTGTTGCGCTGACCTTGCGAACCCCCCGCTTTGCCCATTCCGGCATTGTCGAAGCGCCGCGCGAACTGGGCCTGCCGCCGGTTCCGATGGCCGAATTCGCGATCCGGTTGCGTGCCGATGCTGATGCTTCCGCGGGCGATTTAGCGACGCTGCTCAGCGGCGACCTGGTGCCGTCTCGGCCCCCGGCTGATCTGGCGCCAGCCTGACGCAAGACAACACCGACCTGCGGACGGTCCCCATTTGGAAAGAAAAAGCCGACCTTGCGGTCGGCTTGGAGTAGGACGGGCCGAGGGGTTTGGGGGGACTTGGGGGGTGGCCCGTCGCACCGATAATGTCTGAGTCCGATGATGGTTCCGTGGCTGCGTCACTTTTTTAAGAAATATTTGACGCTGCCTGCTGCGTGCGGGCCGCCAGCCAATCGCGGCCTGCATGGGCGAACACCGCGCAGAGCACAATGGCGCCGCCGATCATACTGGCGACAGGCGGTATATCGGCCAGGAACAGGAAGGCGAACAGGATCGCGAACGGCACCTCCGCCGAGCCGAGCAGACCGGATTCCGGTGCCGGGATAAGCCGCGCGCCTTCCGTCCACAGGATCGACGACAACGCGAAGGCCGCGCCGAAGGTGACGAGCAGAACGGCATCCCTTGCCGAGACCGCCAGCGGGTCGGTGAGGAACCAGCCGAGTATGAACAGCAGAAAGGCTGAAACCGCGCCGGCCCACACCACGGGCGTGTCACGGAAGGCGCGCACCATGATCATGTAGAGTGCGCTGCCGGCCGTCATAAGCAGCGCCAGCCCGTCGCCGAACAGATTTCCCGTGCCGAAGCCCGACCAAACCATGATGGCCACGCCGCACAGCGACACGGCGGCCGCGAGCATCGTTTGCAGGCGGAAGGGCTCGCGCACCAGCACCCAAGCCAGCAGGGCGGCAATGAAGGGCGACGTCGCATAGATGACCGCGACATTGGCGACGAAGGTGAATTTGAACGCCGAGATGAAGGCGATACTGGCCAGTGCGCCTTCCACCGCCAGCAGCCAGCCGCGCCAGCCAAGCCGCAGCGTGCCGCGGTTGCCCGAGCGATGGCGGCGCCACAGCACATAGAGGCTGATCAGGATCGAGCCGACAAACCCGCGCCAGCAGGTGATGGTCAGCGGATCGGCGTGGATCGACTTGGTCAAGACGCCGGTCAGGCCGAACACCGCCGCCGATGACGACACCAATATGATGCCCAGCGTGCGTTCGGTGGCTTCGGTTTTGGCGGCTGCGACGTCAGTCATGCCGACAGCCTACCCCGGCGGGTCCTGACATCGTAGGGTCAGCAGCGAGCGTCATCCCCATCACAGCCGCTTGCGCAAATGCTCGCCGCCGACGATCAGCAGCCCGGCGGCGATGATCAGGGCGGCGCCCAGAAACACTTCGCGGCGCGGCACGTCGCCCCAGATCGCGAAGCCGAGGGCGAACGCCCATAACAGCGAACTGTATTCGAGAGGTGCGAGGATCGATGCCGGCGTGCGCTTCATGCCTTCGAAGAGGAGGTATTGCGCCAGGCCGCCAAGCGCGCCCACGCTGGCGAGAAGCAGCAACTGGGCCAGATCGGGCGTATGCCACCACGACAGCGCCGGCACCGCCGAAAACAGCAGGAAATAGAAGTTGTTGAGGAGAAGCTGGATCATCGAGCGCTCGGCAAGCGCGGTCTTGCGCAGGAGCACGATGGCGATGGCCCATAAAAGGGCGGCCGCCAGCACCAGCAGCACCGGCACGGACAGGCCGAGATGGGTCGGGTCGCAAGCGACGAAGACGCCGGCAAAACCCATCAAAACCGCCAGCCAGCGCGACATCGGCACCTTTTCGCCGAGCAGGAACACCGAAAACACGGTCACAATGATCGGCGCTGCGTAGTAGACGGTGGTCAGTTCGGCGAACTGCAGGCTGCGGGCGGCGTTGTAGTAACAGAGCCAGGCGGCAAGCGTGAAAGCGCTGCGCACCAGCATCGGCCGCACGATCGGCGAGCGCACCGTGTCGGCAAACAGCTGTCGCCCGCCGATCGCCGCGCAAGCGCCAAGAATGGTGATGCTGCGGAAGAACATGATCTGCCAGACCGTCATTCCGGTGACCAGCAGCTTGATCGAGGCGTCCTGCGTCGAAAACAAGAGATAGGCAGCACCGGTCAAAAGGATGCCGGCGAAAACCCTTTCGCGTGTTTCGAGAATGGCGACATCGGCCATAAGGCGCGGACCAAAGGTGCGGGAAACGACAGGAATAGCATGAGGACGCTGCGAAATCAGGCCCCGGCTCCCAGCTATACGGGTGAAAGCCGAGACGGCGCTACGCCAGCCCTGAGCTTGCATTGGGACAGGGATTGCTTGCTTCCAGGGCGCGATCGGCACTTATATCTGATATCGACGAAGTCATGCTGCTCGCTGGCCGCAAAGCGAAAGAGGCAACGAAAATGGACGCCATCGAACTCAAGGCCATGCAGGCGCCGCTGAAGCAGGCCTATCGCGACGACGCCTCGCAGGCACTGATCACGCTGCGAGCGAGGGGCTCGATCGACGACCAGTCGGTGGCCTGCAAGGTCGAGACGGGCAGGGCGATCGCTGTCGCCGGCCTGCATCCGGCAACCGGCGGCTCGGGGCTGGAACTCTGTTCCGGCGACATGCTGCTGGAAGCACTCGTGGCTTGCGCCGGGGTGACGTTGAAGGCAGTGGCGACGGCACTCGAGTTCAAGCTCGGCGCCGCCACGGTGGAAGCCGAAGGCGATCTCGATTTTCGCGGTACGCTCGGTGTCGCCAAGGACGCGCCGATCGGTTTTCGTGCCATCCGGCTCAATTTCGCTCTCGACACGGATGAACCGCAGGAGCGCATCGATGCACTGCTGAAGCTGACCGAGCGCTATTGCGTGGTGTTCCAGACCATCAGCCAGAAGCCGGAATTGACGGTGAGTGCCCGGCGCTGAAATCAGAAGGCCCGCGCCAAGCGGCCGCGGGCCTTAGTGCATCAAATCCTTACTGCGCGGCCGGTGCCTCGGCATCGCCCTCATCGGTGAAGGGCGACGCGCTCGGCACGCACTGCAACGACCACCCCGTCGGTGTCGGCTGCTTCTGATATTCGGTGATGGCGGCGGTGCATTGTTCGCGCTTGTCGAAGGTGCTGGGCAGCACCACCATGCCGCCCTGTGGACCGGCGATTACCAGATACCAGACCAATGCTGCGGTCGTAGCCATGGGAGTTTCCTTGTTCTGCCCAGTTTGGGCTCTCGCTGTTGTCGGAGTCGCTACGATCCTAACAACTCCGGGGAAATGACGAAAGCATGACCGGCGCGCAGCTTTTTCCCGTCAGATCACAGCCGCGTGATGATGTGGCGGATCTCGGAGAGGGCTTGCGACCTAGGCCGCTCAGTTGGTTGCAAAGCAGTAAAACAACCCGTCGCCCCCAGTGCCCTTCAGTGCTTGCTGGCTGCAGCCGCCGCGTGAGGCATGCGAGGAATTCCACGACTTTGCCGCCGCCGAATCGTCAAGCCCGGTGCGGTCGTGATGACCCATCATCGCCGCCCCGTCGGCGCCGCTCATCGTCCAGTCGCCGCAGGTCTGGTCGGCGATCCTGGTGCCGTCGGGCTTGGACCCGGTCAGCATGTCATGCCGGTTCGGCGTGTCGCCGCGGCCATTGACCGCTTCGCCCTTTTCGTCGAGCGCCGTCTGTTTGGTGATGCCGTTGGCGTCGCTGTGCAACGAGGCGACATCGTCGGCGATCTTGACGCCCTTGGCGTTGAACCACGGACCCTTGCCGATGCGGTCGCGGGCATCCTCGGCGCTGGTCGAAAGGTAGGCGTGCCAGCTCTTGCCGGTGGCGCCGGCTGCTTCGGCCAGCGAAGCGCAATGCGCGTCGGCGCCCTTCAGGCCGCCGAGATCGGCGCCCTTGCCGGAGCCGACACTGGTCACGAAGAAACTCATCTTGGCATCTTGCGAGACAGCCACGCCTGATGTTGCGCCGAGAGCGGCTGCAAAGGCGGTGGCGGCAACGAAAAGAAGTCTGCGCATATCGATCCTCCGGTTTCGAATGTCCTACGTTCGAAGAACGTAGCCGGAGGCGCTTTTAATCCCCGGCATAGGCCACCCGAATGCGGGCAGCGGTTCCCGGAGTCGTCAAAACCAAGGTGTGACTTTATTCGGGCTGCCTGTAGGCGACGAAGCGGTTGTGCTTGGCCTGGAAGATCAGCCCCGTCTCTTTCAGCTCCGGGCTTGCCAACGGCACGATGCGCTTGGCGATCTCGGAAGGGTGCGGCAGCGTCTCCGGATCCTCGCCAGGCAGGGCCTGGGCCCGCATGGCGGTGCGCGTGGCGCCCGGGTCCGCGGCATTGACCCGCAGCGGCAGGCTTTGCGTCTCATGCGCCCAGGAGCGCATCATGGTCTCGACCGCCGCTTTCGATGCCGCATAGGGCGCCCAGAAGGCGCGCGCCGAATGCGCCGCGTTGGACGACAGGATGATGGCCCGGCCGGCATCGGAAAGCCTGAGCAGCGGGTCGACCGAGCGGATCAGCCGCCAGGTCGAGGTCACGTTGATGGTCATCACCTTCTCGAAGGTCTTGGCCTCGACATGGCCGATCGGCGAGATGACGCCCAGCACGCCGGCATTGGCGACGAGGATGTCGAGCTTGCCCCAGCGCTCATGGATGGCGCCGCCCAGCCGGTCGATGCCGGCCATGTCGGCGAGGTCGAGCGGCACCAGCGTCGCTTGGCCGCCGGCCGCCTTGATCTGGTCGTCGAGTTCTTCCAGCCCACCGACCGTGCGCGCGACCGCGATGACGTGCGCCCCGGCGGCGGCCAATTCCCTGGCGATGAAATAGCCGATGCCGCGCGAGGCGCCGGTGACGACCGCGACGCGGCCGGTAAGGTCGAGGGTCATGCGAGATTTCCGTAAGGTCTGGCCTACGCCCCACTGTTCGCCAGCAGCGACAGCGTGCGCACATTGTCGTGGCCTTCGAAGTCGAGCAGGCGGGTCGGGTACTGCCCGGTGAAGCAGGCGTCGCAGAACTGCGGCTGCTCATCGTTGCGGCTGGCCTCGCCGACGGCGCGGTAGAGGCCGTTGATGGAGAGGAAGCCGAGCGAATCGACACGAATGAATTCGGCCATCTCCTCCACCGACATGCGCGAAGCCAGGAGCTTCGATTTCTCCGGCGTGTCGACGCCGTAGAAGCAGGAGGCGCTGGTCGGCGGCGAAGCGATGCGCATATGCACTTCCCGGGCGCCGGCATCGCGCACCATCTGCACGATCTTCTGGCTGGTGGTGCCGCGCACGATAGAATCGTCGACCAGCACCACTCGCTTGCCCTCGATCATGCGGCGGTTGGCGTTGTGCTTCAGCTTGACCCCCATGTGGCGGATCGAATCGCCGGGCTGGATGAAGGTACGACCGACATAGTGGTTGCGGATGATGCCGAGTTCGAAGGGGATGCCGGCCGCCTGGCTGAAGCCGATCGCTGCGGGCGTGCCGGAATCCGGCACCGGTACGACGATGTCGGCCTCGACCGGGTTTTCCTGTGCCAGCTCGGCGCCGATGCGCTTGCGCACCTCATAGACGTTGCGGCCTTCGACCGAAGAATCCGGCCGGGCGAAATAGACATATTCGAAGATGCAGAAGCGGGTCTTCTGCGGCTCGAACGGGAACAGGCTTTCAATGCCCTTGGAGGTGACGACGACCATCTCGCCGGGTTTCAGGTCGCGCACGAAACGCGCGCCGATAATGTCGAGCGCGCAGGTCTCGGAAGCGAGGATCCAGGCGCCGTCGAGGTCGCCCAGCACCAGCGGGCGGATGCCGAGCGGATCGCGGCAGCCGATCATCTTCTTCGCCGTCATCGCCACCAGCGAGAAGGCGCCTTCGACCTGCCGAACGGCGTCGATGAAGCGTGAGTTGAGGTCGCGTTCCTTGCTGGTCGCAACCAGATGCAGAAGCGTCTCGGTGTCGGAGGTCGAGGAGAAGATCGCGCCCTGCTTCTGCAGCGCGCGCTGCACCGTCATGGCATTGGTGAGATTGCCGTTGTGGGCGACAGCGAAGCCGCCATCGGCCAACTCGGCGAAGAAGGGCTGGATGTTGCGCATGCCGGCGCCGCCTGTCGTGGCGTAGCGCGTATGGCCGATGGCGCGGTTGCCTTGCAGGCTGTCGATGACGCGCTGCTTGGTGAAAGTGTCGCCGATCAGGCCGACATGGCGTTCGACATGGAACTGGCTGCCGTCATAAGAAACGATGCCCGCCGCTTCCTGGCCCCGATGCTGCAGGGCATGCAGGCCGAGGGTGACGATTGCCGCTGCGTCCTGCCGGCCGAAAATGCCGAACACACCGCATTCGTCGTGGAAATGGTCGTCGGCCTCGGCGGAAAGCACGTCGTCTGCGTCTGCCATCTTAAGCTCCGCTAAAATCGCCATATAGTGCGGGTTCGCGTCGAAAGCAACGCGCGCCGTGCAGTCGTTCACACCATCGTCTGTTCAGGGCGCCCTTTCGGGGTCAGTTTGCCGGTGCTGCCGGTGCTGCGGGTGCTGGCTTGGGTGTGTTGTCCGCGGGGCCAGCGTCATTGTCGTCCGGGGCCGGCGCATTTGCATCGTCACCTGTTGCCGGCACATCCGCCGCTGGCGCATCCGGGGCGGCCGGAGTCTCGCCACCCGCTTTCGGGCTGAGCTTCTTGAGGATTGCGTTTTCGGTGTCGGCGGGCAACAGGTTCTCGATCTTGGCGCCTATCGATTCCAGCAATGGCCGTGATTTGGCGTCGGTCACCCAGGCCGGCGCCTTGGCGCCAGCCAGCCAGTTGAAGAACAAGAGCGCCACCGCGACGACCAGGATGCCGCGCGCGGCGCCGTAGAGGAAACCGAGCGTGCGGTCGAGCGCGCCGATGCGCGAATCGATGATCCAGTCGGCGAGCTTCATGGTGATGACGGAGACAACAATCAGCGCGACGATGAAAACGACGCCGGCGGAGGCCGCCATGGCGATCTTCTCATTCTCGATGTAGGGCTTCAGATAGGGCAGGACCGGCTTGTAG
>NZ_PNOT02000157.1 GCF_002879535.1 Mesorhizobium intechi
GTCATGATCGCCACGCCGGCGGCCGCCAGCATCGCGCCGGCCTTCGCCAGGGCGTCGGGCGGGATGTCACCAAGCCCATAGGCATGGCTGACGGCGACATGACCCGCCATGCCGAGCGTCCTTGTCCGCGCGGCGATTTCTTCGACCTGGAACAGGCCGAGCGCGCCGCCATCATGCAGATGGATGTCGACGCCGGCGCCATGTTTCTGCGCCAGGGCGAACACCACATCGAGATGGCCGTTCACGTCGCGGTCGAAGCTGGCGGGGTCGAGCCCGCCGACAAGGTCACAGCCGAGCTTCAGCGCCTCGTCGAGCAGCTCCGCCGTGCCGGGCGAGGACAGGATGCCGCTTTGCGGGAAGGCGACGAGCTGGATGTCGATAAGGTCGCGGTATTTTTCGCGCACGGCCAGGATGGTCTCGACATGGCTGAGCCCGACCGATGCGTCGACCATGACATGGCTGCGCATGGCCAGGCTGCCATTGCCGACGCAGAGCTCGAGCTGGTTCTTCGCGCGCTCCGCCATCGGCGCGGCGGCGGCAAGGTTTCGCGCCTGGAAGGCGACACGCTCGCGCACGTCGAACCCATTGGTGCAGGGAATGTGCGGGCGCCAGGCATCGCCATAGAACGAGGTGTCGAGATGGATGTGCCCCTCGACGAAGGCCGGCACGACAAGCTGGCCATCAAGGTCGATGATGGTGGGGTCGATGATGCCGGGGGCAACGGCGGCGAAATCAGCCGGCGGCGCCTTGCCGGCCGGTACGATCGAGCCGAAGCGGCCGCCGGTGACGAAGAAATCCACCGGCGACCCGTCGGCCAGTTTCGCGTTGCGGAAAATCCTCTGCTCGCTCATCGTCTGCTCGCTCATCTTCTGCTCGCTCACGGGCGCCATCCCCGCTGAAGCGCCAGTCCTCGCCGCCCCCCTGCCGTGGGTCAATGCGGCAGCCAAGAAAAACTGTTTCGCGCGGTTGCCCCTGGTTCCGGGGAGACAGAGCGCGAATCCGCGCCGTGGCCCTTGCCTATTCCGCTTTCGCGGAAGTTTCGGCGGCCCCGCGATGTGCAATTGTGTTATCGCGGCGGTACGAGCCGCCCTGGTTGACGCGGGCGCCCAGCCATCCCAACAATGCGCCCCCCCGCCCGCGTCGACCATGGCTTGGCACTATGATCCGTCCGGCGGGCCGGCCCGTTATGACTGCCGCTTCAGCCGCCAACCAGCGCCTTTGTCGTCACCAGATTGACTCCGGCTTCGGCGAATTCGTCATTGTGTCGGGCGATGATCTGCTCAGCGCTCTCGCTGGCGCTGTCCAGCGTGCTGTGGGCATCGGAAACCACGGTGACGCCGAGCCCCCTGGCTAACGCGGCCTTGACGGTTGCCGCGACGCAAAAATCGGTCTGCGCGCCGAGGATCACGACGGCCCCGGCTCCTTGCCCGGCGACCCAGTCGCGAAAGGCCGGATTGCTGAAAGCATCGCGCACGGTTTTGGCGAAGGTCGGTTCATCGTCGGCCTGGCCGAGGGCTGGCCACACCGGCCAGCCCGGCTCGCCCGGCGCCAGCGGATCGCCTTCAGGCCCGTCATGCCTGACGAAAGCGACCTTGCGCCCACCGCGCCTTGCCCAGTCGATCACCGCCCGGGCACGCTCCGCAATGGCAGGCGCGTGGTGGATCGGCGGCTCATGCAAGCCGTTGAACATGCCGGTCTGGAGGTCGATGACGACGAGTGGCGCTTTGGCCATGAGGCTGGGGGCTGACATGGCGCGAACATAGCTTGGACAGAAAGACGGTCAAGGCCGACTCGGGCGCAAACCACATCTCGCGCCGGTCCACACTTCACCCCGGCGCGCCGGCAAACAGCACCACGCCATCCCCTCCAGCCGCCGGCCAATCCCTGATGGCTCGGTCGTAACCGCCGGTCAGCACCGTGCCGTCGGGGGCGAACGCCACGGCGTAGATCGGTCCGGTCTGGCTGTTGAACATGGCGATCTGGTTGCCGGTTTCCATGTCCCATAGCCGCGCCGTTCCGTCGAGCGATCCCGACAGCAGGCGCTTGCCGTCGGCCGACAGCGCCAACGCATAGACCGTGCCTTCATGGCCCTCGAAGCGCTTCACCTCGCGGCCGCTGTCGAGATCCCAAACCTTGATCGTCAGGTCGCCGCTGCCGGTGATCAGATGATGGCCGTCGGCGATGAACACGGCGCCATAGGTGCCCTGCTCGTGGCCGTGCCAGCTGCGCAATTGCTTGCCGCTTTCGACGTCCCAGAGCTTCAGCGTGCCGTCGATGCTGCCGCTGAGCGCCTGCTTTCCGTCCGGCGAGACGGCGACCGCGCTGATCGACCAATCATGCCCGGTCAGCACATGCAGCACGGAATTGTTGACGAGGTCCCAGACGATGACGTTGCCGGTGTCATGCCCGCTGACGGCGCGCTTGCCGTCCGGGCTGATCGCCAGCTTGTTGACGCCGCCGTTCTGGCCGGCCTGGAAGACATGCAGCACGGCGCCGTCGGCAAGTTTGCGCAGCACGATCTCGCCATCGTCGCCGCCCGTCAGCGCGCTGACGCCGTCTGGCATATAGAGCGCCGTGCGCGCCATGTCCTTGTGGACGCCGAGATTGCGGATCAGCTGCTTGCCGCCAATGTCCCACAGCTTGATCACACGATCCGTGCTGGCGCTCATGATCGATCGGCCGTCCGGCGCCACCGCAAGCCAGACGACCGCGTCGCGATGGCCGTCGGGCTGCGTCGGCGCCGCCGGTGGCGGTGGCGGCAAAGGCGCCACGGTGGGCGGCGGAATGACC
>NZ_PNOT02000213.1 GCF_002879535.1 Mesorhizobium intechi
GTTTGCTTGCAGCGTCCGGTGGATCCGGTCAGGCGCGTGGCGTGTTGAATTCGGAATCGAGCGTCTCAGGGCGCTGGATGACGGCGAATTCGATGGCGACGCCATCCTCGAAATGACGGACGATCTGCCCGCGCATGGTGCCGAGCATGACCTGGACGCCGATCGCCGGCTTGACGTCGATCTCGATCGCGGCGCCGGACAGCGACAGGTCGATGATGCGGCACTGGTATTGGCGGCCGTCGGTGAGCTGCAGCACGCTGGTCGGGTTGCGCGGCGCGACGCGCTCGTGGCGGCGGTCTTCCGGCAGGTCGAGTTCGTGCTTGTTGGCAAGCCAGGTCAGTTGCGCCGCCAGCCTGTCCTTCTTGCGGTCGGACGCAATCACCGTCATGGCGAAGCCGTCCTGCAGCGTGCGCGTGACGACGCCTTCGATGCGGCCGATATGGTCGATATAGGCGATCACCTTCTCGCCGGGCATGCCGATACGATCGGTGCGGAACGCGACATTGCCAGGCGACATATCGACAACCTGGCAAGGGTGCTCGGTGCGGTCTTCCAGCATGAATCGCCCGTATATCTTGACCCGGACGCGCTGAAAGTTACGCCTTTCAGCTTGGGACGGCGCGTAGTCGACCGCCGCTGACCTCATGACTGCCTACACCCCGTTTGGCATTCCCGCGCGTCAATGCGAGGAACTTCATCACACAAGTACAACAAAGCGGGTTAACAAAGGGGAAAAACGGGCCTGTGAGACCGTGCGATCATCAACTATTCGTCGCGGCCGCCTTCGAAGACGACGAGATGGCGGATGCGGCGCGCCCGGCCAAGCGCCGACATCGTATCGGGCGCATCGAGTTCGGCTGGAACAAGCGAGGGAACGTCGATCGCCGGACGGTTGTTGAGCATCTCTTTCTCCGGATCGATGACACGAATCGAATCGATCATTGCGTCCGTGATCGGGTCGGCGCCCAGCCAGAACGGCTTCTCCGCGGCACTGATCACGCCAAGGCAGCGCGGGTTCTCGACGCCGCCGTCGAGCGGCAAGACAAGCAATTCGAACTTGTTGGAGCGGCCATTGCGGCTGAAGCCCTCGTAATTGATCAGCACCACCGATTTCTGGTCGAAAACCCCGTGGATCAGCCGTGAGACCAGGCGCTGATCCTTCTCGCGCCACAGCGACGGAAAGGAGAACCCCTTGAGTTCGCGGCCATAGCAGGCGCAAAGCCTGGTGCCGGCCAGCCGGAAGACAGGTTGGCCGCGCGTGTCTCTTTCCAGGATGAACGTGTCGGCCAAAAGCGACTTGATATCGGCCGGCTCGACTTCCGATCGCTTCGGGGCGGGGCGTCCGTCACGCAGGCGGTTCCAATAATGGAACAGCGTGATCGATCCGTTTTGGTTCATGGTATGCTGCTCCGCGCATTCTGTCGTCTGATGTCCCATCGGTGAACAGAAGGGCGCCCTCCGATGACCTACATGCGTTGCGGAGCAGGAAGCGTGCCAGCGTCGTTAACACTTGTTCACGGGTCGGGGGCGTTAAGGTTAACAACTGGTTTACGTTGCCCTCGAGCAGCCCCTGTGGCACACCAAAACCACTCCAGAAGCGGTCGTTTCGCGACGATCGGCAGCACTTCAGTCAAGAGTTTAGGGGAGCAGGGGGCTCGACCGGCCGTTCAAGGGAAACCTTGGACGGCTTCTTTTTTGATTCGCACTGGGGCGATTCGCCGTTTGCGGTTGCAATGACCGTGATCTAGATGCTCGCCAGATCGAACAGCACCGAGTGCGATTGCAGATGAGCGAACAGCAAAATCCAACAGAGGCCGACACGGCCGAAAGCCCGCCGCCGCCCGCGCGCGAACCGGTGTTCAACCTGCCGCCGATCGTGCTGGCGGTGATCGGCATTTGCGCGGCCGTCTTCCTGTTGCAGCAATATGTGCTGAACGACGCGCAGCAGATGACGCTGCTTTACGATGGGGCCTTCATTCCCGTCCTTTATACCGGGCAATATGGCTTCGACTGGTTCCTGTTCACGCGCCCCTTCACCTATGCCTTCATGCATGGGGGTTTTGCCCATATCGCCATCAACATGGTCTGGCTCGCCGCGTTTGGTTCGCCGCTGGCCAATCGGCTCGGCGGGCTTTGGTTTGCTCTGTTCTTCGCCGTTACCGGGCTGGCTGCCGTGGCACTCTTCTGGGCCATTCACCCCTATGGTGAAGCACCGCTGGTCGGCGCCTCCGGCGCCATATCGGGCATGATGGGCGCCGCGGCGCGTTTCGGTTTCCGCACCGACCGCTCTTCCGGCAAGGCGGCTTTCGCCAGCCCTGTGCTGCCGATCTCGCTTGTCTTGCGTTCGCGCGGCGTCGTGATCTTCCTTGCTGTGTGGATGATCATCAATCTCGCCACAGGCCTGCTCGGTTTTGCGCCTGGAGCAGATGGCCAGATCGCCTGGGAGGCTCATATCGGCGGCTTCGTCGCGGGCTTTTTCGGCCTGCGCTGGTTCGATTGGCGATGGCAGCCGCCGGAATGGGGGAGCACCGACCACCGCACTTGAAATGCAACCGATCACGGCGCACGATGTTCACTCTTACGTGAAAGCCGGTCTGGGCAGGGAACCGGCAGGCGAAGCAGAGGAGGACGCCATGACGGTTAAGGCAATTCTGGAAAAAAAGGGCCACGACGTGTTGACGCTCGGGCCGAACGAAAAGCTCAGCGAAGCCATCCGCATCCTGGCCGAACACAAGATCGGCGCGCTGGTCATCACCAATGGCGATCACAAGATTGTCGGCATCCTGTCGGAGCGGGACATCGTGCGGGTTGTCGCCAAGGAAGGTGGCGCCGCACTCGATATCGCCGTGCGTTCGGCAATGACGCCGAAGGTGAAGATCTGCAACGAGAACCACACCGTCAACGAGGTGATGGAGATCATGACCAGGGGCCGTTTCCGCCATCTGCCGGTGGAAAAGGACGGCCTGCTCGATGGCATCGTCTCCATCGGCGACGTGGTCAAGCGCCGCATCGAGGATGTCGAGCGCGAGGCGGATGAGATCAGGGCCTACATCGCCACCGCCTGAGCGGTGAAAGGAGCCGCCGGCCGGAAATCCGACCGGCGAACCGAGGTCTATCGGTTGTCGAGTTCGGAGCGGACGAGTTCGAGGCCGCGCCTTGTGATGCGGTAGGGACCGCCGCCCGACGACGAAACCGCCTTCTTGCGTTTCAGCTTTCGAAAAAGGTCGAGATCGACGCCTGGATAGTGCCAGCCATCGCGGGTCAGGCATTTGACGGAGGCGATGCGCTTCTTCTGGTTCTTTTCGATTTCAATGCGTCCGCCCTGCGCAAGCAGGTGCAGGATGCGCTGTTCAGTGCGCGAAATATCCATGAGGAGAAATTCCCGGGAAAAACAAAAAGCCGCCGCCGCGAAGCTTCGCGGCACGGGGTTTCAGGTCTTCTTGCCCTGCCTCGCTACAAGGTCAGGGCCTTACCGGGAC
>NZ_PNOT02000177.1 GCF_002879535.1 Mesorhizobium intechi
CCGTCCAAGGCAAAGGCAACCGCCGCTCGCCGTCGGCGATCGAAGCGCGTCGCGCCGTCGTCCGCGCCGTCCGCCCATTCGATAAGGCGCGGCCGCAATTCTTCCAGCACTATCGGGGGCCTGCCGGACCGATGATCCTCCCACGGGAAATAGTCGTACCAGCTGGCCCAACTGCGCCTGCCCGAGGCGCCCGCATCTTCTTCGCGGGTGAGTGCGAGATAGCTGATCGAGATCACACGCTGGTTGGCGCCGACCCGATCGCGATCGGCAAAGGTGTAGAGCTGCTCGATATAACCGAGAGGCTGACCGGTCTGCAGTTCCACCCATGCCCTAAGCCCCGACTGGAGCGAACGATGAGCGAGCTCAAACGGGCCCGAGGGAAGAGCGGCCCCCTGTTCGATGGTCAGAACACAAGGTCCAGCGTCGTTCACGGCAACGACGACTGCGATGAGGTCCGCATTGACGTCGTTGGTCTTGCCTGTGACTCTGCCTTTCCTTGGTCCCTTTGCCTGATCCATAGTTCCTGACCTACTTGGCAGAGCTCCGCCTGTCTAAACCGATTTAGTTCTGTTCTTTATCATTCCACCCGTCGCGTCAACACCACGCGCTCTGACGATTTTACCTCTTCGCACCTCGACAAAAATATGCCAAACGCGACACTGGCCGTGGGTGACGCTGGGTGAGGAGAGACGTGGATTGAGCGCCGCTGGTGTCGTCAAGGCGATCACGCCGCCGAACATCCGTGCGCGAAAGGGCAGCACGCCGCTGGTCTGCCTGACGGCCTACACCACGCCGGTCGCAAGGTTGGTTGACGGCCACTGCGACATCGTTCTTGTCGGCGACAGCGTCGGCATGGTTCTCCACGGCCTTCCCTCCACGCTCAGTGTGACGCTCGATATGATGATCATGCACGCCAAGGCGGTTCGGCGGGGAATGGAGCGGGCGCTGCTGGTTGTCGACATGCCGTTCGGCTCGTACGAGGAAAGCCTAGAGCAGGCCTTCCGCAATTCCGCGCGCCTTATGGCGGAGACCGGATGCGCTGCGGTCAAGCTCGAGGGCGGCGCGACGATCGCCGAGACGATCCGCTTCCTCACAGCGCGCGGAATCCCGGTCATGGCGCATGTCGGCCTGACGCCGCAGGCGGTCAACGTGTTTGGCGGATATCGCGTGCAGGGCAGGGGCGAGGATGCCGAGCGCATTTGGCGCGATGCTCTTGCGGTCAGCGAGGCTGGCGCCTTTTCCGTCGTACTGGAAAAAGTGCCCGAACCGCTCGCCCGCCGCATCACCGAGGAAATCCCAATCCCGACGATCGGCATCGGCGCCTCGGCGGCCTGCGACGGGCAGATCCTGGTCGTCGACGACATGCTGGGCCTGTTCGGCGACTTCCGCCCGAAATTCGTCAAGCGCTATGTCGAACTGGCAGAGGCCGCTTCCGCAGCGATCGAGGCCTACGCGCGCGACGTGAAGGAGCGCCGGTTTCCGGCGGCCGAACATGTCTTCGGCGATGAACCGAAAGCCATCAAAGGAGGAGAAGCGACATGAGCACACCGATCGTCCGGACCGCCACCGAGTCGCGCAAATCCGTGGCGGCATGGCGCAGGCAGGGCATGAAGGTCGCGGTCGTGTCAACCATGGGCGCCCTTGCATGAAGGCCATCTCAGCTTGGTGCGCGCCGCACATCAGCGCGCCGACCGGGTGATCTTGCCGCCCACCTACGCACGGAGCATGAGGACGCCGCCAGCTGGCGCCGCTCGGCGCCAGATGCTTTACGCGCCGGATGCAAGAGAGATGTATCTGGAGTGGTTGCCACCGCGATCTCGGTGAGAGGGGTGAGCGGGCGGCCTGTGCGGCGCAGCCCAAGCCATTTCGACGGCGTGGGGGAGATTGGTGACGAAGCTCTTTCTCCAGACCGGCGCCGTCCGCCTTCTTCGGCGAGAAGGATTTTCAGCAGTTGCAAGTGCCCCGGCTTGCCCGCGACCTCGACATACCGATCGGGATCATCGCCTTTCCGACAAGGCGCGAAGCCGATGGCTTGGTGGTGTCGTCGCGCAACTGTCAGGCTGTCGGCCGCACAGCACAGCGCATGGCGGCGCCAAAGCGAAATTCTCTTGGAGCGGCCGAGAGGTTGGCACCGCCATGCGAAGCTGTATTCGCCGAGGCGACGCGATCCTTGCCGCCGGCTACAGAGACGTTGAATATCTCGAATTACGGGCCGGCGCCGAGAGGAGGGCTGCACCGCCTCACCGACGGAGGTCCGAGCCGAACCAACGCACGCTTGATTTGTCCCAACTATTCGCCTCGCTCGCTATGTCGCGGCCCGACATACTGAAGGTCGACATCCGGTTCAGAGATTCTTGATCTCGATACCGTATTTCCTCAGCGCGTAGCCAATCTGGCGCGGCGTCAGTCTAAGCAGGCGCGCTGCCTTTGCCTGAACCCAGCCGGATCTTTCCATGGCCGCGATGAGACGCTCGCGATCGGTCATCTGCGCGTCGCTTACGAGGGCTACCCGAACAGGCGCTGGCAGTGCCTGCTCGCTGTCAACGGGCGGGGCCGCAAAGGCGGCCGAAGCAAAATCACCAGACGAATGCATGGCCGGGTTCAGTGGCGATGGTGCGATCGGCTCCGATTTCAGCGCAGTCTCCTTCGATGCGTGCTTCCATAGCATCGCGGAAAGGCATCGGCCGTGGCAGCAGTCAAAGTCGTTTCTGCCGATTGACGCTCCCGCTGCCAGGGTCGCTGTCCTCTGCACGCAATTTTCAAGCTCGCGGACATTTCCGGGAAAAGCACAGTTCATCAGCACTTCAGTCGCACTCGCATCGAAGACCATCGTACGGCCGTTCTCGCTGTTGAAATTCTTGAGAAACTCAGCGGCAAGAAGCGGAATATCACCGCGCCTTTCGCGCAATGGCGGCACCAGCAAGGGAACAACGCTGATGCGGTAATAAAGGTCGGCGCGAAACTCGTTCCTTGCAACCGCGTCTTCCAGGTTCCTGTTCGTGGCGGCAATCACGCGAACGTCGACCTTAATCGTCTGGTTGCTGCCGACGCGCTCGAACTCCTGCTCCTGCAGCACGCGCAGCAGCTTTGCCTGGAACGAGGCCGAAATCTCACCGATCTCGTCCAGAAACAACGTTCCCTTGTCGGCGAGCTCAAAGCGCCCCTTGCGCGAGTTGAATGCACTGGTGAAGGCACCCTTTTCGTGACCGAACAGTTCGGATTCCAGGACTGTCTCAGGGAGCGCTGCGCAATTGAGCTTGATGAACGGCCGCTTGGCGCGCCCCGACAGCTCGTGAACGGCCTTGGCGACCAGCTCCTTGCCGGTCCCGGATTCCCCGCGCAGCAAAACGGTGCTGTTGGACCTGGCTACTAACGCGACCTTCTCGAGCAGCCCGCGCAGCGCCGGGCTGTCGCCAATGATCCCCTTGACATGAGCCCTTTTGCCCTCATGCCCAGGCTGCTTGAGTTCGCCGAATTGCTTTTGCATCCGGATTTTCTCGGCCATCAGTCGCTCGCGGTCGGACGCGAACAGGCGATGCAGCTTCACTGTCTGTCCAACCAGATTAGCGATTGTGGTAAGGAGGCGCAGGTCGTAATCGAGGAGGGAGCCTGATTTGTTGTCCAGGATGCGGTCGATGGTCAGCGTGCCCACGACGTTCGCATCGACGCGAATGGGTACGCCGATGAACGACACTTTCATGTTGTCGGACGCCCCGAGCACGTCCTTGTCGGCGGCGTTGAAAGCCGGATTCAACGCTATGTCCTCGGCGACGAGCGCCATGCCCGTCGTTATGATCTGGTCGATCGCCGCCCGTGGCAGATGCTTGCGGTAGCGCTCATCGCTGCCTTCGCTCCAGCCGGCGCCGACGGTCATGTCCGGTATGCCGGCACCGTCGCAGAGCGAGATGATGCCGTGCCGCACCTGCACCAACGATGGCAGGAGGTCGACGACGTTGGCCAACGTGGCTTCCAGCCCAGAGGGAGCGGTCAGCGCTGTCGGCGTTTCAAAGATGTCCGGCGCCCTCTCGTGCAACGGCACAATAGGGACCACGTTATTCATCTCGGACTTTGAATTAGGGCTTTTCATTTTTGGAAGCGATATGCAGCGTGACGAGATCTGCCTGGCACTTTGCTCGGAGTTGCGAGTATCGTGCATGTGATCATCCATCTTGCGCCATGAAATCGATGCCCGAGGCAAGTGCGCCTATTGTCCAGCGCGTGGATGTCCTTGGCGAATCGCATTCGTCGGCGTCTTCGCTCCGCAGGCCGCTGCACAATCGACGAGTTTGCTCGCCTCGCCCTTGCACGCGGGGATTCATTGAAACACGAAAAGGCGTTGATGAAGATAGTCGTGACGATTGATCCGTCAGCAAGACGGACGTCTGCAGCCGGCTTTTCGCGAGCAATGAAATTGCCATCGAGATGATAGCTAATGTTGATGCCAGTCAGGCCCGGGCCGCGAGCAAGTGCGGCCCTGGCAAGATGGGACGGCGTCATGCGGTCGATCGCAAAGCGGAGCGATGCTTGACGCATGGCTTTCCTCTCTCTTCATGAAGTGCGGGTCGTCGTTCTCGGCTGACTGGCTTCCGCCGCGCAGCAATCATTCGTTGTTAAACGAGACCGGAATGAGGCAGGTGAGTCAATCAAACTCCCGCTGCTTTTCTTTCATGAATGAAAGGAAATTAGGCTCTCATGATAGTATTTTATCAGTTTTTCAGATGTTTTCCGGCAGATAGATCTCGAACGGAAGAAAAGTCTGCCCAAGCGTCTCCGAAGTGCCGACCTTGATGGCCTGGGCCATCAGCGTCATCAGTTCCTGGCAAAGCAGGCGCTGGGGCGTGGCGACCGACATCGTGATCATGCCATCTGCGAGTGCAGCCCGTGACTCCGGCGTGATCTCGTTAACGATCGCGACGAGACCCCGGCTTTCGCCTTCTTCACGGAGCGCGGAGATCGCTCCCTCCATACCTCCGCCGGCCACATAGAAGCCGGTGAGTTCGGGTTCCCGTTGCATGAGATCCAGCGTGGCCTCGTAGGTGATCTGCCGTGCCTCAAGGTTCACGAGCGGATCGAGCAGCTCGAATGTCGGTGCATTCTCACGGAAATAGGAGCGAAAGCCGACCTCCCGCAGCTCCTGCCCCTGAAAACGGTGGCTGCCGACAAAAACCGCCACCTTGCCCGGCCGTCTTGCGACCTTTGAAAGCATCCACGCTGTCGTCCGCCCGACCTTGCGGTTGTCGAGGCCGATATAACCCTCACGAACACCTTCGGCGAAATCGGAAAGCAGCGAGAAAACGGGGATGCCTTTTGCCTTGAGTTCTTGGACGGCTGCCGTGATAGCCGGATGGTCCGGCGCCACCATGGCGATCGCGTGACATCGCGCGCCGAATTCCTTGAGCAGTGGAACAAGGTCGCACGGCATGTGCGACGGCGCGAATTCGATGAGCGAAGTGCCATGGAAGCACTTCGCCGCGTTGACCGCCGCTTCGACCTCACGCGCGAAGCCCTGGTAGAAGTGGTGAGTCGGTTTTCTCAAGATGAAGCCAAGCCGATATTGCGGCAGGTCCGGCTGCAGGCGCTGCTTGATAAGACTTGCGGCGTGATATCCGATGGCCTGTGCCGCCGCTAAGACCCGCTGCGCAGTCTCCTTCCGCACCGGATGACGGGCATTCAGAACTCGGTCAACGGTGGCAACACTAACCCCGGCTTCCCGGGCGATATCAGCAATTATGGGTCGCTTCGCCATTGTTCGAGCCTGATTAAACGACATCAAGAAGAAATCTGGCAAAGGTCGATTCAGTAAAATCTGTCATGATCCTGTTCGCTACCGAATTCTTGTCGTGGCATGGTGCGAGGTAGAAGCCGAAACGTAGAGCGTGGGCGAATTGTTCAGCCGTGCCGACGGCTCCGATCGAGCTCCGCGGGCGGTTCCACGAACCGTCGCAAACTTCGGAGGCATTAAGCGCATCATCGATGGCTTGTGTGTCGTGACCGGTGCAAGACCTTCGCAAGGCGCAGATGATTTTGCACCCACTGCATTTCGGGATTCTTGATTTCATCGGCCCGCGAGAGTTTGTTTGGAACCCGCGGCCCGATCGTCCGGCGTTTGGGACCAGGCAGGCGATTCAACCGGCAGCGATGCTGCCGAGTTGCTCGGCGCGGGCGTTATCAGTGGCTGGCCGGTTGATGTCTCGGCAGGCTGGTGGCCGCAGAATGCAGCTTTCAATTGCGCCTGATCCAGTTCGCCTTCCCAGCGGGCGACGACGAGCGATGCCACCGCGTTACCGACCAAATTCGTCAGTGCCCTGCATTCCGACATGAAGCGATCGACGCCAAGGATCAGCGCCATTCCAGCAACGGGAACTGCCGGCACTACGGAGAGCGTAGCGGCCAACGTGACGAAGCCGGCACCTGTGACACCTGCTGCACCCTTCGAGGAAAGCATCGCGACGAGCAGCAGCAGTACCTGATCGCCAACTGACAAATCCGTATTCGTCGCCTGCGCGATGAAAAGGGCCGCGAGGGTCATGTAGATATTGGTGCCATCCAGATTGAAGGAATATCCGGTCGGGATAACCAGACCCACGACCGAGCGCTTGGCGCCGGCCTTTTCCATTTTCTCCATGAGAGAGGGCAGCGCAGCCTCGGAGGAGGACGTTCCGAGGACCAGCAGCAGCTCTTCCTTTATGTAGCGGATAAGAGAAAAGATCGAGAAGCCGTTGTAGCGACAGACTGCACCGAGAACCCCGAATACGAAGAGGAAGGCCGTGAGATAGAAGGTCCCGACCAGCATCGCAAGGTTGGCTACCGAACCGATGCCATATTTGCCAATCGTGAAGGCCATTGCTCCGAAAGCACCGATCGGCGCGGCTTTCATCAGGATGCCGACCAATTTGAAAACGGGTGCAGTGAGGTCCTGAAGGAAGGAAAGAACCGATTTGCCCGATTCTCCGACCATCGCCAGCGCGATGCCGAAGAGGACGGAGAAGAACAACACCTGTAGAATGTCGCCTTCCACAAAGGCGCCGACAATCGTGGTCGGGATCATGTTCATGAGGAAGCCGGTCACGGACTGCTCATGGGCCTTTGAGGCATAGCCATTGACGGCTTGCACGTCGAGCGAGGTCAGATCGATGTTGAGGCCGGCGCCAGGCTGAATGACATTGCCGACGATGAGGCCGACGATAAGCGCGAGCGTCGAGAAGGTGAAGAAATAGACCATCGCCTTGCCGGCAACACGGCCGACCTTCTGAAGATCGCTCATGCCGGCAATTCCAGTCGACACGGTCAGAAAGATAACGGGCGCGATGATCATCTTGACGAGCTTGATGAAGGCATCGCCGAGCGGCTTCAGGTTTTCTCCGATTTGCGGATAAAAATGGCCAACCGCAACTCCGAGGAGGATTGCGACAAGCACCTGCACGTAAGGCTTGGCAAAAAGGGTCTTGCGGGGTGCGCGCTTTACGCTTGGAGCCAGTGGGGTCAACATGTAAGTTTTCTCTCCCTGACCGGTTTGGGGCGGGCTGTTCCTCCCCGCGGCTTCTCCCATCGCGGCGCCCCGGTCGAACGCTGCTGCGTTGTTCACCGCAATAGCCGTGCCAAGCCAAGAGAGCGCGGAAATCGCCGGAGCCTCAGGTATCTTCAACAAATCGCGCAGCAAGATTGTGCGGTTTTCCGCACGGATCGCCTTCCCTTCTGGCGGAACCCCGCACTATGGTTCGTCAATGATCGGTTTTAAGAATACGATGGCAGAAGAAGAAGACATAGGTAATGGCGCCTTCCAGCGCGCCCCATTGGTCTTCCCTGGTAGATCCGGCGGTCGATCTCTCTGGCTTGTGGTTTTGCTTGCAATTCTTGGTGCGGCGCTCTGTTTCGTCGTCTTTGCAACGGGACGCATCGCCGGCACCAGAGCAGAGTATGCCCTACGCGACCGTGCTCTTGCCGCGTTCCCGCTTGCAGCCGATAGTTTGAAAGGAGAGATCGAGAAGCAGCGAATGATTCCGCTGGTTCTGGCACGCGACGGTGCCGTTCAGGAGATGCTTCGCAGTCCGAGCACTGCCAACGAAGCCGCGCTTGATGAGAAGCTTCGCGCCATCGCGCGCGACGCCGGCTCTTCTATACTCTACATCATTAATCCTGAGGGCGTAGCGGTTGCTGCGAGCAACGCCGGCGAGCCGACCAGTTTCGTCGGCAGCGATTACCGCTTTCGCCACTACTTCACCGAGGCGATGGCGGATGGCGCGGCTATGCAATATGCGCTCGGCACGGTTAGCGCGCGCCCTGGTCTCTATCTGTCGAGCCGGGTCGATGGGCCGGAGGGGCCGCTCGGTGTGGTTGTGGTGAAGGTGGAGCTCGACCGCGTCGAGTCGCGTTGGCTGGAGAGCGGCTTCGTGGTCTTCACGACCGATGAGCGAGGCGTGGTTCTTGCCACGAGCGTGCCCCAATGGCGTTTTGGCGCTCTCTCACCGCTTTCCGCAAAGGAGAAGCAAACCGCTCGCGATCGTCTGCAGCTACCGGGCGTGACTTTCGAGCCGGTGCCGCTTTCCCGCCGCGGCGACAACCTGGTCACCGCAACTCCTGAGAGTCGATCAGCCGGTTTCGTTGCGGTTTCGCAGGATCTCGGCAAAGCAGTTCCGGGCTGGCGCATGTCGTTGCTCATCCCCGCCGACGCCGAGATATCCTCGGCGGTCATGACAGCCCGCGTGACGACGCTGCTTGCCCTCGTTCTCGTTGGATTCGTCATTTTCATCATTGTTCGACGGCGGCGGGCGGCCCGGCAGCGGCAAGAAGTGCTTGTGTTGCTGAATGCGGAACTGGAGCATCGCGTCGAACTGCGCACGGCGGAGCTCCAGAGCTCGAACGAGGCGCTCGCCGGTGAGATCGCCGAGCGAGAGAACGCTGAAGAAAGAGTGCGTCGCCTGCGCGATGAACTCGCCCAGGCGAACCGCTTGTCAATCCTGGGACAGATAACGGCCGGGGTCGCCCACGAGATCAACCAGCCGGTCGCCGCAATCCGCACCTATGCTGAAAATGCCGCACGTCTTCTAGGGATCGGCCGGTCGCAAGACACCGCCGAGAATCTGACCTCGATCGTCGCCATGACCGGCAGGATCGGCACGATCACTGAAACGCTAAGGTCCTTTTCCCGCCGCGCCAGCGGATCGATGGGACCGATACTGGCGGACGACGCGATCGACGGCGCTCTGTCGCTTCTTTCAGGCCGAATTCGCGATTCCGGGGTGACGATTGAACGGAAGCGGATCGATCCGCCTCCAATTGTCATGGCAAGCCGCATGCGACTGGAGCAGATACTCGTCAACCTTCTCCAGAACGCGCTTGACGCTCTGAAAGATCAACCGGATCCCCGCGTCGAGATAGCGCTCGCCGAAAACGGGGAAATGGTCGCTATTTCCCTTCGGGACAACGGCCCCGGCCTTGCCCCCGACATTCGCAGGAGCCTCTTCATGCCGTTCGTTACCAACAAGGAAAAGGGTCTCGGTCTTGGCCTGGTCATTTCGCAAGAGATCGCACGTGAGCTCGGCGGCTCGTTGCGGCATGATGATACCGGCCACGGGACAGGGACTTCCTTCACGGTCGAGCTGAGGCGAGCGGCATGAGTGCTGAATCAGGACCGGTCATTTTTATCGACGATGACGAGGATGTGCTTCGCGCAGCCACGCAGATGCTGAAGCTTGCCTCGTTCTCACCGAGCGTGTTCGGTTCGGCCGAGGCCGCACTCGCCAGAATCGACGGGAACTTCGATGGCCCTGTCGTGAGTGACATCCGTATGCCCGGGCTGAACGGACTTCAGCTCTTCGAGCGAGTGAAGGCGATCGACCCGGAAATTCCGGTTGTCCTGATCACCGGGCATGCCGACGTCGAGCTGGCCGTTGCCGCCATCAAGGATGGCGCCTACGATTTCATCTCGAAGCCATATGCGAACGACCGGCTTCTCGTGACGCTGCATCGCGCTTCGGAAAAACGGCGCCTGGTCCTGGAAAACAGACGTCTTAGGGATGCGGTTGTCCGATCTGCGGGCGATATCCCGCTGATCGGGGAGGCACCGACCATGATTCGATTGCGCGAAACTCTCAGCCAGATCGCCGATACCGATGTGGATGTCCTTGTGGAAGGCGAGACGGGCACGGGCAAGGAGGTGGTCGCGGATCTGCTTCACCGCTGGAGCAGACGACGCACGAAGCCCTTCGTTGCCCTGAATTGTGGAGCGCTGCCCGAAAGCGTCATCGATAGCGAACTTTTCGGGCACGAGGCAGGCGCCTTTACTGGCGCGCAGAGGCGCAGGACCGGTCGCATCGAGCATTCGAACGGAGGGACGCTCTTCCTCGACGAAATCGAGTCGATGCCGCCAGCACTCCAGGTGAAGCTCCTGAGGGTGCTTGAGACCCGGCAGATCACACCGCTCGGCACGAACGAAACCCGCAGCATCGACCTTCGTGTCGTGTCGGCTACGAAGGCCGATCTCGGCGATCCGGCCGCTCGCGGAGATTTCCGGGAGGACCTTTATTTCCGGCTGAATGTGGTGACGCTCCGCATCCCGCCGCTTCGCGAAAGGCGCGAAGACATCCCGATGCTCTTTGGGCATTTCCTGGAACGCGCCTCCAAACGCTTCAGCAGGCCAGTTCCGGACATAAGCGCTGGCGTGCGCGATCGCCTCGCGAGCCACAATTGGCCCGGCAATGTCCGTGAACTCGTGCATTTCGCCGATCGCGTTGCATTGGGACTTGAAGGGCTAGGCACGCTCATTGCATCAGGTCGAAAGGAACAAGCGGTATCAAGCCTCCCCTTGTCCGAGAAGGTCGGCCTTTATGAGGCGACTGTCATCCGCGATGCCTTGCAGGAATGCGGCGGCGACGTGAGGCGCACGATCGAAGTCCTGGGAGTTCCCCGCAAGACCTTCTACGACAAGCTGAAACGACATGGGATAGACGCGGCCGATTATCGAAAAACCGCCATTGGTTGAAGCCTTCTTGCTCGCATGTCGCGGAAAAAAAATCTCGCCATTCTCGTCCGACTCAAAGGATGCACTATGGGCCAGGTTCTGCATGGAGCGCCACAACGACAGAGGCGATCCGTCGAGCGATACAACATAGTGAAGCGAGCCTGAGGTCGCTTTCGAAGCGCTATGGCATCAACCCCAAGACGGTCGCGAAGTGGAGAAGCGGAATTCGACCGCCGATCTGTCCACCGGCCCCAGGGAGTCGACAGTTCTGTCTGCCGAGGAAGAGGACGGTTGTTGTGGCCTTCCGCCGCAACAGGCTGCTGCCGCTCGACGATTGCCTCTACGCGTTGCAGCCGACGTCCCGCATCTGACGCGCTCTTCATTGCTTCATTGCACCGCTGTCTGCAGGCAAGCATCGGCCGATTGCCAGATGTCGAGGGCGCAAATGCCGGGACTAAACGTTTAGCAAATGGCGGATGAGGTGCACGATGCAAGTTAGCACGTCGCCTGGGGAACGGTGCTCCGATCGCGTCCCTCTTGGCCAACCAGTTCCAGCTTGCCGTTTTACCAGCCCCTCGCCAATCTCGTTGTGTTCTTGTTTAGCGTTGCAACAGATCCTTCAAAGAAATTCATGGAATCTTTGCGAGCGCAAATCGCTGTCAATGGTACGCTCATCACAACTTTCGAGATCAGTGGCGGCAGAAATCTGGTGTCGTTTTATGTTCCGCCGCCAAACAGCATACGATACTCGATATTGGCTACGACGACGATGCCATCGGCTTTGATGGCCGAAGTTGCGCTGTCGTTCAGGCTCTCACTGGGCAGTCGCCCGACATAAGCCAGGGCGTTGATGAAGGACGATGGCAGGATCTCGAGCAAGGGCGGGATCAGGGCCTCATGTTTGGATTCGCATGTTTTCGATCTCCGACCGAAAGGCATCATCAAGATGCTTGATCTCTTACGCCCGATATACCGCAAGACGGGACATACGGAAACTTCGGCCGTGAACAGCCTGAGCTCACCTGGGAGAAGACGGACAAAGCCGACGACTTGCTGCGTGAAGCAGGACCGGCAGCTGCGTGAGGGCCGCTGGATCAAGCGCATGCGGCAACCCATTTCAACTCGCTAGGCCCGCGCCCGGCCGCGGCACGCGCTTCGACATCATGCTGACAGCTGTGTGATCGACACGGGCGGTTACCGGAAAGGCGACAAAAAAGTGCGTTACGACATCGTCATCATCGGCGGGGCCATCGTCGGG
>NZ_PNOT02000037.1 GCF_002879535.1 Mesorhizobium intechi
CGTCCGTCAGGCTTTGCTGGTTGGTGCCTATGGCGGGTTCCTGGTTGGCCAGCAGGCGGCTCGCCGGCTTGTCGCGCGAGGATCGGGCTCGATCCTTTTCACCGGCGCGACGGCCAGCGTGAAGGGGTTCGCCGGCTCCGCCGGCTTTGCCATGCCAAAATTCGGCTTGCGCGGGCTGGTCCAGTCCATGGCTCGTGAACTGGCGCCGAAGAACATCCACGTCGCGCATTTCATCATCGATGGCGCCATTGCCTCGGCCGCGTCCGGTCAGGAGTCCGGGCCGCAGGATCGCCGGCTGTCCCCGGACGCGATCGCCAAGACCTATCTCTCCATCCATCGCCAGCACCGCAGCGCCTGGACCTGGGAGATGGAGCTCAGGCCCTGGGTTGAGACCTTCTGATGGGACGGGCGAGGTGCGACGTTCCGGGAGTCGACATTGCGTGGGGATATCACTATATAGCGGCGGCTCCGACCGGCGCGCCCAGTGCAGCCCTCCGGAGCGACTGTGAAAATGTGTTACGCATTGCGCCATCATTTGTGACGAAAAATCGGCTGGAAAACCGGAAAAACAAATAGAAACAGTGGCGCGAAGCTGGGTTGATCCAACTGACGGAAGCAACCCTCCAGAATCAGAAATGTTCTTGAACCCTCGATTTCCTTCGGCTCTGTGGACCCTGCACGGCATCGACTTGCCGGCTGGCCGCGACTCGGCTGGAATGGCAGGATGCATCCTTTGCGGGATGCCGACGTTTATGATTGCCAACCGGCCTTGCCGCCAGGGAACAGCAGTATGAGTGAACACGCGATCGAGTTCTTGCGAGGATGGATCGGCGAAAAGGTCCATTGCCAGTCCCAGCACAAGATCGACCAGCAGGCCGAGACATTGGCCAGGGAATGTGCCGCCAAGGCTGCAGAGGTCGGTATTCCCCTGGAGGATATCCAGGAAGAAGTGGGCGACATCCAGGAACTCATTGCCTCCCGGCTCGAGGAAGCCGCCGAGGCCGACGAGCACCAGCAGGCGGCCGGCAAGGCCGCGAAATAGATTTTACCGGGAACTCTCTGTTTGTCTGAATGCGCGGGCCCTTTGGCCCGCGTCTTCGTCTCAGCCGAACGTTGCTTTCAGCCACGCCTTCGGCAGCGCCGGCACGAAATTGCCGTCGCGCCCGGTCATGTCGTCATTGGCGGCCAGGGCGTTAAGGATCGATTCCTCCACCGTCTGGATCACCGCATCAAAGAACGAATCGATGTCTGTATCGGGAATGAAATCGGCCTTGGCGATCCGGCCCGACGGCGCAAGTGCGGCGGCAGGATTGGCTGTCGAGAAGGCGAGAAAGATGTCGCCCGAACTGTGATAGCCAAAGCCGCCGGTCATGGCGACGCCCAGCGGCACCCGGCGTGCCAGCCGCTTCATCTGGTGCGGCAGGAACGGCGCATCGGTGGCGACAACGGCGATGATCGAACCCTTTTCGGCGCGTGGCGTGCCTTCGCGGATCGCGGGCTCCTCGAGTTCGGATCCAGCGCGCATCCCACGAAGCGTGAAATTGCGCCGCTTGCCGAAATTCGACTGCACGAAGGCGCCGACAGTGTAGGAATTCCCCTGCCAACCTATAACGCGCGACGCCGTGCCCGAGCCGGCCTTGAAGCCGAAAGTGATCATGCCGGTGCCACCGCCGACGCTGCCTTCCTCGATCGGGCCGCCGGTTGCAGCATCGAGTGCCTGGGCAACGTGCTCCGATGTCAAATGGTGGCCATTGATGTCGTTGAGAAACCCATCATAGGTCTCCGCCGCCACCGGCAGGCCCCAGGCGCTGTCGACCGCGGCGGGCAGTACGCGTTGCATCCAGCGCAGCGTGCCATCGCGTGATACGCCGCAGGAATGCGTGTTGGTGATGGTGATCGGGAAGTTGAAAGCGCCGGTTTCCTCGATGATGTGCGAGCCGGTCAGTTCACCATTGCCGTTCTGGCTGAAGATGCCGGCGAAGACCGGTGTTGCCAGGTCGGCGCGCGGCCTGGGCAGGATCGCCGTGACACCGGTGCGCACCGGTCCCTTGCCGACGACCAGCTGCCCGTCACCTGAAATCAGCGTCGCGTAGCCGACGGCGACGCCAGGCACGTCGGTGATTGCGTTGAACGGCCCGGGCGTTCCATCGAAACGGACGCCGAAGCTGCGCACGCGCGGTTTGCCGCTGGGTGTGGCCAGATGGTGCGGATTGTCGATCATGGTCAGAACAGCGATCCCTGATTGCCGGGTTCTTTCGCCTTGGCTGCCGGCCTGGCAGCCGGCTTCGGCCGCGCCGCGCCGCTGGTCGCCACCGCGTCCGCCGTGCCATCGGCGAACTCCAGCGAAAGCGCCATCCCCGATGCCACGTCAGCCGCCTGCTTGATGACCGCGCCGTCGGCATCCTTCACCAACGCGAAGCCGCGCGCGAGCACGGCCTTGTGCGACAGCGTGGTCAAGAGGCGGTCGGCCTGGTTCAACTGGCCGCGCAGGCGCTCAAGCCGCAGCGCGATGACCCGATCCTGCCGCCTGGCGAGCGCCGCCAGCGTGTCGGCCTGCAGTTTCTGCCGGCGCGCGATCGGTACTGGCGATAGCCGCGTCGCGGTGCGCGAAAATCGCGCGCGACGTTCGCGCACAATGGCAAAGAACGCCGCCTGCGCGCGGGCAAGGTCACGCCCGGTCAGCGTGCGCGCCTCGTTGATGCGCCGCGACAGCGTGGCCGGAGTCAGCCTTTGGCCCTGGAGACGCGTCCGCTTGCGATCGACGCTGACGGACAGGCCGCGGCCGAGCCTTGAGGTCGCCTCGTCGAGGCGCCGGCGCGGCAGTGCCAGCAATTGATCGGGCGAGGGCAGTGCACGGGCAGCAGCGCGCGCGGCCTGCCGCTTGCGTTCGAAATTGCGCAGCACCGCCCCCTTGAGCCGTGCGCCGAGGCTGGCCAATGTCGCTTCGAGGTCGGCCTTCACGGGCACGGCGATTTCGGCGGCGCCCGTCGGGGTCGGCGCCCGTATATCCGAGACGAGGTCGATAAGCGTCCAGTCGGTTTCGTGGCCGACAGCGGAAATCACCGGAATGCCGGATGCCGCAACGGCGCGGGCCAGCGCCTCGTCGTTGAAGCCCCACAGATCTTCCAGGCTGCCACCGCCGCGCGCCACGATCAACAGATCGGGGCGCTGGATGGAACCGTCCCAGGCCAGCGCGTTGAAGCCGTTGACGGCGTTGGTCACTTCCACGCCGGACGTCTCGCCCTGCACGCGCACCGGCCAGACCAGCACATGCAGGGGAAAGCGGTCCTTGATGCGGTGGATGATGTCGCGGATGACGGAGCCGGTCGGCGAGGTGACGACGCCGATAACGCGCGGCATGAAAGGCAGCCGGCGTTTGCGGCCGGCATCGAAAAGCCCCTCCGCCTGCAGCCGGCGCTTGCGCTCCTCCAGCAGCGCCATCAGCGCGCCTGCGCCGGCAGGCTCCAGATTGTCGATGACGATCTGGTAGTTGGACTTGCCGGGATAGGTGGTGAGCTTGCCGGTGGCGATCACCTCCATCCCTTCCTCGGGGCGGAATTTCAGCCGGCTCATCGTGCCTTTCCAAACCACGGCGTCGAGCCGGGCACGGTCGTCCTTCAGCGCGAAATAGGCATGACCGGACGAATGCGGGCCGCGATAGCCCGAGATTTCGCCGCGCACCCGCACATTGCCGAAGACGTCCTCGACCGTGCGCTTCAGTGCGCCGGAAATCTCGCTCACCGTGTATTCGGTGGCGTTGGTGCGTGATTCGGATGCTGCTTCGCTCATCGGCCGATTGGGGGCTGGTTAGCGCCCCGCGTCAAGGCGCCACGATCCGTCCTACCAGCCCGGCAGGATCTGGTTCGCCTTGGTCCGCCTGATCTTGGCGTAGGCCAGTGCCGCGAAATCGAATGTCCCGGCCTCTTCGACGAGCGGCACCGAGATGTTATCCAGGCTCTCCGAGATGTGGCGGGCGAGCGCATCGACGATCTCCGGCCGCGAGGTCTGGCCGCGCATGATGCCGATGCGGCAGTCGGGCAGGGTTCCGAAGCCGTCGGCCTCGCCCAGCACCCGCATGCCGGGCCTGAGCGCGCATTCCGGCAGCACCGAGATCGCCAGGCCCGAAAGCACGGCGGCGGTGATGACGGTCGCCGAGAAACTGGTGAACAGAATGCGATAGTCGCGGTTCTGCTGGTCCAGCACATCGACGGCGGCGCGCCGCCAGATGCAGTTCGGCCGGCCAAAGGCCATCGGCAGCGTCTCCTGCTCATGCGTCGCATGGTTGGCCGAGGTGACCCACAGCAGCGGCTCGCGCCGCACCACTTCCGATTGGCCGCGCACATCATTGTGCGTCACCAGCGCCAGGTCGAGATTGCCGCGCTTGATGTGCTCGACCAGTCCCGGCGTCGGCTCGCAGATGACCGTCAGTTCGACGCGCGGGTTGGAGCGCGTGAAGCGCGCCATGATCTCCGGCAGGAAGCGGTCGGCATAGTCGTCGGGCGTGCCGATGCGGATCGTGCCTTCGAGCCGCTGGTCGTCGAAGGCGGCAAGCGTTTCGCGGTTGAGGTAGAGCAGGCGTCTCGCGTAGGAGAGCAGCTTGTCGCCTTCCTCCGTCAGCCTGTTGCTGCGCCCCTCCTTCTCGAACAGCGGCTTGCCGATCCGCTCCTCCAGCCGGCGCATCTGCATCGACACCGCCGACTGGGTCCGGTGCACCTCTTCTGCCGCCCGCGTGAAGCTGCCGGTATCGGCGATCGAAATGAAGGTTTGCAACTGATCGAGATCGAGCGGCGCTTTCATCGGCATGACCCATCACTGGTGTTGATGTTAAAGATTAAAAACATTCGTTGGATTAATCAATCGGCCAATGGCAGATTGCTGTCATCCACATGAAGGCATGTGAATCGAAGCCGGAATGGCCGCTGTCGCCAGCGCCGACTGCTTGGCTTTGTCTGTTCGAGACTGAAGGAGACCGACATGACCACGATCGTTTTCGCCACCGAGACCTCGCGCATCACCTCGCGTCCGGCCGTTGCGATGCGCGTGGCCAATACCGTCGTCAATATCTACCGCGCCTGGAAAAACCGTCGCGCCTTCTACCGCCTTGGCGAGATGTCGGACGCCGAACTCGCCGATATCGGCCTGACGCGCGCCGACCTGCATGTCGCCATCGACGTGCCGTTCGGCCGTGACCCGACGGCGATCCTGCGCGAAATCGCCAGCGATCGCGTCGAAACGATCGAGGACATAGCCCGCAAGGTGGCCTGATCGGTTGATTTCGGTGTTGCTGAACCTTTTCAGGGTTTAGCGCGACCAAGGATTATGCAGGCTCCCCACTCCCTGCCGGTTCCCCGCCGGCCTGCCTGCACGTTGCCCGGTCCTCCCAAGGACCGGGCTTTTCTTTTCTGGCTTGCTCAGAAAAGGCCGTAGGTTTGGCGCCTACCGCCGGTCCATGTCCCGCTTGAACTGGTCGAAGATCGTTTCCATGCCCTTCTGGTAGTCGTCACGCTGCTGGGCGCCGGTCTCGAACATCTTGCCGAACAGATCGTCGAACGGGTTTCTCGGCCGGCCGCTCGGATTGGTCTGGGGCTGCTGTGGTGCCTGCGGCTGCGGCGCCTGCTGTCCGCCAGGCATGCCGAAGCCACCTCCGCCACCTCCGCGCAGCATTTCTTCGAAGATTTTCCCGAGCGGGTTGTCGCCATAGGGGCTCTGCGTCTGTTGGGGCTGCGGCTGCGCCCGGCCTTGCGGCTGCGGGGTACCGCCACCGAACATGTCCTGCAGCACCTTCCCCAACGGATTGTCGCCATAGGGATTGGGTGCCGGCTGCGGCTGGCTTTGCCCGCCGAACATATCCTGCAAGACCTTGCCGAGCGGGTTGTCCATCGGGGTCTGGGGCGGCGGTGCCTGGCGTTGTTGTGGCGCCGGCGCCTGCATGCCGCCCTGCCGCATCATCTGCTCGATGATCTCGCCGAGAGGATTGCCGCCGCCGAAACCGCCGGCGGCCTGCATCTGACTTGTCGTCTGCTTGAACAGTCCACCCATGACCATCGAGGCGATCGCCGGCAGCATCTGCTGCAGGATCTGCTGGCTGACGCCGCTCGCTTGCGCCGCCTGGCTGGCGACGGCGCGCGACAGGTCCTTGGAGCCGAACAGATGCCCGAGAATGCCGTTGCCTTCGTCGACGCCTTGCGGCGAGAAGGCGCGGGTCGCGTCCTCGAAATATTTGGCGTGCTGGCCGCTTGCCATCGCCGTCATGAACGCGCCAAGCCCGTAAGGATCGGCGGTGTTGCGTTGCAACCCCTGCGAAAAGGCCGGCAGCAGGGCGGCGACCGCGGCCTGTGTCTGCTGCATCGAAAGCCCATATTGCTGGGCAAGCGCTTGCATTCCGTTGCCGTTCTGGGCCTGCGCCAGCATGTCGAACAAGGTGGGCATCGGCGTCTCCTCCTGAGTTCCTCGGAAGAGAGCCTAATTCGTTTCAACGGCCGATTGAAGCGGCTTTTGCCGCTCCCTAACGCGCGCGATCAATAGGCGTATTCCATGAAAACCGGCTCGATCGAGCCACCCCAGCGGGTGTGGTAGGCCGAAAGCATCTCCTCGGCGCTGGTCGTGCCGCGCGCGACCACCTCGTCCAAAGTGTTGAGGAACGAGGTTTCGTCATAGCCGTCACGGTTCTTCTTGCCGCGGTTCTTCAGCCCGGTGCGCGAAATGGCCAGCACATCGCGTGCGATCTCGCGCAGCGTGGCGTTGCGGAAGGGCGCGGCAATGCCGAATTCGGGCACGGCGTTTCGCATCGCCAGCACTTCCTTGTACGTCCAACTCGACGTCAACGCCTCGGCCGCATCGAGTGCCGCCTCGTCGTAGAGCAGCCCGACCCAGAAGGCCGGCAGCGCGCAAATACGCCGCCACGGGCCACCATCGGCGCCGCGCATTTCGAGGAAACGCTTGAGCCGCACGTCGGGGAACAGCGTTGACAGGTGGTTTGCCCAGTCACCCATGGTCGGCAGACCGTCCGGCACGTCGTTGCGCGCGGCGCCGGCCATGAACTGGCGGAAGGTGATGTGCGTCATGTCGTGATAGCGGCCGTCGCGGATGACGAAATACATCGGCACGTCGAGCGCCCATTCGACATAGTCGGCGAAACCGAAATCGGGCGAGAAGCAGAACTCGAGCAAGCCCGAGCGCTGGTTGTCTGTATCGCGCCAGATGTCGCCGCGCCAGCTCTGCAATCCGTTTGGCCGGCTCTCGGTGAAGGGCGAGTTGGCAAACAGCGCCGTCGACAGCGGTTGCAGCTTCAGCGACACCTGCATCTTGCGGCGCATGTCGGCTTCGCTCTCGAAGTCGAGATTCACCTGGATCGTGCAGGTGCGGTACATCATGTCGAGGCCCTTGGTGCCGACCTTGGGCATGTAACGCGTCATGATCTCATAGCGCGACTTCGGCATTTTCGGCGTTTCGGCCAGCGACCATTTCGGGCTGCCGCCGAGGCCGAGGAAGCGGATGCCCATCGGCTCGGCGATCTCGCGCACCTGCGCCAGATGCGCATTGCCCTCGCGGCAGGTCTGGTGGATGGTCTCCAGCGGCGCGCCGGAAAGCTCGAACTGGCCGCCGGGCTCGAGCGAGATCGCGCCCTGGCCTGTCGGTTCGACCAGGCCGATGATGCGGCCGTCGTCGATGATCGGATCCCAGCCAAGCTTTGACTGCATGCCTTCGAGGATGGCGCGGATGCCGCGCTCGCCGCCATAGGGCACCGGCGCGTTGCCGTCGACATAGAACGGGAACTTCTCGTGCTCGGTGCCGATGCGCCACTTGTCGCGTGGCTTGTTGCCCTCGGCCAGGTGGTCGACGAGTTCGTCGACGCCTTCGATCGGCCGGAAATCGGTTGTGTCGCGCGCCATGATCAAGCCCTCAGAAGGCGGTCGGGCGACCGCCGGCGGTAAATGGACGAAATGTCAGTAGCCGATCAAGCGAAAAATCCTGAGCCACAGGTCAAGAGGAATTGAAGGCGACGATCCGGGCGGCCTCTTGCAAGACGTCCTACCAGTCTCCGACGGTTGCCTGCATCACTGCAAGTGCGGCCACCGCCGCCGTGTCGGCCCGCAGGATGCGCGGACCGAGCGGAATGGCGGTTACGAAGGGCAGGGCGCGGAGCATCTTGCGCTCGTCCTCGGAAAAGCCGCCTTCCGGCCCGACCAGGAGCGCGAGCTTCTTCTCCTTTACGGCTTGCAAGGCAGGCAGCGGATTGTTGGTCGTGGCATCCTCGTCGCAGAAGACCAGCCGCCGCTCCTTGTCCCAGCCGGTCAGCAGGCGCTCGAACTTTTCCGCCTCGCGAACCTGCGGCACCGCCAGGATGCCGCATTGTTCGGCCGCCTCGACGACATTGGCGCGCAGCCGATCGATCGACGGCTTGGCCACTTGCGTGTGCTGCGTGATGACGGGCTGCAAGACGCCGGCGCCCATCTCGACCGCTTTCTGCACGAGATAGTCGAGCCGGCCCTGCTTCAGCGGCGCGAAACAATAGATGAGATCGGGAAGGGGTGGCTGCGGCCGTTGCAGCGCCGAGACCTTGAGTTTGACTGCCTTCTTCGACTTCGCCGCGATGGCCGCCGACCATTCGCCGTCGCGGCCATTGAACAGCAGGATTTCGGCACCTTCGCCAAGCCGCAGCACATGCATGAGATAATGGCTCTGCTGCTGGTCGGCGTCGAACTCGGCATCCGGCCCGAGGTCGTCAGGCACGAACAGACGTTGCATCTTGTAATTGGCGCGCATCGCCGAGGAATGAGTGAGCCGGCGGCCGGCGTCAAGCCTCGGCCGACGGATGCCACACCGGTCGAAAGCCAAGCCTCAGGACGGCAAGCGTTGTCTGCGGCGTCAGCAGCATAAGCGCCTTGTCTTCCAGTTGGCTAAGACCGAGGGGTGGTCCATATCCGGCGAAGGACCAACGCAAAGCCTTGCCGTGACGCAAGGCAAAGGCGTTGCCGCCGCTGGCGACCACCGCGCCGTCGGGCAGGCTGGACAGTTCATGCATCGCCACAGCAGGGCGTTTGCGACCCGACGCCAGCCGCTCCTTGTGCAGCTTTTTGTCGACCAGTGGCGCACGGGGCTCGGCAATGCCAAAGGCTTCGCCGAAGCGGCCGACAAAATCCCTGGCCCGTTCGCGCCGGCAAAAGAAGCACGGCCGATGGCCGGCGGATAGCGCCGTGACCTCGTCGAGGAAGAACAGCTCGGTCCATCCGGCCTTGCCTCCCGGCCGGTTGCGGCCCATCGGCTCGCGCCGCACATTGCGGAATTGGCATACGCAGATGATCCAGGCCTGAAGCGCCCAGCGCTTCTTCAGCAACGTCCTGGTCGCGGGATCGTGGATGATGCCGCGATTGCCGGTGAACAGTCCGCGCTCGGGCACGGCATGGATAGCCCCGAACGGATCGACCCGGTTCTGCAGTGGCATAGTTCTCTCCTGCGATACGCATCTTGGCTGCAATGCGGGCGGCATGATATCGCTCGTGACATCATTTTCATGTCAGCAGGGTTTTGCGATGCGGGTGCTGGTGGTCCAGAACTACGACAATACCGGCCTCGGCCAGGTCGGTGCCGCACTTGCGGAAGCCGGCGCCGACCTCGACGTGCGCCTGCCTTACAAGGGCGATCCGCTTCCGGACGACGCCACTCAGCATGACGCCATGGTGGTGCTCGGCGGTGGCCAGAATGCGCTGGCCGATGACGAGTATCCCTACTTCCCCGCGCTGCTCGAACTCACTCGCGATTTCGCCGGCAAGGATCGCGCTGTGCTCGGCATCTGCCTTGGCAGCCAACTCGTCGCCCGCGCCTTCGGCGGCGCGAACCGCATCGGCGGCGCCAATGAATTCGGCTGGCGCGGCGTGTCGCTGACGCCAGACGCCAAGGCCGATCCGGTATTGGCTGAACTGCCGGAAATGTTCCCGATCTTCCAGTGGCACGACGACACGTTCGATCTACCGCGAGACGCCGTGCGGTTGGCCGGTAACGATGTCGCCGAAAACCAGGCGTTCCGTGTCGGTCGCGCCATCTATGGCTTCCAGTTCCATTTCGAAGCCGACCGGCCCATGGTGAAGGACTGGAGTACATCCTTCGCATCGACCATCGCTTCGCGCCATCCCGATTGGCTCGACAAGCTCGATGGCGAAATGGCCCTTAACGGACCCGACGCCGATGCCGCGGGCATGGCGATTGCCCGCGCCTGGGTAGCCACGATCTGAGAGCCTGCCCTCGCGCTCTGCGTGACATAATTGGCACGCAGCCCTGAAACCGGCTGGGGAAAACCCCTTTCATCCTTGGCTTGTGTCCGACTGCCATCCTAGAAGGCGCGCGCTCTGCGTCGGCTGTGCAACCGGGACGAACTTTTTGTGTGACCCGTGCGACACACCTCCGATACAGAACGCGCCTAGAAGCGCGAAATCGTCGAAACTTTGAAGCGAATTCTCCGTTTCAACGCATTGGTAACCGCCTGGTGCACAGATGCAGGAAGCTCAACAAGAGATGACGTCCGTGAAAGCAGCGCTTCTGTCCTTTGCCATGTTGTCCGCCATCGTGCTGTGCGGTCTCGGCATCTATTCCGCCGATGCCGCCAACAACCACAACGCCGTCGACGGCTACGGCGTCACCGCCTCGCTTCGCTAGGAAGCCGGCCCCCTCGCCACGCATCCCTGCGAGGCGACTGGGCTCAAGCTCCCTTTATAGCCATTTCCAGGATGCGTTTGTCCGCCCCGTCGACGACGAGGGCGGTCAGCATGCCTGATTGCCAGGCAAGCGTGTCGACATTGACGCGGTTGGCCATCACTTCGGCCTCGGGGACGGGTGTGTGGCCGTGCACCACGATCTTCGGGAACAGGCCGGTGTGATCGTGGAAAACGTCGCGGATCCAGATCAGGTCCTGCGGGTTCTGCTTGTCCAGGGGGATGCCCGGCCGGATGCCGGCATGGCAGAAGAAGAAGTCGCCGAACGTTAACGAGAACGGCAGCGAGCGCAGGAAATCGACATGCCCCGGCGGCATGGCCTCGAGCAGGGCCTGATGTCCGCGTCTCATTGTCTCCATCTTGCCGAACCAGCTGGCGTCCGCGGTGAGCGACACGCCATAGGATAGCGCCGTCTGGACGCCGCCATAGCGCATGAAAAGCCCTTCCGGCTCGGGGGTCCGGAGAAAATCGAGGAAGCCGATGTCGTGGTTGCCGGCGAGCATCAGATGGCGCGGATCGCGTTCGCGCGCCGCGATCAGGAAATCGATGACGCCCTTGGAATCCGGTCCGCGGTCGACATAGTCGCCAAGATGGATCACCCGCCAGTCGCGAACCGGTTTCCACTCTAGCTCGCTCTCGATCCGCTGGTGCATGGCTGCCAGCAGGTCGACCCGGCCATGCACGTCGCCGATTGCGTAGAGTCGCACGCCCTCCGGCCCGTGCGCGTCGAGAAAATGGATGCCGGGTTCCGCCAACGCGTCATGGTCTCCGTGGTCGGGCTGTCACCGGACCCTAGCGCCGGAGCTGGTCCTTGCCCATGTCGGTGATCAGACGCTTTCCGCACAGAGCCAGCGTGATGTCCATCTCCTTGCGGATGATTTCCAACGCTTTGGTAACCCCTTCCTTGCCGAGCGCCCCCAGGCCGTAAAGGAATGGGCGGCCGATATAGGTGCCCTTGGCTCCGAGGCAGAGCGCTTTCAGCACGTCCTGGCCGGAGCGGATGCCGCCGTCCATATGCACTTCTATTCTGTCGCCGACCGCGTCCGCGATCTCTTCCAGCGCCATGATCGAGGACGATGCGCCGTCGAGCTGGCGCCCGCCATGGTTGGAGACCACGATCGCGTCGGCGCCGGTCTTGGTCGCCATCAGCGCGTCCTCCTTGTCGAGGATGCCTTTGAGGATCAGCTTGCCGCCCCAGCGTTCCTTGATCCAGGCGACATCCTTCCATGACAGCTGCGGGTCGAACTGCTCGTTTGTCCAGGACGACAGCGACGAGACGTCGCCGACACCCTTGGCGTGGCCGACGATGTTGCGGAAGGTGCGGCGCTTGGTACCGGCGATACCAAGGCACCAGCGCGGCTTGCTGGCCAGGTCGATGATGTTGGCCAATGTCATCTTCGGCGGCGCCGAAAGCCCGTTGCGCACGTCCTTGTGGCGCTGGCCGAGGATCTGCAGGTCGAGCGTCAGCACCAGCGCCGAGCATTTCGCCGCCTTGGCGCGGTCGATCAAATCGAGCACGAAATCCTTGTCGCGCAGCACGTAGAGCTGGAACCAGAACGGTTTCGTCGTCACGGAGGCGACATCCTCGATCGAGCAGATGCTCATCGTCGACAGGGTGAAAGGCACGCCGAATTCTTCCGCCGCCTGCGCCGCCAGCATCTCGCCATCGGCATGCTGCATGCCGGTCAGGCCGGTCGGCGCCAGCGCCACCGGCATCGACACTTTCTGGCCGATCATGGTCGATTCCAGCGAGCGGTTGCTCATGTCGACCATCACGCGCTGGCGGAATTTGATCTTCTGGAAGTCTTCCTCGTTGGCCCGATAGGTGCTCTCGGTCCAGGCGCCGGAATCGGCATAGTCGAAGAACATCTTGGGCACGCGCCGGCGGGCGAGATCCTTGAGGTCCGCGATGGTGAGAATGTCGCTCATGATGGTCCCCGCTTGATCGTACTACTAGGAGCGTCTGCGCGCCGGTTCGCTATCGCCGGCTTCCGAACGCTGCCGCAGCCGCAGCCGTGACACGCGTTGCCAGTCGCCGCTGCGCTCGGCTTCGGCCATCGACCGCTCGACATAGGTCATGTGGTCCATTGCCGCGTGCCGGGCAGCGTTGGGATCGCCGGCCTTGACCGCGGCATGGATTGCCTTGTGCTGCGCCAGCAACGCCTCGCGCGCGCCAGGTACGGTGAAGACCAGCAGCCGGTTCTGGAAGACGCCTTCCGACAAAAGCCGGTAGCAGGAGCGCAGCGTGTGCAGAAACAGGATGTTGTGCGCGCATTCGCAGATCGCTTGATGGAACTCGACGTCGATCTCGGCCTCGTCGTCGAAATCGCCGGTGCGATGCGCCTCGTCCATGCGCGCCATGATCCGGTCAAGCAGCGCCAGGTCTTCCGGGGTGGCGCGCCGCGCCGCATACTCGGCGGCTATGCCCTCGATCTCGCGCCGGTATTCCAGATAATCGGTCACCGCCTTGCGATGCATCGAGATCAGGTCGGCGACCGGCTTGGTGAACAGCTGGCCGATAATGTCGGCGACATGCGTGCCGCCGCCGGCCTTGGTCGTGAGCAGCCCGCGCCCTTCCAGCGCCTTCAGCGCGTCGCGCAGGATCGGCCGCGATACGTCGAACTGGCGTGCCAGTTCGCGCTCACCCGGCAGCCGGTCGCCCATGCGCAGCACGCCTTCGAGGATGAGGCTCTCGATCTGCTGCACCACCTCGTCGGCGGTGCGCGAATGCTCGATCCTGGAAAAAATATCGCTCAACGGCTGTGCCTAGGAATTGAACCGGTGTCGCGCAGGATAAAGCCTGCGTCGCCAACTGGTCAAATTATTTATCCAATTGGTCGAAACGTGTCGGTTTCGCCGCCCGGCGCAATATCATCTTTGGCTAAACTTTGTTGTTTGCGTCATCGGCCTATTGGCTCTAGAGGACGCGAACGCACGAGGGTCCAGAAAACCCCGGGGGACAAGCCGTGTCAGACGACCCGTCCAATCTCGAATTCCAGCCGCGTGCCAAGGGCAGCGTCATGGGTTTCCCCGCGCATGAGGGCCGGCCCGGCGCGCTGGGAGAGGTCCATGCCAGGCCGCATCCGCTCATCGAAAAACCGCGCGTCCTGGTGCAACTCGCCTTCATGACCGAGGGTGGCTCCGGCGTCGACCATGCCGTGCTTTCCGAACTGTCGCGGCGTCTTGGCATCGCCGCGCCCGACCGTCAGGCCCGCCACCACGCCATGAAATGGGGCAAGGGCTCGCTGCGCTGGGAACGGCACACGGAGTTCTCGACCTATCTGTGGGAAGGTCCGCTTTCCGAAAGCGGCAGGTCGCACGAGGACACACCCTTCGGCAACGGCTTTTCGCCGCCGGGCACCGTCATTTCGGGTATCCGGCTCGAGATCCGCAAATGGACGCCGACGAGCGAGCGGCTGATCGCCGCTTTCGACCCGACCAGCCTGTGCTACTCGCTGGTCGAGCGGGGCAATGCGGCCATCGTCACTGATTTTCGCCAGGATGGCGACGGCATGACCCGCATCTTGGTGCTTGACCGCGGCCTGACGCCGGCGCGCACCGGGGCGCTGTCGCAGCGACTGATCGACATCGAAACCTACCGGACGCTCGCCATGCTGGGCCTGCCGCTGGCGCTCACCTTGTCCGGCCGCGCCCGCCGCATCGAGGACAGGCTCGCCCAGACCACGCTGGAAATGAAGGTTGCCGAGACCCGTGACAGCCAGACTTTGCTCGCCGACCTGACCGAACTTGCCGCCGAGCTGGAGGCCGATGCTGCCTCCAGCCTCTACCGCTTCGGCGCCAGCCGCGCCTATGAC
>NZ_PNOT02000225.1 GCF_002879535.1 Mesorhizobium intechi
AGCTTGAACTTTGAAGAGATATTCCAGCGCATCGTAGGCGCGTTCACTGAAATTTTGATCAGCACGACGAGGAGTGTTATTGTCGCGATCTGCGATGTAGTTAGACTAGCCATCAAGGCGCTCTCTTCGATCCTTAATGCTCATATAGACATCCCGGTAATCACGTGGCTCTACGAAAACATAGTCGCTCCGGGAAGCAAGCTGACGATCCTTGACGTGAGTTGCCTGATCGCGGCCATTCCTGCGACGGTAATGTGCAAGCTGGCCTTGGACAGGGCGCCGTTCTCAAGCGCGGCGGCGCAGACGCTCTGCCAAGCGGAGTCTTTCGAGGCATTCATGGGCGCCATTCGGGCCGAATTTGGTGGTGCTCCGCACAAGCTGCTGACATCAGGAAGCAGTTCGCCCGGACCACTGCCGTGGCTGGCAACATGTATTTTTTCTTTCATTGCGGCGGGGTCAAGGCTTTTGACAGCTGTGATGGCGGGTGTAACGTCATTCCTGTCTGGAAAAACCCTAAAATACGCGAAATTGTTCTCAACAGTTCTAAAGGCATGCACCTATGTTGTATCAGTCATTACCACGATGACTGCTATTGCAAAGGATGAAATCGTAAGTGTAATTGAGCGTATGGTACTACTCGATCTCGCATTTCTTGTTTTTCTCTCTCTTGCATCTGTAGCTGCGGAAGAGGCGGCGCAAGACGGAATCGCGATAACAGAAGCTTTCTTAGGGCTGGTCGGGTTCATAGCCGTCTGCGTCAACTTTACCATTGCTTCTATCGTCGAAAAAGATGTCTCAGAGACGCAGAGAGGGCTTAAGTTCGCCATGGTTGGCTCGATGTTCCTGGCGGTGATCGCAGCACCTCCTCCTTCGTCTAAGAAGGACGCCCCAGAGTGGTTCGCTGTCGCAAAGGCGTTGCAGGTATTCTTGCTTTTTTCATCGTCTATCTTCAATCTAACACGATCGATAATGTCATCGAAGAACAAGATTCCTTACATCGATATATAAAGCATCGTAGACGCGCAGTGAGCACCCAATCTTTGGTTTGGAGAGCATTCATGAAAATTCGACAACTATGGCTTCGAGCGAGACGAAAGCCATGCTCATGGAGAATTATCGTCAAGCCCACCGCCGCGACGGGCATTCTATTCGTGCTGTTGGCTGGTACTCAGGCTTTCGCCGGGGGAGCAACCGAGCAGAATGGTCTCACGATCGATATCCCAGCAAATATCAAGGAAGCGAAGGTGGTTCTCAATATCAGTCGGCCGGCCTTCGAAGGCGACGAACCCGCGGGGCTATCTTATGTCCGCGTGATGAGCAGCCGCTTCCAACAAGACGGCGTGAAGGCGGATATCATCGCGGTGTTTCATGGTGAATCCGGCTACATGCTTCTCGATGACGATACTTATGATCGAGTGCGTAAATGGCAGGACGGCAATCCCTACAAGAAGCAGATCGCGGAATTTCAGAAACTGGGCGTCCAGTTCGAGGAGTGCGGCAAGACGATGGTGGACAATCATTGGGTAAATGCCGACATGCTGCCTGGCGTGAAGATCAACGCCGGCGCAAACTTTCGCGTCATTGAACTTGTCCAGCAGGGTTACACGCAACTGCAGCCTTAAGGCCTAAGCGACGTCACGACCAACTGCGTTTGGCACATAGCGCCAGGATGCGCCGCAGTTCTTCTGCCGTCTCTCGCGGGCTCTCGGCAGTCAATCGACGCAACGCTTCAAGCTCCCGCGTGGGGCCTGTAGCTCAATGGTTAGAGCCGGCGGCTCATAACCGCTTGGTTGGGGGTTCGAGTCCATACGACCCACCATTGTCGTTATTTATCAATTGCTTACGAGTCGGTTCGCCGAAGTCGATTCAAGAAACCGATCCAGCCACTCACCCATCCCTGGCGCTGGAAGGCCTCGCACGGGTTCGTGCGGCAATCGGTGAATGAAAGGGGGCGCATCCGCGATGCGCCCACAGCCGCCGGCTTACGGACGAACGCGGATGACTGTCTTCCCCGAACGTCGCTCGGTCGCGTTGAAGGTGGCGACGGCATCGTCAAGCGCCGAGACTTTGCCGACATTCGTCCGCAGCCGTCCGTCCCGTATCCGTTGGATGATCTCACCCAGTTGGGCACGATCGGACTCGACCACAAAGTCGATCGAGAGGCCGTCCGTGGGGCGCGACTGAGCCGGGCCGACGACGGTCACAAGCGTTCCTCCGGTTCGGACGAGGGCAGCGGACCGCTTCTGAATATCGCCGCCGATGACATCGAAGACCAAGTCGACTCCCCCCACGTCATCCAGGTCGTCATTCTCAAGGTCGACGAATTCATTCGCGCCGAAATCGACCGCCTTCTGACGATCGGCGCCGCGCCCGGTGCCGATGACATAAGCGCCGGCCTCTCGTGCGAGTTGCGTCACCATCGAACCGACTGCCCCCGCCGCGCCGTGAGCGAGGACGCTCTGCCCCGCCTGAAGGCGCCCATGCTGGAACAGTCCCTGCCAAGCGGTCAGGCCCGAGATTGGCAGGCTCGCGCCCACCGTGAAGTCGACGTCGCCTGGCAGCGGCGCGAGGTTGCGTGCCTCCATGGCCACATACTCTGCCAATGTGCCGTCTCGATACCAGTCCGCCAGACCGAATACCCGCTGTCCCACCGACAGCCCCGTGGTGCCATAGCCGAGGGCGGTGACCACGCCGGCCAATTCGTGCCCGAGGATCGAGGGGGTCCGGTCATGGTGGCGGCGATCGGTCCAGGTCGAAGGCCACTCCAGCTCGGTCGGGACGAATCCCGACGCATGAACCCGAACGACCACGTCGTTTATCGCTGCCTGCGGCTCGGGCCGCTCCACCAGCTTCATCCCGGCAATCCCGGCAGCCTGGTCCGCTACGACGATAGCCTTCATCGGAGATGTCTCCCTTGATCATCTGTCACGTGGCGGTGGCAGGTAGATATTGTCCGCTCTGGCCACTAACCAGGACCAAGATAGCCGGGTCGCCGCACACCAAGCTCGACCGTACTGCAAGGACGCCGCTGGCGGCTTTCGGACCAGGCGCCGAGTGAGGCGCTTCCTGAGAGACAGTCATCGCGGCTGCAAGTCAATTGCTGATGCGGAAGAAACGCTCGAACACTCTGTCCAATGAGACGGGGCCAGCCCCGCGCGTCAGCACAAGCAGCAGCAGCGATGCCCACATCAGGTGCTCCGCCCAGTTCTCCGGGTAGACGAAGAGTTGGATGACGCTCACGACGCCGAGCAGCATCAGGGCGGCCAGGCGCGAGAATAGCCCAAAGAAGATCAGCACCGAGCCAGTCAGTTCGGCGGCTGTCGCTAGCGGTGCCGCGATCGACGGGTCTATGAACGGCAGGTTGTATTCGTTGGCGAACAGCTGCAGCGTCACCGGCCAAGATGCCAGCTTGCTCTGCGCCGACTGCCAGAAGACATGTGCGACAGCCACGCGTGCGGCGAGCTGGACCAGCGAGAACGGAATGTGCTCGGGCAGCTTGATGATGCTCCTGTAGCGGCCGACTAGGCCGGCCGGGTTGGACAAGGAATGCTCTGATATTGAGGTCATCGGTGTCTCCATCAGTTTGAGAAGGGGCGCGGGCATACCCGCACATCCGTGACGAGGCCATCGCCGAACAGACGCACGAGCGCGGACACGAGATCGAATGAGGGATCGTGAGCGAGGGCACGGCTTGTGGCGTGTTCGAGCCCTAGGCCGTGCTTCAGCGAATGCTGGAAGGCAAAGTTCGCGCGATCCAGAAGAGCTAGACGAACGTTGTCTCCGGCCCGCCACAACGCCACGCGTTGAGGGCGCCTTATCCAGGCACTCTGCTGGTCGATCGCTGCCTCTTGCTGATGCGCCGTCCAAACGGACAGGATAGACCAGTGCGACACGATCAGCCGCAGCGAGGGCTGCAGCACGATATCGGGGGAAGGTCCGAGATTGGTGCTGTCATATTCAGACAAGGTCCGCGACGGCAGGCAAGCCGCGTCAAGTGCCTCTGCAATGGTCCATTCGAGCCGTGCCGTCTCGGCCACGATTGGCATGTCGGAAAGTGTATCGATCGTTTTCAAGAAGCGCGGGAAGCCGGCACCATAACGTGCCAGCCGCGACTCCACCGGCGGATGCCGTCGAATAAACTCGCTCGCCACGAAACGGAAGAAACGCTCGTCGACGAGGCGGACGGTGACGGGAAACACCGCCATCAGCACCGCGGTGAGCGAGCTGCGGGTGTTGTTCTGGTAGACGCGTAGGCGGGCGAGCGGATCGGCCGTGCCGGCGGTCAGCATTTTTGCGGCGATCAGCGGTTCCACGGCCAGCACCGAGCGCGCCATGGTGGTCTGGAGATGCTCAAGCGGCAGCATGGTATTGCTCCTCGATTGACGCCGGCGTTGCAGAGACGGAAGGTCCGGCGCTCCTGGCGGCGGCAAACGCTGCAAGCACGGGCATGCTCGTAGTCGGCTCATTGTCGACAGGAAGTCGGATCGGCGTTGATCTATGTCCCGCCGATTGGTTGCGTCTCACTGCCTGCTTGCGGTTGAACATGATCGAAGCGGAGAGCATGTCGGCCCACATGGCTTCGCCGAGCAGCACATCGAGAACAGGAACATCGGTGTCCCATTCGATCAGGGTAGGGCGCGGTCCAAGCCGGCTTATGGCGTGCTGGTAGAGCGTCCAGACGACCGGCGGCACGCGTGAGCCATGGTCGTCGATGAGCACTGTGTCGGCGCCGACCTGGTTTGTGGCATGTCCAGCAAGGTGGATTTCGCCAATTGAATCAGATGGTAACGAGTCGATAAAGGCTTCTGCATCATATTGGAGGTTGTGTGCCGAGACGTAGACGTTGTTGACATCCAGCAGTAAGCCACACCCGGTTCGTTCGACCAGTTCGGCCAGGAATTCCGCCTCGTTCATGGAGGAGTCCGCAAAGGCGATATAGGCGGAGAGATTTTCGATCAGGACGCGGCGCTTCAGCGTGTCCTGGACCGTTTCGACATTGCGTGCGACGATCGCCAACGCCTCTTCATCGTAGCGCAGAGGCAGCAGATCGTTCAGGTAGGCGCCGTCAGCCACGCTCCAGGCCAGATGCTCCGAAACGAGATCCGGCTGGAAGCGCTCGCAGACCTTGCGCAGCCTTTGGAGATGGTCGTGGTCCACGCCCCTTGCGCTGCCAAGGGACAGGCCTACCCCGTGGACCGACAGCGGGTAGGTTTCGCGCAGCCTCTCCAGCGCTTCAACGCCGGCGCCGTCCCCCATGTAGTTTTCGGCATGGACTTCGAGCCAACCCGCGGAAGGCCGCCGCGAGAGCATTTCCTTGATATGCGGCGAGCGAAGACCGATGCCCGCGATAGCGGGGATCGTGAGGGACTGAAACGCAGGGGTCATCGATCTGCTCCGTTGTAGAGGTTGGCTCGAAGTCAGGATTGCTCAGGCTTTCGGCTTGACGCTGCCGCCGGCGATCTTGGCGCAGCTGCCGGCGGGCACGTAGAGCCACGAGTCAGGCTGGTTGTCGGCGGTCGAGGTACCAGCGCATGAATGCGTCGCGGTCTGGCAGTCGTTCTGGCCAGCCTTGACGACGCCATAGCACTTTTCGAAGGTGAAGTTGGGCTGGGCGGCCGGGCCGCTATAGGCGGCGGTTGCGGCCAGGGAAGTGGCGGCCGCGAGGGCCGAACCGATGAGGGTTTTGGTGTTGATCACGGTCGTATCTCCTGCTTTCGTTTTGAGAGGAAAGACCGGCCATGCGGCCTGTCTGCAAGCAGTGTCCCCGATCAAGCGGCCGAGCTGAAATGCTGTCTCGGCATGGATTTGATACGTGGTCACTATGTCGAAGTCCGTGGCAAGCAAAAGCCCTCCGGCGGGGAACCGGAGGGCTTAGGGGCCTGCGTTCGTGCGAGCGAGGCAGGCGCGACTAGGCGGGAAGGAAGCGCCTAGACGTATCGACCTTTTTTCTCGACGCCGAAGCGGTCGCCCGCAAGGAAATGATCGGCCATAAGCCAGTCCTCAACCTTCTTGCGCCCTCTGTCGCGCATGGCGGTCAGTTCACCCCAGTCGGTCCAGGGCCTTAAGAACATCGTTGCGCCAGCCCGGTGCGCACTGTCGAAGATGGTCTGTGTCCGGCCCAAATTCGAGGCGCCAGGAATGGCGGCGACACAGTGATCCGAACAGGGCGGCATGGACCTCGAGGGCTTGCCGGCGATGACCAACTGAGCACCAGGTTCAGCGGACTTGAGCGATGGCAAAAACGAACTGTCGCCGTCACCCCAGTAGGTGTCGCCATCAATCTCAACGGCCGGGAACAGGAATGGGACCGTGGCGGCCGCCAGGATAATGTCGATCGACAATTCGTCGCTTGGGAAAACTTTCACAGCATCGGTGCGGGCATTGGAAGCCAGGATGCTGAGTTTCACAGGACAAGTCTTCTTGCGGATCTCCGCAATTTCGATCGTGTGCTCCAGGATCGATCTAAGAGGGCTGGCCCTATCTGCCATCACCATCGACGCGTGACTGACGCGTCGCCAGAAATTGGTGAGTGCCGTGCGCGCGCCACGCTGGCCCCCCAGGGCCACGCCGTAAGCGAGAACCGCCGCCTCCATGGCGCCGAATCCGGATGCTGTAATGTTGCCGAAGCAGAGGTCGGGCTGATCCAGCAAGCGGTCGAGCACGCCCCAGACAAAAGCGCCGTGTGCATCGCTTGCCACGACAATGTCGACAGATCGCCGGTCGTCCATCGCACGGCCTGCGCCAGTAGCGGCGGTTCGGTCGGTTTCGATCCCGGTCTGGATATGCATCGTCTGGTCTCCATCCCATAAACGCCGCCAGGGCATTTGATGAAGAGACTGCCGCATCATTTGCTCTTGGCGAAATGCCAAGGTGGCATGAACTCCATAGGTAGATTGCATTGGTCGCCACCGCGTGCGCGTCGCAAGGTTTGCCAGCCAGGCAAATCAGGGTGGTTGGTTGTTTTGACCAGCACCACGACTGTTGCCTGGGCAATTGATCGACAGCCAAGGGAACGCGTCATGAAAATACGAGCCTTGTATCTGGGGGCGATTGCTCTCGGTCTTCTTGCGGGAGGCGCGTCCGCCGATCCCCTCACTGACCTGGCATCTTTCCCGTCGTTCTACAAAGATGCCGGGATGAAAACGATGAAGCCGATGCCCGCTTTCAAAAAGGCGTGGCGAGCCACGCCAAAGCAAGATCGGGCCGCAATGAAGAAGGCGTGCAACGACCCGGCGATGAGCAAGGCCCATGCGCCGTTCTGTGCAAACGTGCTGGCGCTGGGTGGCGCCAACTAGGCGCAAGTCCAGGCCATCGGTGCCTGGATGCAAAACCGGCATAAACTCCATACGCAGATGGCATTGGCAACTCCCACACCGATTGCAGCAAAGTCCATCTCGGCAAGGAGGAACCGCAGAGTTTTAAATTGCTGCCGATAATTGCCGCGGTCGTCGATGGGACGACTGCTCAACTCCAGAGAAGGATCTTACCATGAATATCAAGGCCATCTGCCTCGGCGCTCTTGCACTTTCCGTCCTGAGCGGCGTTACGTTCGCCGGCGCGCTCGACGAACCCGACAACATGCAGCCTTTCTTTACCGACTCCAGCATGAAGACGATGAAATCGGATGCCGACTTCAAAGCGGCCTGGGGCGCTATGCCAAAGGAAAAGCAGGAGGCCATGAAGAAGGAATGCAACGACGCAGCGATGAGCAAGCCTCATGCGGAATTCTGCGTGAAGGTGCATCTGATTGGCGGCAACAGCTGAGCGTCATTCAGCCTTCCAGATTGGAGACGAGCGCGATGGCGGGCAGGTTGCTCGCCATCGTCGTTTCTGAAGGGACGTTCCAACCGATGCCGCTGGCGGGATAAATCGACCCATGACGGGCGGCTATCGACTTCATAGCCGCGGTGCATTGGCATGGTTGGATGGTTTGCGGCAGGCTCCATCGGCAAAATGCGCACCTAGGCAGTTGAGGGACAGATCGGCATGGACATTCATCACATCCGCTACTTCCTTGCCGTCTGCGAGACGCGAAATTTCACGCGCGCCGGCGAGAAGTGCAATGTGACCCAACCCGCGCTATCGCGCGCCATCCAGCAGCTTGAAGACGAGGTCGGCGGCCTGCTGTTTCGCCGTGAACGGAACCTGACCCACCTCACTGATCTGGGCGTCCTGCTTCGACCGCGTTTCCAGCAGATCCTCGACGAACTGACCGGTGTTCGGCAGGAGGCGTCGAGGTTTTTGTGTTTGGAGAACGCCAACCTCAAGGTTGGCGTCATGTGCACCATCGGGCCACGCCGCTTCACCGGCCTGCTGGCCGACTTCAACCGACGCCAGCAGGGCATTCAGCTGCAACTGGTCGAGGGGGTGCCGGCGTCGCTGTGCCAACTTCTTGAATCAGGGGAAATCGACGTCGCCATAATGGCGTCGAGCAACAGCTTCCCAGATCGGTTCGATGTGACCCCGCTTTATCGCGAACGTTTCGTCCTGGCCTTTCCGAACGGGCATCGGCTGGCGCGGAACGACAATGTCGCCATCTCCGAGCTCGACGGTGAAAACTATCTCAGGCGTCTCAACTGTGAGTATCGCGATCACCTCGCCGGACTGTGCACCGACCGTGGCGTGAAGCTCAGGATATCCTACGCCAGCGAGCGCGAGGACTGGATCCAGAACATGGTTTCAGGCGGATTGGGAATCTGCTTCATCCCCGAATTCAGCGCGGTGATCCCGGGCTTGCAAGTGCGGCCCGTCATCGATCCTGAGGTCTGGCGGGAAGTGTCGCTGGTGGTCGTGGCGGGGCGCAGATTCTCGCCGGCGGCATCTGCCTTCGTCAACAGCGTCAAGGCGCATGGCTGGCCGGAAAGCGCCATAGCCCAGGCAATCCGCAAGACCGCCGCCTGAAGCAAAATCCAAGAAATGTCGGCACGACGTGGCATGTGTTGCCATTCGTCTGCGTGCAGCCATGATGGCTCACGATAGTTTTCAGGTATCGTATCGAAAACCAGTCAGCATTTCTCTTTCTTCGCAGCTTCGATCACTCTCCCTGTCATGCCCCGCCTCCCGCGTTTGGGCACCGACAAAGGAGAAATACAACATGGCCACCAAGAACATCAACCTCGCGCTTGCGGTTGGTCTGCTTTCCGCAACTGCCGCTTTTTCGGCTGGTCCGGCCTTCGCCGGCGACTGCCCTGCCGGCCAGGCGGCCACGAGCGACATCCAGGAGCATCCCAGCAAGCCGGTCGGCGTTGTCGACACGGTTCTCTCCGCGATCGACCTGAGCAGTAAGGGCGAGGCCTGGAAAGGCAACATGCTGCGCCTGCGCAAGCTCGTCGTTCAGCCCGGCGGCGTCGTGCCGTGGCATGAGCACAATGTTCGCCCCGCCAACATCCTGATCGTAGAAGGTTCGATCACCGAATATCGCAGCACCTGCAAGGTCGGCATCGAGCATCCGGCAGGAGACGTCACCGCCGAGTTCGGCCAGCTCGCACATTGGTGGAAGAATAACGGCAAGGTGCCTGCGGTCCTCTACTCGGCCGACGTCCTGCCGCCGGCAATGCACGACGACCACATGATGTAGCCGCGCTTCGCGGTCAGCAAATTCCAGCATCAGCAACTGAGAGTGCGTCCTCAGGCATTCGCCTGGGGACGTGTGGCACGGAGCCTTGTCATGACGACCAGCGAACAGACTGAACCGACGCGGCTCCGCATGGTTGCGGCTGACAGCTGGCGCTTCGGCCTGATCGCGCTGATCGCGTTTCTTACGCTTGTCGATCTCTTCGCCACCCAGGCCATCTTGCCTTCGCTGGTGATCAAATTCGGTGTTAGCCGCGCGACTATGGGTTTTGCCGTGAACGCCAGCACGTTCGGCATGGCTGTGGCCGGAGTAGCGGTGGCGCTTTTCGGCAGGAACCTCGATCGCCGCAATGGCATCTGGATCAGCCTCGCGGTGCTTGCGATCCCGACGACGCTTCTATCGCAGACCGACAGTATCTTGGTCTTCGCCTTGCTGCGTGTTGCCCAGGGCTTGTGTATGTCGACCGCGTTCACACTGACGATGGCTTACTTGGCTGAGCATCTTTCTGCTCGGGAGACGACCAACGCCCTTGCGGCCTATGTGACCGGCAACGTCGCCAGCAATTTCTTCGGCAGGCTGATGTCGGCCGCCGTCGCCGATACCTTCGGCATCTCCACCAACTTCCTCACGTTCGCCGCCCTCAACCTTATTGGCGCAGCTCTTGTCTGGTTCACGCTGCAGAAGACATCCGCAATGACGCGCGCCGCCGCGACAGGCGAGTCTGGTCGCGCGGCATGGAAGGGGCCGCTGGGCAACGCTGAACTACGCGCCTGCTTCGTGATCGGCTTCCTGATCCTCTTCGTCTTCATCGGCACTTTCACCTATGTGAACTTCCAGCTCGTCACCGCGCCGCTGTCGCTGTCGCCGATGGCGCTGGGGCTGGTGTATTTCGTCTTCCTGCCTTCCATGCTGACCACACCTCTTGCCGGGCGGGTTGCAGCGAGGCTCGGGCCAAGGATCGGGATCGGTGCAACACTTGCGTTGGCCATCCTGGGCTTGCTTCTGCTTCTGGCGAGCAGCCTGCCGGTGGTGCTCGTGGGAATGGCGTTGGTCGCCATTGGCACCTTCCTGGCACAGGCAATCGCCACCGGGCATGTTAGCAGGACCGCGTCACGTGACCGCGCCGCCGCGAGCGGCATCTATCTCGCATCCTACTATGCAGGCGGGCTCGCCGGCAGCTTCGTCATTGGACAGGTCTACGACCGGATCGGCTGGACCGCATGCGTGACGGTGCTCGCCGCAGTCCTGGCTTGCGCCATCGCGGTGGCGCGCGTGCTGCAAACGCCAAGGACCTGAGACCGAACGACCAAAACTAGGCAAATCCAACAAGGAGACTGACATGAACAGCTACATGAGGACCATGATTGCCGGCGCCGCCGTGCTGATGGCCGTCGTCGTCCCGGCGGCCGCTTCGGATGGTGTCGTCACGGTAAAGAGCGACTACTCGGTCGCCGAGACCGTCGCCCGCATCAGGAAGGATGTCCTCAAGAAGGGCATCAAGTTCTTCGGCGTCATCGACCAGGCAAAGCTCGGCAAGGACGCCGGCAACGACGTCAAGCCGTCGCGGCTGGTGATGTTCGGCAACCCGGCGCTCGGCACGACCTTCATCACCTCCAATCCCGAGGCCGGTCTCGACTGGCCCGTCCGCGTCCTGGTCTACCAGACCTCGGATGGAACGGTTTATGCCGCCTACAGTGATTTTGCCTGGATCGCCAAGCGGCATGGCATCACCGACCGCGAGGCCCAGTTCAAGATGGCAACCGAAGTCATCCAGTCCGTGACCTCGACGATCAAAAAGAATTGAGTGCGGATGAGGCGAAGGGGATCCGCCGCCCGTCATTACGAGGCGAGCCTGTTTCTCGCGAGAGGCTACTCGGCGGCGGACAATGCCATCGCCCGCCCGCCGAACCACCTTTTCTGCGTAGCCTCGCGCACCAGCGCGCCAACCGCTGGGGAATGCCTGCGGCCGCGCACGGTGACAAGATTGACCTCGCGCCAGAATTCCGGGTCGGTGATCGGTAGGGCCACCACTCCGGGATGCTTGGCGGTATGCTCCGGCATGAAACCAAAACCAAGACCGGCAGCGATCATCGCGAGTGTCCAATCGTCGCGATCGCTCCAGTAAACGGGGCTGACGGTAACGCCTTGTTCAGAGAGAACGGCATCGGCATAGCCGGCAAATTCGCAGTTGTTGCGGTGGATGTAGCTTTCATTGCTCATGTCTCTCACTTGCACGTTACGCTGGTTGGCGAGGCGATGGGTCAGATGGACGGCCATCACCATCTGCTCGCGGAAAAGCGGCAAGGAGTGCACTTCTTCGTCGGACGCGTTCGACGGCAATGCATAGATAGCGGCCTCGAGATCACCCTCTAGAAGCCGTCGGCGCAAGCTCGGCGCGTCGGCATCGCAAAGATGCAGCTCTACGCCCGGGTGATGGGCGCGGACGGACGATATGAGCTCTATGATCTCGTCGGGAGCGATTGTGCTCATGATACCGACCCTGAGCGGGGTCTTCTTCAAATGCACGTATTGCTCGGCAATCTGCTTTGCCTGGCGAGAGTTCTCGAAAACACCCTCGAGATAGGTCTCGACCATGCGGCCTAGCTCCGTCAGGTGTGTGAAGCGTCTCTCACGATGAAAAAGGGCGCCGCCAAATTCATCCTCAAGCAGCTTGATGGCGCGTGAAAGCGCGGGCTGCGTCACGTTGCACTCCTCCGCCGCCCGGGTGAAGTTCAATTCCTTCGCGACGGCCAAGAAATATCTGACCTGGCTGATCTCCACGGCAACTCCCCTCGACGGGCGAGCATACGGCACCACCCGTGTTGCGGCTCAATCTTACTAGCTGCCCCAACGTCAAACAACCCAGCCTTCAGGTCTACATCGTCGCCGCATCGGTCAGACCGTCGGCTATCGAATCCATGTCTCAACGGCATTTCCGCTGCTTCGGGCTGCTCGCCATACTTGATCAGGATTTCTGACCTGGGCGCGAAGACCGTTGCCCGCAGTGGCTGCAGAATGGCTCTGCCGCGCCTCCAACAGAAGGACACGACGATGCTCAGAGGAAAGACGGCGCTGATAACAGGCTCGACCAGCGGCATCGGCCAAGGCATTGCCGAAGCTTTCGCGGCCAAGGGCTGCAACATCGTTCTCAATGGCTTTGGCGATGCCGATGAGATCGAGCGCCTGCGGGCAAAGCTGGCCGCCGACCACAAGGTGACCGTTCGCTACGACAATGCGGACATGAGCAAAGGCGATGCAATCACGGCGATGATGGACAAGGCCATCGCAGAATTCGGGGCGATCGACATCCTGGTCAACAACGCCGGCATCCAGCATGTGGCGCCGATCGACGACTTCCCGATCGAGAAATGGGAAGCCGTTGTGGCGATCGATCTGATGTCGTCGTTCTACACGATCCGGCGCGCCCTGCAGGCGATGAAAGAGCGCAAATGGGGCCGCATCATCAACGTCGCTTCGGCCCACGCCCTCGTCGCCTCACCATACAAATCCGCCTACGTCGCAGCCAAACACGGCGTTGCCGGCCTGACCAAGACGGTGGCGCTGGAAGTGGCCGAGCAGGGCATCACGGTCAATGCGGTTTGCCCCGGCTACGTGCTCACCCCGCTGGTGGAAAAACAGATACCGGACACGGCCAAGGCGCGCGGGATCACCGAACAGCAAGTGATCAAGGATGTGCTTCTGGCCGCACAGCCGACCAAGCAGTTCGTAACGGTCGAGCAGGTTGCGTCGCTCTGTCTGTTTTTGGCCTCGGACGATGCGGCCTCGATCACCGGCGCCATCATGCCGATCGAAGGCGGCTGGACTGCCCACTGAAACCGGCAAGGAGGAACGCAAACGCCATGAACAAGATCTCTCGAAATCCCTCGACGTCGGAACCCGTGCCGGAGGCCGCTCGTATGGCTGAGGGTTCGGTCAAGCGACAGACCGTATTGGTGTTGCAGGGCGGCGGCGCTCTCGGCGCCTATCAGGCGGGCGTCTACCAGGCCCTCGTCGAGGGCGGGGTCGAACCGGACTGGGTCATCGGCACCTCGATCGGCGCCATCAACGCGGCACTGATCGCCGGAAACGAACCGCAGGACCGCCTGCCGAGGCTGCGCGAGTTCTGGGATGGCGTCGGCCGCAGCAGCCCGCTCGACGAGTTTTTCCGGATGATGGTTCCGAGCAACATCTTTGCCAATATGGGCACGGTGATGCGCGGCATACCGGGGTTCTTCGCACCGAACCCAAGCGCTATGTTCGGGGTCAATCGCGAAGTCGGTGTGGAGAATGCCTCCTACTACACCACGGATCCCCTCAAGCGGACGCTGGACAATTTGATCGACTTCGATTGCCTCAACAGGCGCCATACGCGGCTGACCGTTGGCGCGGTCAACGTCAACACTAGCGAACTCAAATACTTCGATACCCGTGAGATGACGCTGTCGGCGGCGCACATCATGGCGTCGGGCGCCTTGCCACCGGCCTTCCCGGCAGTCTGCATCGACGGCGAGCCCTATTGGGACGGCGGCATCTATTCGAACACGCCCATCGAGGTCGTCCTGGACGAGCGCCCACGGCGCGACGCGCTGATCTTTGCCGTCAACATGTGGCAGCCGCGCGCGACGGAGCCGAAATCGATCTGGCAGGTCATGGGGCGGCAGAAGGATCTCCAATATGCCAGCCGCGGCAGAAGCCATGTGGCGCGACAGGAGCAACTGCATCGCCTGCGGCATGTCGTGCGCGAAATGGGAAAGCTGGTTCCCGAGGAACAGCGCGAGGATCCGATGTTCAAGGAACTCGCATCCTATGGCTGCCCCTCTGTCATGCATCTCGTTCGGTTGCTTTCGCCACGCCTGGATGGCGAGGACCACACCAAGGACATCGACTTCACGCGCGCCGGCATCCGCACGCGCTGGCAGGCGGGATACGAACATGGCCAGCGCGTGCTCTCGGAAAAGCCGTGGGAGTGCGAGGTCGACATGCTGCAGGGCATCGTCATCCACGAATCGCAGGAATGACCGGCCAGCGCCCCGGAAACGACGGAGAATACCGATGCAGATCATCACCCCCGGCATGCGGCTCGTCCCCGAGGCAGTGCTTGCCAACGACGCGGCTCTTTTCCGCGCGATTCCGGAGACACGTTCCCATGCGGACACATCACTGCATCGCGTGGTCATCGTCGGCGGCGGCGCGGGCGGGCTGGAGCTGGCGACGCGTCTTGGCCGCAAGTTCGGCAAGCGACGGCTTTCCGTCACGCTGGTCGACCGCAACCGCACCCATATCTGGAAGCCGCTGCTGCATGAGGTGGCATCGGGCGCCTTGAACGCGTCACACGACGCTGTCGAATACATCGCCCATGCCAGCCGTCATCACTATCGATACCGCATCGGTGAAGTCGTGGGCATCGACCGCGCCAGGCGCCAGGTCTTTGTCGCGCCCAGCTTCGACGATGACGGCCGGCAGGTCATCCCGCCGCGCGTGCTGGGCTACGACACGCTGGTCATGGCTGTCGGCAGCGTCAGCAACGATTTCGGCACGCCGGGCGCCGCGCGCCACGCCATTTCGCTGGATACGGCGGAGCAGGCCGCCCGTTTCAACAAGCGCATGATCGACGCGTGCCTGCGCGCCAACGCGCAATACGAGCAGCTGTCGCCCGGCCAGCTCCATTGCGTCATCGTCGGCGCTGGGGCCACCGGCGTGGAGCTGGCCGCCGAACTGCACAAGTCGATGCGGGAAATTGCATCGCACAATCTCGACAATATCGACTTCGAAAGACTGATCCGGATCACGATCGTTGAAGCGGGCCCGCGGATCCTTCCGGCCCTGCCGGAGCACATCGCGCAGGCTTCTGCACGTCTGCTCGTCAAGCTCGGCGTGCAGATACGGTGCGGCATCAAGGTCAGCGAGGTGACGGAGGACGGCGTCAGGCTCGGCGAGAAATTGTTCGTGCCGGCCGAGCTCGTGGTCTGGGCGGCCGGGATCAAGGCCCCGGATTTCCTGAAAAAGCTCGATGGCCTCGAAACGGATCGCATCAACCGCCTGGTCGTGGATGAGACACTCCAAGCCGGGGAGGACGAAAACGTGTTTGCAATCGGCGACTGCGCAAGCTGTGTTCTGCCTGGCGGAGGCGACCCATTGCCGCCGCGCGCTCAGACCGCCCATCAGCAGGCCGATCACCTGGTCGAGGTGATTGCCGCGCGCCTCGAGGTACGGGCCGCGCCGGCTTTTCGCTATCGAGACTATGGATCCCTTGTTTCGCTCGCCGACTACGACTCATTCGGCAGCCTGATCGGCGGGCTGAAGATTGAAGGTCTGCTCGCCCGGCTGGTTTATCGCTCGCTCTACAAACTGCATCTCAAGGCGGTGCACGGCCTCGCGAAGACCACCCTGGATTCGATTGGCGAGATGGTGGCGAGGCGCACCAGGTCTCGGATCAAGCTTCATTAGCGCGGAGGGGAGAGCAGGGGCTTCGCGTCACGGTCCACATCAATGACATGCAAGACTGGCTGTCAGCGAGAACCGTGCAGAGAACCTTGCGTGGTCGAAGATCACTGTCGAGGAAAGCGCGGACAGGGTCGTCGTCTACACCGTAGGCCACGCGGCGAGAGTTGATCCATGTCCTCGCGCTCGCCATGAAGCACGGTATCAGGGCACCGCGACTGGCCGACATGGTCCACGGCTTCCCGACTTTTTCCGCGGACATCAAGGACATGTTGTAACGCGCAGGTCGGAGGCGGCGAATAGAACGTGAACGTGGCATGCTACGATGCTAGCGCGGCATCGAAACCATGCAGGAAAAACATGGCAATCGCCTGGGGGCTTCAGTGATAGGCTGGGTCCGACGCGTGAAAGTGCAGAGATGGCCGCCGACGACCAGGCAATGACATTCGAACAGTCCGTTCAGGCCGCCATCGAACTTGATGCGCCTCTCAACGAACGGTTGGCCGTGATTGCCGCGGCGGTTCGTCGTCTGAATCCCGAATTCGCGGACGCAGTGGACCGCCTTGTGGCTCGCTTGGAACAACAAGGGGCGGGGACAACGGTGCCTGCTCCCGGCGAAGTGATGCCTGCATTCCTGCTGCCTGACGACGAGGGCAAGCTGGTTGGTTTGGCCGAAATCCTGCGCCAGGGGCCAGCCGTAATCACCTTCCAGCGCGGGCATTGGTGTCCTTACTGTCGGCTGAACGCGATCGGCATCGTCGAGGCCCAGCACGAGATTGCGGCGCTGGGTGGCCTTGTCGTGGCGATCATGCCCGAGCGGCGCAGATTCGCCAAGGCGATGAAGGCCGCGGTCGGGGCCACGTTCCCTTTCCTGACGGATATGGACAATGGCTACGCCTTGTCTCTCAACCTTGCCATCTGGATCGGGGCGGAGATGGAGCGGTTGATGGGCGTTGCCTATGATCTTCCAAACTACCAGGGCAACGCCAGTTGGTTCCTTCCGATCCCGGCGACCTTCATCGTTGGAACGGACGGGATCATCACGGATCGCTTCGTCGATCCCGACTACCGTCGGCGGATGGACATCGATGACCTGATCGCGGCGCTCAGGCGGGCTCGCTGACGCCGAAGGACGACCAGTCGGCCGACCTCAACAGGTTGAGCAGCGTCATCGCGACTGGAGAACGGTGCCTGCCCGCAACCGCGTAGACGGAAACGGTTCGGGAGACGTCGAGACCACGAAGCTTGAGCCGGCGCGTATTCGCAGACCGCGGCGCCGTGAGCGAAACAAAGCCAATTCCAGCGTTGGCCTCCAACAATGCAAGCAGATCCTGGTCGGTCTCGACTTCGTGCGCGGTTCGAGGTGAATAGCCTTTTGCGGAAAGGCACCGCGACAATTCCTCGCTCGTCTCCCAATCGATCCGGCTGAGTACAGGTTCCGCGGCAAGCTGGTTAAGCTCAACGTCGACTTCATTGCGGCGGGCCAGCGGATGGTCGGAGTTGACGGCGAGTTCGATCCCCTCCTGGAACAGCGGCCATACGTCGAGGCGATCCCAGGCCGGCCCCAGCGGGCCGGCAACGGCCAGCTCGGCGCCACCGTCTTTCAGCGCATCTGTCACGGCACTTGGCGAACCTCGGCTGATCTTGAGGTGCGCTCCTGGATAGGCACGGAAAAGCTCAGAAAACGGTGAGACCAGCAACGCGATGTTGACACTGTTGGATATGGTCACGTTGAGCGGCGCGACCTCGCTGCTTTGCACTGCCTTGGCCAGTGATTTGGCGGAAGTGGCAGCGTCATAGCATTGCTGCAGCAGCGGCAGCATGCGCCGGCCAAGCTCGGTCAGATGAGAATGCTGGCGTTCGCGGCGGAGGAGTTCTCCGCCGAGCTCCTCTTCGAGCGTCTTGATCGCACGCGTCAACGCCGGCTGAGTGACGTTGCATTCCTCGGCCGCCCTGGTGAAATTCAGCGTATTGGACAGGGCCAAAAAATAGCGGACCTGCTGCATCTCCATGAATTCGCCCCCTCAGCGAAATGGTCTTTCAGCGCTTGCGCATATTGGTAGGCTAACGCAATCTAGCGGTTTCGGCAAAGCATGGCCAATCTGGACATCCACTTTGGCAACGCCAGGACTGAGACTTGCCGGTTCCGGCCCCCAACCGGTCGCCCCTAGCCTGATCGGAGAACTTATCTCTTCGGACGCTGCCTAGGTTCGCCAGACCACACGAGATCATAGGTAGGATATGGGTTGGCCAAACCTCCGCCAAACCATTGATCTTCCTTGGAAGTCCCACACCCTCAGCGACTAACGTGATCGCGACTTTTCAATAGGTTACGAGCCAGTTCGCCGAGGTCGCTTCAACAAGCCGGTTCAGCCGCTCACCACGCCCGTTTGTCGGCTGCTGAATGCTAGCTTTGCGCCCTCACGGCGGTCGTTAAGATCAGACTGCCACCGGCCTGAAAGCCGACGCTGTGGGCCACGCCCCAGAAAATGTCTTCAATCTTATCGCTTGGCGACCCCCAAGCTGCCCCGTGGTCCAGAGCCTTGTGGATTCTCGACTGGCAAGCAAAGCTCGTCGAGACCTATATCATCTCGTAGGGCTGCTCTAGGATCGCGCACGGGAACGGCTGCGGAATCTTGCCTCGCCCTCTTGCGGCAGCCTTGGCGCAAGCGCCGCCGAATACTGGCCTTCATATCTTCACGGCATGCTTCATGTTCGTATGTCCGAAACCATGCCCATCAGCAGCGTCGATGAAACAAACGGATGAGAATATTGCGGAGCGGTAACCCAACGGCGGTATTTCGCCGAGTCCCGGGCTTTGATGCGCGACCGCTTATCCTGTCAGCGTCAGAGCTTGCAAATCCCGTCACTTTACACAAAACTTGACCATCGAGGCCAGTCATCCGGGGGATGTCGGTTAGTCAATTCAAAAATGAGGATGCTAGGCGATGTTTGCAGTCATACGCGCTCATTTTACGACCACTCCAGCGAGCGACGTCTGGTCCGACGCCGAAATGCGGAACTGGCTTGACCCTACAATACCTTACAGCGTCGCCCATTATTGGTCCCAAACATCTTTCTCGCAAATCGATTTAAGTTATCAGCTGTTGCCGATACTTCAGCTTGCTGACCCACGCAATGACCCGAATTTCGGCACGTCGGCCCGGGACCGGCTTGTGAATGCTGTCCTCGCCGGGGCCACTAACGAGTGGGACCCAGATTGGTCGACTTTCGCCCACGTCGTTATCTGGTTTCCTGCCGCGATAGATCTTCACGGCGGCGGCAGCTACAGCGTCAAACGCAAGGACGGAACCGGCGGACGAAGCATCGTCGTCGCGGTCGTCAACAAGGGTGCGCGGTTCGACACGATCTGTCAGGAGTTTGGGCACAATTTCGGATTTCAGCATGAACGAAATAAAGCGGGAGGCGAATACGGCAGTCCCTATTCCACGATGAGTTCCGCTAAATTCCCCGATAACGCCTTCGAGCGCCCTGCCTCTCCACAGCTTCCGGCAGGTCTTGCGCCTTTCGACGGCAACCCTCCGCCTACGACGGATGTCATGCGCATAGCCGGTCCGTATGTTACCCCCTTGCAGTTCTTCGTGAATCGGACCGGAGACTTCGTGCATGCCGATTCGGTTGAAGAGCTGCCCGCCACATTCCAAGATGCCCACATCAACGTATACCTCCGAGCGCTCGATGTAGGAGTAACGTCTTGGCCAACACGCCGTAAGGTCTTGGCAGTCGTTCCGCCCGCATACGGGGACGCAAATGGATATGGAATCGAAATTCGCAGACCGCGCGAGTACGACCAAGGTCTCAACGCGGCTCCAGCACCCGGTATTTCAGGTGTCGCAGGCGCCGTGATTCATTCTTTTGATCCTTCCACCAAACTCATTACCTATGTTGGTTGCATACCGTTTGCTGGCCTTGAAGGTGATCGAGATTATCGGATCGGAAATTTGGTCATCCGACTCAACAATTTCAACGACGACTCCGATTTTGCGAGCGTTACTGTTGGTGGGCCTAAATTGGGCAAAGCCACGATTCAGTTCGCACCGGCGCAGATCTCGTCAACCGTTACTTACACGACAGATTGGGAGTGGGTGTATGCAACTCCGTGCACAATGTTTCCTGAAAGCTCTTACGCCCAGCGCAGCCACCTGAAATCCACCAAAGTCGTCCTGGCGGCTCTCTCTCAGGGGTATGAACAGCCGGGATACGTTTGGACAATTAATGACGTGGCAGTTGACCCTGCGCAGACCAGTATGGAAGTTTCGGTCAATGTGCGGTCCGGCGATCCAGGTCGTGAAAGCATCACCGTAAAGTATCGAACCATAGATAACCGCCTGGAGTTCGAATCCGATGCGCCGTATTCGGAGTTCAGCCTGAGTGTGTCTGCAACGGTGAGCGAAACGCTAACCGCCGCTGCCGCGTCCACCCCCGCTCGCTCCGTATCAACAGACGTTACATTCCAGAATATAGAGATTGAATGGTCGCTGCCCTACCTCGAAAAAATGGTGCAGTGCTGGCGCGAGCACATCTACCAGTGGACCCCCGAGGACATGTTCGGCATTCCCACGGGCAACGGTGCCGTTGCCGTCAAAATGCGCCAGTTCCAACAGCTCCACGACCACCTACTGGGGACCAATCCTGAACTCGCGGAAACTCTCACGAGAGAAGTGCTGAAACTCGGAAATATTACCAGGGATGATCTTTTTGCCCGGCCTGGCCCCTAGGACGTAGACTCATTACCGCGTAGCCAGATGCGGATTGCGACGAGTTTGAGGGCGGCAAGGTAGTTCTCAGCCAGCTTGTCGTATCGGGTTGCGATACGACGGAATTGCTTGGCTTTGTTGAAGAAGCGTTCGACGAGGTTGCGCGCCTTGTAGAGGAAGGGGCTGAAGCAGATCGCGTCCTTGCGGTTGGCCTTGGGCGGAATGTTGGCCCATGCCTTTCGCTCGGTGACAGCATTGCGCAAGGCGTTGGCATCATAGCCCTTGTCGGCGAGTAGTATGGCACCCTCCGGCAATTCCTTGATCAAGTCCGCTGCGGAGGCGATGTCACTCATCTGGCCTGCCGCGAGCGTCAGCTTGATCGGCCTGCCTTGGGCGTCGACAAGAGCATGGATTTTGGTTGTCAGCCCGCCTCGGGAACGACCGAGACAATGATCTCGATCCCCCTTTTTGCCGTTGCGCCCTGCTGATGGACGCGAACAATGGAGGTGTCGATCATCTGCACCGTGCCGTCATGGCTTTGGTGATGGCATCCATGAGACGGTCCCACACACCTGCTTTCCGCCATCGGACGAAGCGATTGTAGCAGGTGGTGCGCGGGCCGTATCGCTCCGGCAGATCTCGCCATGGCGCACCCGATCGCAGCACCCAGAAGATGCCGTTCAGCACCCTGCGGTCGTCAACGCGCGGCACTCCTCGCGGCTTGTTGGGCAACAGCGGCTCGATCGCGCGCCATTCGAAGTCGGTCAGGTCATATCGGCTCATGTGGAGCCTGAATCAGAAAACGGCGTGGCATGGAAGCCAAAATTGCAGGCGGTCAACACTCTTACAGCCGGACCTCTTCGACGGGATCGCCGCGCTCGAACTCCCATGTCCTTGCCATGTTCAACACATCCTCGAATGGCTCATCGGGGTGAGAAGTCGTGCATAGAAAGCGTGTCTCGTCGGTTCCGTCACCGACGACGATCGCGTCGATAATGTCTTCAACCCTCGCGCAGCCTGGCCCGACCACGGCGACGAGCGATACATCGTCATTCAGACATTGCTGAACAAAGCCATCGAGCAAGGTCTCATTCGATACCGGAACGTGAAGAATTAATTTGCGGGCGAAAGGCATAGTCAGATTGTAGGCCGATGGGTGATTGCTTTCCAGCGTCTCAATCATCCAGCATTTATGAGTTCAGGGCCTAAGAGTCCGACTCGAAACTCATGTATGGCGCCACGACAGTTGCGGCAATGGCGCTCGGTACTGGGCTGCCGGGTCGAGACCGAGGACCGTCCGATAGTCTGCAAGCGCTGACTGAGGCGCACAGGATAGCCTATGCTGCGTTCGGCGAAGCCCTGCATGACATCGGCGGTGGCAGCAGCGAGCCCGACGGAGCCAGCCGGGAGGAGCAGAGTGCGCTGCTCGCCATCTGCGGTTCCCCTGCGGTGGGGGAATCGGACCGTCTGGCCAAGGCTCTGTATCTTTTGGCGATCGAGGCGCGCGGTGAACTCGACCTGCCAGACATATGCAGACCGTTCTCGCTCCACGATATGGAGGGGATGAGGCAACCGAGGCGCGGTCGGTCAGCTGCTGAATGTCTGGTATGCGCCTATCCTGGTCGTTTGTGTGCGGCCACGCCCGTCTCAGAACCGGTCGTTCACTGGACGACGACACTTCATATCTCGCCGGAATGGCGAGCACGGGCATGGTCGTCCGAGGGAGCCTCGGGCTCAAGCCCGATATCGAGGGACCGATTGGAATCCGCTGCTTCGCGAGGCCAGGTTCCTGAAGGTCGTGGGATCCACTGCACAAATCAGGATCGACAGTCAGCGGCGGTAGCGGAGGCAGCGTGGCGGAGGAGGCGGCTGGGGAGGATGAGCGCCCAATAGAAGACAATTCCGCCCGCGCATGGCAGGTTGGCGTCACTTGTCGAGGCCGACTCGAACCGCTCGCCAAGCAAGGGCAAGTGCTCTATGCTCCCATTTCCAGCGGTATCGAGGTAGGTTGTCCTGGCGGGGGCGTTCCATGTTCGAAGTCATCGCATTCTGTCGAAAAGTGCGCACCAAGGCCGCGGCCCTTGGCTTGGTCTTTGCCGCGCTGCTGGCTTTGCTGGTGTTCGAACCGCACGCCGCCAACGCCGCGCCGAACTGGACGCTCGATCCCGACGCCTCGGTGCTCACCTATCAGTCGGTCAAGAAGAACACGATCGTCGAGACCAACAAGATCAGGAATATCACCGGCACGCTCAGCGCTGCGGGTGATGCCAAGGTCACCTTCGATCTCAATTCCGTCGACACGGGTGTCGACCTGCGCAATGTGCGCATGCGCTTCCTGTTCTTCGAAACATTCAAATATCCGACGGCGGAGCTGACAGCGAAGGTGGACCCGGCCGCGTTCGCCGATCTCGCGACAAAGCGCAGGGTAAAGGCAACCTTGCCGTTCCGTCTCAATCTGCATGGCGTCGACAAGGATCTCGAGGCCAGCGTCGTCGTAACCATGATCAGCGACACGCAGGTTTCCGTCGCGTCGGAGGCTCCCGTCGCGGTGCATGTCGAGGATTTCGGCCTACTGCCGAACGTCGACAAGCTACAGCAGGCCGCCAATGTGACGAACATCGTACCCACCGCCTCGGTGTCCTTCGACTTCGTCTTTGTCGCCGACGGCAGCAAGCCGGCCGCGGTGCAGACGGTCGCTGCCGGCGCCGCTGATGTCGGTCCCGTGGCCACCGACGCGGCGAAGGCCAATTTCAGTGATGAGGAGTGCCTCAACCGGTTCGCCGTGTTGTCGCGCACCGGCGCCATCTACTTTCGTCCGGCCAGCGCCCGGCTCGATGCCAAGAGCCGCCCGCTGCTCGTCGAAGTCGAAGGTGTCGTCGGCAAATGCCCGACCTTGAAGGTGGAGGTCTCCGGCTACACGGACTCGGACGGCTCGCCCGAGGCCAACAAGGCGCTCTCCGAACGGCGCGCCCAGGCGGTTGCCGAGGCGTTGGTCGCCGGTGGCGTGCCGCGTCGGCAGATCAGCGCCGCCGGCCATGGCGAGGAGAGCCCGGTTGCCGCCAACGATACGCCGAAGAACAAGGCGCTCAACCGGCGGATCGAATTCTCCGCCACGAAACTCGCGAACTGAGGTCGGGGTGGGTTCCCGTACAATCGCGTTTTGCGCCGTCTTGCTTCGCGGCGCCGGCATTGTCGCGCTTGTCCTGCTTTTGACTTTGACGGCCGCCAGCGCCGAGCGCCGTATCGCGCTGGTGCTCGGCAACTCGCAATATCAGCACGCCGCGCCGCTCGCCAATCCTGCACGCGATGCCAAGGCGATGGCCGAGCGCCTGCAGAACCTTGGTTTCGAGGTGGTCTCGGGCTTCGATCTTACCAAGCAGCAGACACAGACCACGGTCGCCCAGTTCGCCAAACAGGTGCGCGGCGCCGATGTGGCGCTTTTCTTCTATGCCGGCCATGGCCTGCAGGTTTCGGGCAAGAATTATCTGCTTCCGGTGGATGCCGCGCTCGAGGACGAGACCTCGCTCGATTTCGAGGCCGTGTCGGTCGATTTCATTTTGCGTCAGATGTCGCGCGAGACGAGCATAAGGCTGGTGTTTCTGGACGCGTGCCGGGACAATCCTCTGGCCGCTGTCCTGGCAAAGACCGCCGGCATCAAGGGTGCAAGCAGCGGCCTTGCGGAAATTCCGATCGAGAATGGCGGCGCCGGAACACTCGTCGCCTTCGCCGCCAGTCCCAACCAGCTCGCCTATGACGGGTCCGGCGACCACTCGCCCTTCACGACGGCATTGCTTCAGCACATTGGAGAATCCAATGTCTCCATCACCGAAGCGATGAACAGGGTGACCAGCGACGTCTTCAAGGCGACCGCCGGCAAGCAACGCCCCTGGATCAATGTCTCCTTGACCACCGAGGTCGTCCTGCACAAGGTCGATCTCAACGCCCCGCTGATCGTCGGCGAGGCGAGCCCCCCGCAATCTGAAGCCGGATCCGACACGCGTAATACGGGCGCTTCGCCAGGCAAGAATGCCGACCAGCTGGCGCTTGATACGCTGCGTGCGAAAATCCCGAAGCTGGCTAGCGACGGCCCTATCCTTTTCGAACGTCCCGTCAAGTTTGGCGACCCGGCGATCGACGGCAAGAGCATCGCCCAACTGATCAAGAGCGAACCGCTTTTCAGTCCGGTGGAAGGCCTCGACAAATCGGTCTGGCAAGGCAAGCACTGCGACACCTGCCATGAGTGGAATGAGGCCCGGCTTTGCGAGCAGGCAAAGAATTTCGCCGCCAACGACGTCTCGGTCCTGCGCCTGCAGCATCCGCTCGGCACCCGATTCAAGGTCGCGCTGGCCAGATGGGCGCAAGGCGGCTGCCAATAATTTCGGACTGATGCCGACGATGACGGGCAGCGATCGGCGAATGCCGCTACGCCTCCATCTCCGCCATCTGGATGCCCATTTCGACAAAGGCCGAAAGCACGGAAAACCGGTCCGCCAGCGACGCTCGGGCCAGCCCGGCCAGAATTCCGGCATTGACGGCATGGGCGGCGGGAAATCCGGTCGACACCATGTCGAGGGTCGGGTCGCGCCATACCGCTGCCAGAGCGATCCACGCGGCCGGCGTCGCTGGCGGCAGGTCAAGGGAATTGCTCAAGACTGCTTGATGGTGGGGATTGTGAGGTTCGCCGACGCGGTCGTGAACAAGCGCCAGCAATTCGAGATCCCGGTCCGCGAGGAGCTCGGCGAGATTGCTCAGGCATTCATGCCCCCACCAGACGGCGGCTCGCTCGGGCAGGAGGTAGGCACAGAACGTGACTGCTTCTTCTGGCACGCGCCCGGCAAGCAAGGCTCGGCAAAAATCAAGCGGCGGCTGGCCGGTGGCCAGCGATTTCATGTCCCTGGCGATGGCGGGACAAGCGAGAAACAGATCCCGTGCCGTTCTGTATCCGAGTTCATTGGCCATGGCTGCCACACCCCAAGAACCACCAGAACAGCACTCAAGCCTGTGGCCGAGCGCCGGTCAAGCGTCAGTCGTTGGCAGGTGGCGACCAGGCAGAGATGCGTTTGTTCACAGACAATCGCTTCCCGATTTGATATGATACGCCAGCGAAATCCTCTCAGGCAGGAGTTACGGTCATGCGATGGGGCAGTTCAGCCTTGACATTGGCAGCCATGCTTCTTTCAACGCACGTGTTTGCCGATCCGCTTCAGAAATCGGAAGACATCGTCAAGTTCTTCGCCGGACAGACCGGCAATCTGGGTGCCGCGCGCGGCATTTGCGTCGGCACGGAGGAAGAGTGCAAGAGCAAGGCCGAGAAGACTGGTTCAGCCGCACAAAAGAGCGGTCTCGACATGATGATCAATTTTGCCCTTGATTCCGCGCAACTCGACCAGACGGCGCGCACCGAACTCGGCGAGTTCGCCAAGGCGCTGAGGGACAATCGGCTGAGCACGTTCAGCTTTGTCGTTGAAGGTCATACCGATGCGACCGGCCCGGATCAATACAACCAGGACCTGTCGCAGCGGAGAGCCAAGTCAGTGGCGGCTTTCCTCGAGGCGAACGGCGTACAGCCTGCCAGGCTTGAAGCAATCGGCCTTGGCAAGACGCACCCGCGTGTCGCCGATCCTTACGATCCGGTCAACCGGCGCGTGGAGATGCGCATCAGGGCCGAGTAAGCGATCGCCGCCAGGGCGATCCGTCAACAGCGACAGGGCAAAAGGGAACTCGTCCAACGCGGGTTCCCTTTGACCGGCTATGATCAATATCTCATCGCGCCGCCGATCACGACGCCGGAGCCGAAAATCAGCGCCTTGGTCAGGAAGTCATTGTTGTCTCTCCATCGCGGCTCGTCGCGCATCACAATCTCCCTGTTGCGCCAGCGCTCGACGATCTGCTGTCTTCGCGGTTTCCGCTGCGCCGCCGGTTTCAGCGTGCGGGTCTTCTGCACAATCTGTTTCTTTGGCGGTGCGGCGCGGACCTGGTCGGCGGCCGAGGTACGAACGGCAGAGCCGGGCTTCGCGTTCGAATCGTTCGTGTCGAGCGCTGCGACCTGCTTGCCCGCCGTGGGGGCCTTCAGCTGTTCGATGTCGAGCCTTGCCACCGTCGCGAAGCGGCCGCTCGAGAACTGGTCGAGATATGCCTCGTAATATGGAATGGTATTCTTTTTCGAAGCCTCGTCCCAAAGCCGCTGCTCGACCTCCCAGGACGGCGGATCGCTGGCGATCGGGGCCGGCGCCGTAGTCGTCTCGGTGGCGTCGGCCACCGGCGCCAAGGCGGGTGGGGCTGTTTGTGCCGCGGGCTTGCCAAGGAAAACCTCGCGCCCCAGCGATGCGTTGTGCCATGGGCGCTGCCGGCCTTGCGTTGCTTCCGTCACGTCGCCGCGCACGCGCGTCAAGGCGCTCTGGATTTCGACACCGGGTTCGGTCAGATGCTTGGCCAACGCCAGGGAGTAGGGGCTGTCGACGCCGTCGCCGTCGAAAGCGATAGCGCCGGGATCGGTTGCGTAAGCGATCAGGACACCGCCGGTGCCGACGCCGTCCGACTTTGCATCCACCGGCGCGAGGCCGGCGCCAAGCGAGCGGCTCTTGGGCAGAGCCGCAGCCAGGGTACGACCCAGCGGATTGTCGCGGCAGGCATCGAGAATGAGGATGCCGACGGCGGGATCGGCAGGCAGCGCCGCAATGAACTCGTCGACCTGAACCGTGCGGGTCTTGAGATAGGCGGGCGAGATCAGATCGGCATCGACCGGTATGAGATAGTTCTTGCCGTCGACCTGCATGCCATGGCCGGCATAGAAGATGACCGCGACGTCGGCGTCGTAGGATTCTTCGGTGAATTTGCTGATCAGCCCGTGCATGCCGGCATTGTCCTGGTCGATGCCTTCGATCACGTCGAAGCCGGCGTCGCGCAGCGTCGACGCAATCAGGCGGGCATCGTTCGCCGGGTTGGGCAAGGCAACGGCGTCGACATATTTGCTGTTGCCGATGACCAGCGCGACACGCTTGCCCTCGGCTGTTGCGGCCTGGACGCCGAAGGCGGCAAGGAGGGAAAGGACAACTCCGCTCAAAAGGATGGCAAACAGTTTCATGGATCAGCCCTCCGGCCCGTCGGGGCACGCTATCGATCTCTGCGCATGCTCATTTCGTCAGCCATAGGTCGCTTCTGCGAAAATGGCTCTCAGGCTTGTGTAGCCCCGGCGACGGCTTAGGTTCACCGGATGCACCCGGCTTCCGCGAACATTTGGAGATATGCCCGGAAGCGCTACGCGCTTTTCGCCGAAAAGCCGTTCACGCTTTCCTGAAATTGCTCAGCCCGGCTCAAGCGTCTCTTGGATTGAATTGAGCAGCGCGGTTATCGCCTGCTTGTACTTTTCGAACTCCGGCGACGTCTGCCGGACCTCGGTCGTGGTTGTCGCCGGCTGGCTCTGGTCGGTCACCACGCGCGGCACTTTCTGCCCCATTTTCCGCTCGGCCCAATCGATGACGTAGGCGACGGTCTTGCCGGTCAGGAACGGGTTGGCCTGGATTACGGCCGCGCCCAGAACGGCGCTCAATTGCGACGAGCCGGACGCGGCCAGCACCTGGTGCGCCCCTTCCATGCCCAGGAAGTGGCAAAGATACAGACGACCGGCGGTGATCTGGTGACCGCGGGCGCGCAGATAGGCCTCCCCTTCGCGCGCCAGGTTGCGCACCATTTCGCGCGACAGCGTCGCGTCATAGCGAAGCGCGAGCAGGTCGGCGGTCGAAAGCGATCGGGCAAGGTCGGGACGATAGGTGTTCATCATCCGGATCCAGGTCTTGGTGATGAATTGGCCGGCGCCGGTAGCCGACGAGTTGGGGTTCTTGGCGCGGGCGCTGCCGCCGCTTTCGACATGGACGATCCGGTCGGTCAGCGTCTCGACCGCGGAATCGCCGGGCCCGCCGGAACTGACGGAAACGGCGGTGGCGACTGCGGTGACTGTCCCGAGGGGGTCGATCGCCTCGCCGTTCTCGTAGAGCTCGAAATGCAGATGCGGGCCGGTCGAAAGTCCGGTGGTGCCGATGTAGCCGATGACGTCGCCGGCCTTCACCTTGGTGCCGACGCCGCTGGCGACGGCAAATTTTTGCATGTGCGCGTAGCGCGTCTCGCGGCCGTTGGCGTGCGTGATCTTCACCAGATTGCCATAGCTGCCGCCATCGCCCTGGAAGGAAATCTCGCCGTCGAAAGCGGCCATGACCGGTGTCCCGACCGGAGCCGCCCAGTCGACACCCTTGTGGATCCGAACCGTGCCGAGGATCGGATGCTTGCGCGGGCCGAAGGTCGACGTCATCACCCCGGCGACCGGCGTGACCATGCCGTTGGTGACGTTCAGCGAGCGAACCTGATCATCGCCGGTCACGCAGGCATACTGGCCGTCGCTTTGCCGGAAGACGAAGCAGTCGAGGTTCTTGTCCTTACCCAGGACGCCGACGTAAAGCACCCGCCCGGAAATCTCGCCTTGGTCGCGCGGCGTCTGCGAATAGATCATCACCAGGCGCTGGTCCTCGCTGGCGAAAGCGTCGAGGTCCTGTCCCCTCGACAGATACATGATCGCTTCGCCGATCACGCTGGTCGGCACCTTGTTGCGCGCCGCGGTCGAGTAGATTGCGTCGAGCAGCCGGTACTGCCGCTTGGGTCCCCCCTGGTCCGAGGCACCGGAATAGTTGAAGAGGTCTTCGCGAACCCAGGGGTCGACGCCGGAAACGAAGGCGCCCGCCGCATCGCGCGTCAGCGTACCGACATAGACGTTCCTTGCGTAGACCGAGACCTGCATCAGCGACATGGTCGTCGTCTCGCGGTTCGGCCGGAAGCCGCGCATGGCGACCACAAAACCGGCCTCAAGCCCGTCGCGCTTGAACAGCGCCTTCAGCGCCTCGCCCGCAAGCCTGGCGTCGTCCGCGGAGAAATGGGCATCGAGCGCCACGCTATCCAGGCTGCGGTCGTTGAGGATTTTCACGAAAGTGTCCTCTGTCGCCGCGAAGCGCTGATATTCGCTGGTGACGGTCGCGACGGTGGTGTTGTTCTCGATCGCGGTTTTCTTGAAGGCGGGGAGCGCTGCCTCGCCCTGGTCGATGGTCTCGCCCCAGCCGGCCTCGGGGTCGTCTGCGTCGGCCTTGGGCGCAGAACCGGCCGGCGTCTCGCCCGTGTCCGGCGGCGCCTGCAGGTCGTTCGCCAGATCGCCCGGTTGGTCGTTGGGCGCCGCGGCAGGTGCGGGCGAGGTCGGTTGCTGAGCGTCCGGGGCTGCCGTCGAAGGCTTCGCAGCGGTCTGCCGCTGCGCTTTGAAGAAGGCAAAATCCTCCTGCGTCGACGGGATCGTCGTCATGAACTTCTCGCTGGCGCTCAGCATCACGTCGGACAGAATTTCGATCTGCGGCGAGGCCCCCGAACTGTCCAGTTCGGCCGGGCGCGCAACCGTGTGGCCCTTCGTGGCGGCGTCCGCATCGGGCGCCAGCGTGATCCACATCGGATCGCCGGCAAGGTCGATGATGGCCGGCACATAGACCGAGGCGTCGGGCGGCACGTCTTCCATGCCTTCGACGGGATGCAGTTCCTCATCCTCGTCGCCGAACGACCAGTTGTCCCTGGTAAGATAGAAGCCGGTGGCGATCGCGATGACGGTGAGCGTTGCAACGCCAGCAAGAGCGCGGCGCCAGAGTTTGCGTCTGCGCTCGGCCAGGCGTGCCAGCTTCTTCTGTTTGAAGCTCGTGTCGATGCTGTGCGTCACGGGCTGTTTCCGGTCAGGAAATAGGTCCAGCGCACCTGCTCCAGCGTATCGACCTCGACGAAACGCGCCGCAATATGACCGCGCTGCCAGCACTCCTCGATGCCACGGATGGAGAAGCGGCGCCGATCAACGCACATCTCGGTCGATCCGTTGAGGATCGCATGGCCGAACACGTCGGTCGCGTAGAGGTAGATGTAGCGGTTGGCGAGTTCCTCGCGGATGACGTTCACGCACTGGTTGGCGCCGATGGTCCACCAGCCGTCGGTCTGGTCGGCATTGTCGACCTTCTGTCCGACGGCGAGGTTGACGACGTCGAGCGTCTGGTTGCAGACGGTGAATTCGGCATGCGCGCTGTTGGGCGAAAAGATAACGAGCAGCGCCGCGCCGAACAGCGCGGAAAATGCCACGCGGTCGGAGAAGTGCGCCAACAATCGAAACCAGCTACGCTTCGAGCGTGGCGAAGGCCGGCAAAATGAATGCGAGGGGCGAAGGTCCATCGGCGTTCATATCTATCCGCCGAGCTGAAAATATCTGGCGGTGGCGGAGAACTGCGAGCCGTCGGCGCCGATCTCCTCGAGGATCCTTGGCAAAAGCTCGGAGACCGGTGTCGGTCGCGAGAACATCGCGGCCTGGATGTCCTTTGGTCCGGTGACCACCAGCATGATCTGCGGCAGGGGTTTGCCCGCCGCCTTGTCGGCGGCGCCTAGACCGATCGGGATGTTGAAGGTCGCCTTGTCGGTGTGCGCCACGATGCGATCATCGAGGTTGAAGGCGATGCCCCTGTGGTCGATTAGCATGACGTTGGAAACCAGCCCGCCATGCGTTACCAGCGTGCCGCTGATCGGCGCGCCGTCCGGCACCGATGTCCGGTCGAGAACGAGCCTCGGACTTTCCACACGGTTCCGGTCGAGGACGCGCAGGAAGTTGGTCACTTCACACTGAGGCGGCTCGATGAGACGGACATTGATGTCCGGCTCGAGATGGAACATCGAGCGAAAATCATTGAGCATCTGCTCGAAGGGTTGCACGGCTGTTGCGAGGCCTTCGATGGCGGCGGAGCTGGCGGTTTGCGATGTCAGCGACGCATAGAAACAGTCGCCGCCGCTGAAGTCGCGCACCCATGAGGCGCGTTGCGCCGCCTCGTCGATCGGCTTCGCCGGCGGAGCCGCCGGCTTTGGCACGTTGATCGCGACTTCGGTATTTTCGGGTCGTGTGGTTACCGGCAGCCGCGGTTGCGGGGACGGCTGCGCTGTCTGTGTCGGCTCTGATGGCGAGGTTGGCGGTGTCGGCTGGCTGGCGGCCGGGGGCGGGGCCTCCGGTTTGGCCGGCGGGCTGGCCGGCGGCGCCGGCAAACGGCTCCCGGAGGCCGGCGGCGGGGAAGCCTCGGGCCTGGCCAGCTTGGAAAGGATCTCGACCAGGTCCGGTTCTGTCGCCGGCGGATTTGCCTGCTGCGGCGGCTTGCTCCCTGCCTCCGCCTGGCTTGGCGCGGTCGTCTTCGGCGGGTTCGCGGTCGGGTTTTGGGCAGGCTTGATCGCGACCGGGGGCGCTTGCCCCTGGCTGTTGGCCGTGGTTTCGGGC
>NZ_PNOT02000156.1 GCF_002879535.1 Mesorhizobium intechi
GCTCCGCCCAAGCCCTTGGCCGAAGTCGGCAGCATCGGCGCCATTGCCCGGCTGGTGGCGACGGGTGGCGGGCTCGGCCTCATTCCCCGTCTCGCCGCCAGCGATGCGCTGGCGCGCGGCGAGCTCATGGATCTGCCGTGGCCCGGTCGAATGCGGCCGGCGCCACTGACGATGATCTGGCGGCGCCGGCGCATCCAGCCGCCGGCGCTCAGGCAATTGCTCGCCGCCGCGCGCGACACGCTGGCGCCTGAACGCCTCGATGCGGGCTCAGAACTTGAATCGGCTGATAGCTCCAAGGCATTGTTTCCAAACAACTCCTGGTGAGGGCTGCCACCAGCTAGACCAGCCTGTGCCCGCCTTCGACATGCAGCGTCGTGCCGGTGGCAAATCCGTTGCCGATAAGGAAGAACATGGCGTCGGCGATGTCTTCGGGCTGGCCGACCCTGCCGACCGGCAGCCGCTCGGCCATCGCCGCCAGCATCTCGGCCTTGCGGTCGCCGGCGACCTGCGCCCAGATCGTGGTGTCGACCCAGCCGGGCGAAACGGCGTTGACGCGGATCGGCGCGAGTTCGACGGACAGCGCCCGCACCAGTCCTTCGAGCGCTGCGTTGACCGCGGCGACGACCGAGCCGCGCGGGGCCGGCCGGTAGGCGGCGATGCCGGAGATGAAGGTCATAGAGCCACTCGCGCTGAGCCGTGGCGCGCCGTGCTTGGCAAGCAGCAGCGGGCCGAACAGCTTGCTGTCGACCATGCGTTGCGCCGCCTTGAGATCAAGCTCCGGCAGCAGCCTGTAGGCGCCATTTATGTCGGCCGCCGTGCTGACGATGTGGTCGACCCGACCGATCTCGGCGAACAACGCCGCGACCTGGTCTTCCCGGGCGATGTCGACGACGGCAACGTCCAGGCCGGCGGGATTGCCAAGTGTCTCGCGCGCCTGTCGCAGCCTGTCTTCGCCGCGCCCGGCGACGATGACCGTGGCGCCGGCCTCGACGCAGCGCCTGGCCAGCGCCAGGCCCATGCCGGAGCCGCCGCCGACGATCAGGATCCTCTGGTTCGAAATGCTCATTTCGCTCTGCCTTTGTTTCGAGGGGACAAGGGCAGGGAATTGGCAGGTCGGTGTGCCGAGAAGGAAACGGAAGAAACCGATAATGTCATCGGAAGTGCCGATGATGATGCAGGAATGCGGTTTCGGTCAGCGCACCAGCGGGCTGTCCCAGACGGCGAACAACAGCGCTTTGAGTTGGGCGAAGCGCTCCGGCCCGAGCTCGGCGCGCCACTCCTCCTCGATGTCGCGCAATATGTCGACCATCTTCCAGAAGGCGGCGTGACCCCGCTCGGTGGCGTGCACCACGCGCGCGCTGCCTTCGCCGTCGGAGCGTACGATATAGCCGTAATTTTCAAGGCTGCTGAGCAACTGGTTGATCGCCTGTTTGCTCATGCCGGCACGTTCGGCGATGGTGCCGGGGCGCGCGCCATCCGGGCCGGGAAACTGCAAGACGGCCATATGTGGCAGGCGCAATTCGTCGAAACCGGCGGCGTTGAGTTCCTTGATCAGCCGGCGCTGGATGGCCTGCGCCGGCACGCGCAGCAGGGCGCCGATCAAAAGGTCCGTGGTCTTGGTCTGCAGAACTTCGGTGGAAGTGGCCATTGACGGTCCGGTAAATTGAGTTTACTTGTTTCTGGTAAATGTAATTTACCGGAGGAGTTTGCGCAATGCCAGCCATGGATCTTCGGGTCAATCCAGCCAATGAGACCATCGGCACCAGGGGGCTATCGGTCCGTTTCCTGGTGTCGGGCGAAGATTCGAACGGCAGCGTCGCCGCTTTCGAACTGATGGTGCCGGGCGCGCAGCGCCTGCCGGCGCCGGCGCACAGCCACGACCACTACGAGGAAACGATCTACGGCATTGACGGGGTTTTGACCTGGACCGTGAACGGCAAGCCGATCGAGGTTGGGCCGGGGGAGGCGCTGTGCATTCCACGCGGAGCCGTCCACCGCTTCGACAATAATGGCGCCCGGGATGCCAAGACGCTGTGCGTCATCACGCCGGCGGCAATTGGTCCGGACTATTTCCGCGAGGCGTTCGGCCTGCTCAACGCCGCTGCCGGCGGGCCGCCTGACAAAGCTGCGATGATGGAGATCATGCGCCGCCATGGCCTGACGCCGGCAATGCCGCCACCGGCCTGATACCGGCCGAGGGTCCAGCGAGCACGCAGCCCAGGCGGTCGTAACCGTTCCACGCGCCACCGATCTGTTCGCGCACGATTTCGACGGCTTGAGGTCCCAGCGTTGCATTTGTGGTCCTATCGCATGCTGGGGAAGCGTCGCGCTCTTCCATCCGGTCGGTTGCGCGCCAGCCGCAACGCGGCGATGTATCGCGCCTTCCCTATTTCGCTGCACCCGTTCCTCACTGCTGACGAGAAATGACAGCGGGCGATGCTATGGTGCGGGGATGGCGAGATGACGGAGGCAAGATGACAGGGATGCCAGCGACAACGATTCTGAACCGGCAGGCCCGCTGATGGCGCCGGTCAAGGTCGATCCCGACAAGGTCCGGGAATTCCCCGACGCGGCGAGTTTCTACGCCTGGCTCGGCCAGCACCACGCCACGGAAAGCGAAGTGTGGATCAAGGTGCACAAGGTGGGATCGGGGCTGAAGTCGATCACGCCGAAGGAAGCCATCGACGTCGTGCTGTGCTTCGGCTGGATCGACGCGGTGCGCAAGGGGCTGGACGAGAACAGTTTTCTCCAGCGCTACACGCCGCGCGGCAAGAAGAGCATCTGGAGCAAGATCAACATCGACAATGTCGCGCGGCTGGTGGAGGAGGGCCGCATGACCGGGCATGGGCTGAAACAGGTCGAAGCCGCCAAGGCCGACGGGCGCTGGGCGCGCGCCTATGGGGGCAGCAAGGAGATGAAAATCCCCGACGATTTGCAGGCGGCCATCGATGCCGAGCCGGCGGCGAAGGCGATGCTGGAAAAACTCAGCGCGCAAAACCGCTTCTCGCTCGCCTTCCGCACCCACAACATGAAGACCGAGGCCGGCCGCAAGAAGAAGATCGAGACCTTCGTGGCGATGCTGAAGCGTGGCGAGACGATCTATCCGCAGGGGAAGAAATAGTTCTCAGCCGCCTGAATGCGGGTCGATGCTGTAGGGATGGACGGGGTAGCCGGGGCCAATGGCATCGCGCACACGGCCGGTCCAGGCGAGGAATGCCGGGTAGTCCGCTGAAGAGAAGCCGCAATCCCCGGCGCGGTGGCTGTAGGCATAGACGGCGATGTCGGCGATTGTCAGGTCGTTTCCGGTGAGGAACGGCGTCTCGGCAAGGCTGCGGTCCAGGGCGGCGAGCGCGCGGGCGCCGGCCTCGCGTTTGCCGGCAACCATGGCCTGGTTGCGCTCGAGCCGTCCGGTCAGGGTCCAGAAGCGCAGCGAGCCGATGACGGGCTCGACATTGTACTGTTCGAAGAACAGCCACTGCATCACCTTGGCACGCCGGTAGCGGTCCGCCGGCAGCAGAGGCGTTCCTTCGGCCAGGTAGGTGAGGATCGCGTTGGACTCGGCGATGGCGATGCCATCTTCGAGTTGGAGCACGGGAACGGCACCGGCCGGGTTCAGGGCAAGGAAGGCATCGGAGTGGCTCTCGCCCTCGAAAATCGAGACGATGCGGGTCTCATAGGGCATATTCAGCACGCCGAGCAGGACCCGGACTTTCCAGCCATTTTGCGATGGCAGATAATCGTGAAGCGTGAGCATGGCCGATCCTCGTGACGGGTCGACGATCGCATGGCACGACACCGGCCGACACCCGATTCCCGCTCGATCGATTCATGCGCTTGATCGCACAATGATTGCAGCCTCCGCCGCCTAATAAATCAATTCCCCCCGTGCCATCTTTCCCGAGACGATAGACAAAGGCATCCCCCATGACCACGCATCCCAACAAAGTCACCCTCATCACCGGCGCCAATCGTGGCATCGGACTTGAAACCGGCCGCCAACTGGCGAAACGCGGTTTCACCGTGCTGCTCGGCGTGCGCGATCTGGCCAAGGGGGAGGCGGCAGCGAAAGCCGTCGAGGGGCATGTCGAGGCCATCGCGTTCGATGTCGCGGCATTCGACGCGGCTCCAAGGGCAGCCGATGAGGTCAAGCGCCGGTTCGGCCGGCTCGACGTGCTGATCAACAATGCCGCCATCCACTACGACAGCGGCTCGCGCGCCTTGCGGCCGGACTGGACTGTCATCCGCGAAGCCTTCGAGACCAATGTCTTCGGTTCCTGGCGGGCGGCGGCGGCCTTCGCGCCGCTGCTCAAGGCCGGCGGCCACGGAAGACTGGTCAATGTGTCGTCCGAAGCCGGTTCTTTGGCCTCGATGGGCGCGGGCGCGCCGGCCTATGCGACATCGAAGGCGACGCTCAATGCGCTGACCCGTGTGCTGGCGGCGGAACTGCGCGGCTCGGGCGTGCTGGTCAATGCCATCTGCCCGGGCTGGGTCGCCACCGACATGGGCGGGCCAGGCGGACGCCCGGTGGCGCAAGGGGCGGCAGGCATCGTCTGGGCCGCGACCTTGCCGGACGACGGCCCGACCGGCGGCTTCTTCCGCGACGGCAAAAGACTGCCGTGGTGAGTCGGACTGTACAGGAGGCAAAGATGAGAATCGGAATTCTGGGCGCCGGCATGATCGGCGGCACGGTCGGAAGGCTGTGGGCCGAGGCCGGACATGCGGTGAGTTTCGGCGTGCGGCATCCCGAGCGGCTGCGCTCGATGCTGTCCGGGCTCGGCGGCAAGGCCACGGCGGGATTGGCCCTCGATGCCGTTGCGGGCGCGGACGTCGTGCTGGCCGCCATCCCGTTTCGCGCCTGGCCCGGTGTCGCGGACGAGATCGCGGCAGCGCTCGGCGACAAGGTGCTGCTCGACGGCACGGTGCCAGATCCGCCTCGCGACGGCGCTTTCGGCGACACCGCGCTTGCCCGCGAGGACGGCGTGGCTTTCGCGGTGGCGCCGCTCCTGCCGCGCGCGAAACTGGTTCGTGCCTTCAGCACGGTCATGTGGACGACACTGCAATCGCAGGCGCATCGCGCCGGCGACAGGATCGGCATCCCGCTTGCCGGCGATGACGAAGAAGCCGTCGCCCTGGCCGCGCGGCTGGTGAGCGATGCCGGCTTCGACCCGGTCGTGGTCGGACCGTTGTCGCAGGCCCGCCGCTTCGATCCCGGCACCACCGTCTTCGACAGCGGCATGACCGGCCGTGAGGTTCGGACCGCGCTCGGCGTGGCTTGATGCGGCTCACGACCTGAATCGTGGAATTGCCGTAAGCGCCTGTTTCGGCGTACTTTCAGCGGATCTGACTTACCCTGTCACGCACGAGAAAAAGCCGCCCTCGCTTTTCAGCGGATGGCGGCCTTTTCCCGGGAGGAAGTCAGAAAGAAAGCTGCCGATCAAGCCGCCTTGGCGTGGGCGTGCTTCCTGTGGGTACGCTTGTGCGGTCTTATGTAGCAAACGCACCAACTTCTCGCACGACCTAAAGGGTGGGTTCCCATAAAATCCGGGGCATGCCGAGAGTTGCCCCTATCGTCCGCTCCACCCGATACGAACACGCGATCAATACGCTTGTCGCGAAGCGATCCGAGATATCGGGCCTAATCCGGTTCAAAGGCGCGGACCTGGCGCACCAGCTTGTCCACATAGACGCGGTGCTGCTCATCCTTGGCTACAAGGGCGATCCGTCCCAAATCGTGCCGCTGCGACGAAAGCCGAACCGGTTCCGCAAGGGCGAGCTTTACCGGCTTATCTTGAAGTGCGAGGCGGAAGGCAGCAAGGCCAACAAGGAAACTGCCCAGCGCATTGTTGCGGTGAAGGGCTGGGAGCCGTCGCTGGTCGACAGGGTACGAGAGTGCGTCAATACCGCCAAGGTACGGCGCAGGCGATCCTGTGCAGTTAGGCACGAGTAGCTAGCTTTGCGTTAACCTCGCAATCAATTGTGATTAGCGGCCATCGATGGGTGAACGTCAAATTACCATATTGCGCGCTACAACGGGAAATTATAGAACCATTTAAGGATGGTAAGAGGGGAAACCGTCTCAGGGTTGGATCAATCATAACCTTCGTGCGTTGATAGGATCCCTTCTAACCGAATGCAGGTTGGAATTTTGAAACACGACCCGATACCACCGTACGCCATCCCAGTCGCGGGATTCAAATCCCGCAAAGCTGCACAGGTGAGCGCATTTTTTGCACTCAAGGAAGATGGCATCATAGACAAGCTCAAACTTATAAAGCTTATCTATTTCTCGGAGCGCAAATTCCTTAGCGAAAATCACATCCCGATTTTGTGGGATGAATTTTATTCACTTTTCAATGGGCCAATCTGCTCGGGCACGCTGAATGGTATCAACGGGGTGATCCACGTTGATATATGGAGTGAGTTTGTCGCTCGGAACGGAAATCAAGTTGTCGCACTTAAAAAGTTTGGAAGATCTGATTTTGATGAAATCAGCAATGCCGAATGGGCTGCGATTGAATATATCTGGAAAGAGCTAGGAAGCAAAACCACCTCACAATTGCGAAACTACTCGCACAGCCATTGCCCAGAATATACTCAAGTCCCCGAAGGCGAAAGATTGCCGATTTCATATCGAGACATTCTCGAAGCGTTCGGTGATCAAACCGCAGACAGCGTTGAACGCGAAATCAATTCCGCGCGTCGCGCCGAGAGCGCGCTTGCTGCTTGAAAGCGCTATTTACGCCCTTACGAACTCAAACCCTCCATATTCCAGAGACCGGGGATACTGGCCATCTGTTTGTGGTCCTGACGAACCCTTGCAAGGAAGGCAAGTGCCTGCTTGTGCCTGTTTGCACCCAAAAAACGAAGTTCGATTCGGCGTGTCTTTTGGGCGTCGGCGATCACAAGTTCATTCGACACCCTAGCTTCATCATGTATGCGCGGCTAGCGATCTATCATGCCACAGACTTGATTAAGCGAGTTAAGGCAGACGAAATATCCTATGAGGGCTTGATCGACGAAAAGGTTTTCGCCTTCATTTGTGCAGGCGTAGCGAAATCGGATTTTGCAGCCCCCAAGCTTCAAAAGTATTATGCGGATCAAGCCGTTAGCGTTGCCAATATCCAGCCCAAACCCGCGACACAGGGTGATTGAGCGCACCGCCAAGGATAGCGAAGGCGTTGCCGCCATTTGACCGGCGACGGTGATCTTCCAGCCATGCCGCATGATTGGCGTACTGGTATAGGTATTTGTGCGAAACGTGGTGATGCTGGCCGACGACCATGCGGCGCAGGCGGCTGAAATAGCTTTCCACCATGTTCGTATGCTTGCCGTGGCCGTCGCTGTAGCTTTCCGAGTGGTTGATGCGGGTCGAAGCGAAATCGGCCTCCAGCGAGTCCCAATGGTTGGCTTCGTCCGCGAACAGCTTCGAACCGGCCAGCATGCGAGCGCGGGCGATATCGACGCCTTCGGCTTCACGGTTACGGACAAAGGTCAAAGTACGGCCAGCGCGCTCGCGCAGGGCGATGACAACGCGGCGGCGGTCTGACTGGTTGGCCTTCACGCGACGGTCCTTGCGGTCCTCTACGCGGTTCTCGGGGCGCACCACGCCACCAAAATACGCGCCATCAATCTCGACTTCGCCTTCAAGCATTTCATTCTTGGTTTCAGCCGACAGGGCTTCGCGCAGCTTGTGCGACAGCACGAAGGCGGTCTTGTACTGCACATCCAGATCGCGGGAGAACTGGACCGACGACATGCCCTTGGAGCCGTTGACGAACAGGCAGATCGCAGCGAGCAGATCGACAAACGACAGCTTGCGCGAAGCGAAGATCGTACCGGACGTGACGGAGAACTGCGCACCGCAAGCGGCGCACTTGAACTTGCGGCGGGTCGGAATGTCGTAGCGATCCAGGCACCCGCATTTCGGGCAAACAGGCTCGCCTTGCGTCGAAGCCCAGCGAAGGCGCTTGAACGTGTCGTAAGCCTTTTCCTCGCCACCCTTGTAGATGTCCTTCAGGGAGAGGGTGCGGCTTTCGGCGCAAAGGAGGAAATGTTGTGCCATGACGTACTGTTTCCGTTACCTATGTAACGAATGTAGTACGTTGACGTATCCCATACAAGGGCATACGTATCGATATCGATGCATTTTTCTGCAAAGGCGATACGTATGGCGGATAAGACGGACTATGAAGCCCTAGCGGCTAACCTCCTGAAAGCCGAATTGAAGCGCAAGGGCGTCACCTACTCGCAGCTCGTTGAAAAGCTCAATGCGATGGGCGTTGACGAGAAAGAGGTAAACGTGCGGAATAAGCTCTCTAGGGGCAAATTCACGGCGGCTTTTTTACTTCAATGCATGACGGCGGTGGGCACGACTACATTACGTTTGGATGGATAGCCACGATCATCGGCCTATTGCTTTTTGCGGCGCTTGGGCAGTCATACAGCACCAGCAAACATCAAAGTTCCTACTACGCACAGCGATGTGCCCAACAATATCCAGACAGCCCCTTTGCGGCCGCCAGCGTCCATTCCTCTGCCGGCAAACCAGAAGCCAAGCCATCCGACGACGGCCAGAAATCCCAGCCTGATTGGTGTGATCTCGCAGCCCAGCAAAGTGTCGCTGAAGACACCACAGGAATGCATTGGGCTTCGTGGGCTGGCGTCGTGTTCACCGTCATCGGTATCTTCTTCATTTGGCGGACCCTCAACGCCAATACCGAAGCCGTCCAAGAGGCTCACGCTGCTAACCGGATTGCCAGCGAAACCGCCGAACGCCAGTTGCGCGCCTATATCTCGCCTTTCAATTTCGACTCTGTGATTACCGATAAGCCCGAGCCGGATATCCGCGTCAAAGTCACCTTCAGAAATGCTGGACAGACCCCGGCGCAAAACGTCCGCGTCAATATGGAATGGGAATTGGGTCTTCTGCCGTTCGAAGAGGGAAAGCACTTCCCGTCCATCGTCACTGTCGATGGACGCGGGTCCGTTGGCCCCGGCATGGATTTCTTTGCAGCAGTCCGGCCCAACGATCCAGCCAAACCAGCTAGGATAAAACTTACTCGGGAAGTGCTCTCCGATTTGGTCGACGGCAAACTTAAGTTTTGGATCTTTGGCGTAATTGAGTACCAAGACATTTTCCATCGCGAACAACGGACCCGTTTTCGCTACGTAATGCACATCTCTCACGAGAACGTGGGCTTCAGCCCCTGCGAAGCTGGCAACGAGATAAGCTAGCGAAGACAAAGCCGCCCGCGCGCTCACCGCGCCGCCCCAAGATTTCCGGGTTTTGGTGCGTTTGCTAGATAAGACCGCGCTTGTGCGCGTGCTTCCTGGCGACGTGCTTGTGGCGGTGCTTCCTCGTATGCCGATGGTGCTTCTTGGCGTGCCTGACACGCTTCTTGAGGTGCTTGTGAGCGGCAGCCTCAGCCGGCTTGGTCGTGGCGGCGGGAGCCGTGGTCGACGCGGCGGGAGCCGGAGCCGTCGTCGGCGCAGCGGCGGTGGTGGCGGCCGCGTTGGCCGTGCTGGCGCCAACAACCGGCATGGCCAGACCGAGTGCGATAGCGAGACCGAGGGCGGAGAGGAGGGGCTTGTTCATGATAGGCTTTCCTTTGACGGTTGCTGTCACTGGTCGAGGTCGACCGGCGTCACTCCAAGAAGTTTCAGGGCGTTGGCGTAGGTCCGGATGCCTTGCGCCTCCTTGCGCTCGGCACAAAACCGGTTGGCCTTGCCCCGCAGGGCCGTTGCCGTGGCGATCTGGCTCGCGCTGGCACCGGGTTCGGCTTTGGTGCGGATGGCTCCGTCGAGTTGAGAACCGAGCCGGCTGCAATATTCGCTCCGGGTAACCGCCGCTTCCGCACCCGATTGCGCGACCGCAAGCATGGCGAGCGAAATGCCTGCGAGGGCACCCATCCATCCGGTCGAACGTCGTTGCATTGTCGGGACCATCCCTTTGCGTTGCCTGGCGACCGCCGTCCGGTCGCTACGAGGGTGGTTATCGCAGACGATGTTTTCTTCAGTTTTTCCCGGATGTTGAATCTTGTTTCTGAAGTGTGTCTGGGGGGAGATCGTCCGAATGCGGCGCTTGAGCCTCTTCCTTTGCCGCCATCCTTCGCGTAAGGCGCCGGGCAAATCCATTCAGCGCAGGCATGGTCCGGAAATCGCATGATCAGACTTGAAAGCATCAGCAAGCAGAACGGCCGCCAGCTTGTGTTCATCGAGGCGTCGGCCGCCCTGCAGAAGGGCGAGAAGGTCGGCCTTGTCGGGCCGAACGGCGCCGGCAAGACGACCCTGTTCCGCATGATCACCGGCCAGGAACAGCCCGACGAGGGCCAGGTGCAGGTCGATCGGGGCGTCACCATCGGCTATTTCAGCCAGGATGTCGGGGACATGGAAGGCCATAGCGCCGTCGCCGAAGTGATGAACGGCGCCGGGCCGGTGAGCGATGTCGCGGCCGAGATGGCGGAACTGGAAGCGGCGATGGCCGATCCGGACCAGGCCGAGCGGATGGACGAGATCATCGAGAAATATGGCGAGGCGCAGCATCGCTTCGAGGAACTCGACGGCTATGCGCTGGACGGCCGCGCCCGCGAAGTGCTGGATGGGCTGGGTTTCAGCCAGGAGATGATGGACGGCGATGTCGGTAAGCTGTCGGGTGGCTGGAAGATGCGCGTGGCGTTGGCGCGCATCCTTCTGATGCGGCCCGATGTCATGCTGCTCGACGAACCGTCCAACCATCTGGATCTGGAGAGCCTGATCTGGCTGGAGCAGTTCCTGAAAGGCTATGACGGCGCGCTGCTGATGACCTCGCACGACCGCGAGTTCATGAACCGCATCGTCAACAAGATCGTCGAGATCGATGCCGGCTCGCTCACCGCCTACTCCGGCAATTACGAATTCTACCAGCAGCAGCGGGCGATCGCCGACAAGCAGCAGCAGGCGCAGTTCGAGCGCCAGCAGGCGATGCTGGCCAAGGAGATTGCCTTCATCGAGCGCTTCAAGGCGCGCGCTTCGCATGCGGCCCAGGTGCAGAGCCGGGTGAAGAAACTCGACAAGATCGACCGCGTCGAGCCGCCCAAGCGCCGCCAGATCGTCAATTTCGAGTTCCAGCCGGCGCCGCGCTGCGGCGAGGATGTCGTCACCTTGAAGAACGTCCACAAGGCCTATGGCAGCCGCACCATCTATGAAGGGCTCGACTTCCAGGTCCGTCGCCGCGAGCGCTGGTGCATCATGGGTGTCAACGGCGCCGGCAAGTCGACGCTGCTGAAGCTGGTGGCCGGCGCCTCCGATCCCGACACCGGCACGGTGGCGCGCGGGCCGAGCGTGAAGATGGGCTATTTTGCCCAGCATGCCATGGAACTGCTCGAAGGCGAGCGCACTGTGTTCCAGACGCTGGAAGACAATTTCCCGCAGGCCGGCCAGGCGCCGCTCCGCGCACTTGCCGGCTGCTTCGGCTTTTCCGGCGACGAGATCGAGAAGAAGTGCCGCGTGCTGTCAGGCGGCGAGAAGGCGCGGCTGGTGATGGCGCTCATGCTGTTCGACCCGCCCAATCTGCTGGTGCTGGACGAGCCGACCAACCACCTCGACATCGCCACCAAGCAGATGCTCATCGAGGCGCTGTCGCAATATGAGGGCACCATGCTGTTCGTCTCGCACGACCGGCATTTTCTGGCCGCATTGTCGAACCGCGTGCTGGAACTGACGCCCGAAGGCATCCACACCTATGGCGGCGGCTATACCGAATATGTCGAGAGGACGGGGCAGGAAGCGCCGGGACTGCGGAGCTAGCCTGCAACGGGCCTTGCGAGACGCGCGCACCGACATTGGTCTCTCGTCATCGCATTGCGCTCAGCCGAGCTCCTGGGCGAGCCCGATGAGAAGGTCTCCGGGTCCGCGAATGTAGCAGAGCCGGTAGACGTCCTTGTACTTGACGACCTCGCCCGCGAGCCGAGCGCCGCGCTTGCGCAGCCTTTCAAGCGTATCGTCGATGTCGTCCACGGTGAACATGACGCGCAGGTAGCCCAGAGCGTTGACCGGGGCGCTGCGGTGATCCGCGACGACCGGCGGCGTGAGGAAACGGGAAAGTTCAAGCCGGCTATGGCCGTCCGGCGTGCGCATCATGGCGATTTCGACGTGCTGATCGCCCAGTCCGGTGACACGTCCGGCCCATTCGCCTTCGATGGTGGCCCGCCCTTCCAGTTCGAGGCCGAGCTCGCGAAAGAAATCGATCGTCTCTTCGAGGTCATCGACGACGATTCCGACATTGTCCATCCGTTTGAGTGCCATGTGTCCAACCTCGTGCCGGGATCAAAAGCCTGTCGGTCTTCGGCCAGGGAAAAGGCGGCTGTCGGGCCGACGCCGCCTTCTGGACTTTTCCGTCCGATCTCTTCGTGCCGAAGGAATGGGTCCCTTACCTCAGCGATATGGCCATGCCGCTGAGATCGGCGTTGACCTGCAGCCCGACCTGCTTGCCGGTGAGTTCGAGCTGGGCACCCCTGTCATTGGTCATGACGATCACCTGGGCGCCTTTGCCGAGCGTGCCGCCGCCGCCCGCCGCACCGTAGACCCCCGTCACATCGCGGACGCGCCTGATGTGGCGAACGGTGCCTCGGAAATAGGTCTTTGAAACGCCGAAGGCGAGGCCGCCCGAGACACCGCCGATCGAGATGGGATAGGTTTTGCCGTGGAAGGTGAAGGTGCCTTCGCCGCCGGAGCCGCCGACGAAGAAGGCCGCCTTGTAGACGGCAAAGCGGATCGTGCCGCTGTCGGCATGCGCGGCGCTGGCAAAGCCGATGCCGGCGGTGGCGATGGCGGCAACCGCGATTCTGCGAAATCCGGACGAAATATTCATGATGAGCTCCTCAAAGTCGCCGCTTGCCCAACGGACCGGGCGCGCCAGCGCTGTGTTAAAGTTACAACGGAACAGTCTCGCCCGTCATTTGGTTCCAGGCACGCTGCCTGAATGTGGCCGCGGGAAGATCGACATGAAGCGAGGCCTATGGCAAGCGCTCCGGCGAGACATCGCGTACACGTGATTGGCGCCGACGGGTGCCTGCGAGGTCTGTGGAAAGCGAGAAGGGCTTCGGGATGAGACTTGCGATGCGAATTGCGGTGTCCTTCGCACTGGCCGCGACAGTGGCCGGATGCGCGACCTCCCCGGTCGACTATGGCGCGTCGCTTTCGCCGCAGGATCCGAAATGGGCGTCGCCGGAATGCCGGCAGGCACTGGCGGCGGCTTCGGATTACGCGGCGCGCGAAAAACAGCATCCGGGCTGGGAATTCGCGGCCCTTGGCCCGTACGGCTTGGGCATCATCGCGGCCACCAAGGAGGCCGAGCGGAAGCAGCGAAAGCTTCACGCCCGCGACGTGCACCTGCAATGCTCGAGCCTGCCTTTGCCGAAGGAGTTGCAGGGCGATCTAGGCCCGGGCGCAAAGGCGAAATATCCGTAGCCGTCGTGAGCCCTCGAAGCGCTGGACTCGAGCTTTATGTCACCAGCCTTTGGAACGTAAATCCATTCGCCAAGTTCTTAGCGTCAGGACAAGTGCAGGGACATGATACATGCTGACCACCGTTCGGGCCACGATTGGCCAAGCCCGCTTCATCGCCGCCAAAAGCGGACCCGAAGCGCAGGACCCCCGGCAGACGCCGATTTCGAAGGAACTGGAGACCTTGGCCGCGATCCGCCTGGCTGACATGGCCGGCCTCGGAGCCTGGTCCCAGGACCGCTGATTGGTTTTGCCAGGCAGCGCGCGGTCCTGGCAAACTCGGTGGCAAGCCGACTTCAAACCCGATGTCGGCCCCGGCCTCATGATGGCGCGTTGACCGCAAATTGCGCGGCAAAAGCCCTGATATAAGCCGGCCGAGCTTCGCCGCGCGCCACATAGGCGGCCAGGTTCTGATATTCGTCCAGAATGCCCGACATCCGCAGTCGCAGCAGCACCGACACCATCAGCAGATCGCCCGCGCTGAACGCACCATCGAGCCACTCCGCGGCGCCCAGATAAGCCGAGAGCTGGTCCAGCCGCGCGCGAACACGATCCTTGACCAATGGCAGGCGCTCCTCGCTCCACGGCTTGTCAGCTTCGAATATTCTTGCAGTCGTCAAATCGAGAATCGGCGGCTCCACGGTGTTGAGGGCGGCAAACATCCAGGTGATCGCACGGGCGCGGGCATCGTGATCCCCGGGCAGCAGGCCGGCATGCCGCTCGGCAAGATGAAGAACGATCGAGCCGGTCTCGAACAGGCACAGAGAACCTTCCTCATAGGTGGGGATCTGGCCGAACGGATGGATGGCCAGATGGTCAGGCGCCTTCATCCCGGCGAAGGAAACGAGACGAACCTCATAGGGTTGCCCCACTTCTTCGAGCGCCCAGCGAACGCGCGTATCGCGCGCCAGTCCCTTGCCGCCGTCGGGCGATCGTTCGAAGGCGGTGATGGTGGGGATCATGGGAGGCTCCGGGTGGTTGCTTCGGTTGTTGGTTGCACCCAAAGGACGAACGGCCGGGGCGATTCCCGACAACCGCCTGGTTTTTCCGGACCGCGGGATTTGACGGTTCGGACGGTTTGAATGCGTCCCCGGTCCTAGCGCAGCAGGCCTTCCGCCTCGAATGTGTCCCAGCCCTCCAGCTCCGGCGGTGGGGTGTCATCCTTTGCCGAAGTCCTGCCGCCGGGCGCCTTTCGCTCTCGTTTTCCGGCGCGCGTCAGGGCGGCCTTGCCGGCACCGCGCCGTCTGTTTTCTGACCTTTCCTGCGCATCTTCCTCCCGCCAGGCGCTCGCCAGGTCGCGATCGAGAACATCCTCGATGTGGCGTGGATCGAAGACATGGAAGGTCACGGCCTTGGATCGCCCGCGCATCTTTACGGTGCGCGTGCCGATGCTCTTCAGGCGGCCGTCCTTCAGCCATTTGTGGCGCTCGCGGGCGGAGATGGTGAGAATATCCTCTGCCTCGCGCGGAAGCACGGCCAGGGCTTCGATCCCCTCCAGCGTCCTCGAGATGGTTGCCGAGGCCGCCTGGAAGGCATCCGCGTCGGTTTTCAACATGCGCAAGACGATGCGGCCCGTCTCGGCCTTGGCAAATTTCCTTACGGCCCACGGCAGACGGGCTCGAATTTCGCGTTCGATCCCCTTCAGGCGCAGGGCGGAGCCAAGCGTTGCCGATGGCGGCAGCGGCCATTCGGCAACTACCGACGCTTTAGCGGTGCTCGCGCCTCGCACGGATGTGCGATCAGGCGCGCCGGCAATCGCCGCGACGATGCCACTCAGGACCTTTCGCAGGGAATCGCGCTTCTTGTCTGCCATGTTTCATGTTCGCTCATCGGGGGCCTTCGCGGAACGGCGGTTCGCACAGCAGACAACCGAAATCAGGCTCAAACAGTTCCTTTTAGCACGCGCAGGCAACCATTCGAGTCGCCAAACCACCGCGACGCCGCCTGAGCAGGGCCCTCGAGTTCAGGCTCGCCATCTGCGGCCCAGGCGACGAAGCCATCGGGGCGCATGGGCACGGCGCTGAGGCCGGCCGCTCCCATAGACATCGGGTCGAAAATTGACTGCCTGGAAGCAGCGCCAAGTTGCCGACCATTCGCCGTGCGGTTGGGACGGTCAGGTCAGCACGTCATTGAGAAACCTGGCCGCCACGGCAAGACCGGTGTTTGACACCTGGTGGCCGAGACTGGGTTCAATCGAGATCCTCGCCCGGACACCGGCCGCTGTCAGCTGTTCTGCCGCTCGCACGCTCTCGCTTGACGGCATGACCGGATCGGCGCCGCCGTGAATCAGGAGCAATGGGGTGCCGGTTGCTGGAGCAAGCGGCGCTGGGGATGCCAGTCGTCCCGAGAAAGCGATCACCGCCCCGACAGGCCAGCGCCCGTTGGCCAGCGCGTCGAGCGCCATGATCGCACCTTGGGAAAACCCAAGCAGCGCAACCCGGTCCAGCGCGTTCGAAAATCCGTGCCGCTCGATGATCTTGGCGATGACCGCGTCAAAGCCGGGCCGCGCCGCAACGACGCGGTGCTGGCGGTTGGCCTCGGTGACGCCGACGACGCTGAACCATTCACGGTGCGGGCCACGACCGCCTGGCGCGTCCGGGCTCTCGAAGATGACGCCGGGCAGTGCGGGCGCGAGCGCCCGCCCGAGTGCCGCCATATTGGCGCCGTTGCTGCCGACACCGTGCAAGAGAATGACCAGGCCACGATCCATCAGTGCTGTCCTGTCACGGAGACGGGTGCGAGGCCCCGCAGGTCGGGCCCTTTCGGCACGATGCCGTTGGGGTTGAGAGCCTTGATCGAATAGTAGCCGGCCTTGATGTGCTCGATGCTGACGGTCTCAGCGACGCCCGGCACGGCCAGCATCGCGTCCAGATAGCCGCTCAGCGCCGGATAGTCGACGAGCCGCCGCAGGTTGCATTTGAACAGGCCGTGATAGGCGGCGTCAAACCGCACCAGCGTGACGAACAGCCTGATGTCGGCCTCGGTCAGGACATTGCCCAGGAGGAAGGGGCCGCCTTTGCCGAGCCGGGCCTCGAGGATCTCAAGCATCGAGAACACGTCGTCGAAGGCTTCCTCGTAGGCGATCTGGGTGGTGGCGAAGCCGGCGCGATAGACGCCGTTGTTGAGCCGCGGATAGATATCGGCGTTGAGGGCGTCGATCTCGGCCCGCAAGGCTGCAGGATAGAGATCCGCCCCGCTCGCGAGGTCACCGAAGCCTGAATTGAGCATGCGCACGATATCGGCGCTCTCGTTGTTGACGATGGTGCCAAGCTGCTTGTCCCAAAGCACCGGCACGGTGGCACGACCGCTATAGAGCGGGTCGGCCCGGGTGTAGATTTCATGCAGATGGCGGGCTCCGTTTATCCCGTCCGGGCTGGTGCCGGGATAGCCGCCGAACACCCAGCCTTCATCGTCAAGGCGGGGGTTGACGATGCTGACGGAAATGGCGTTCTCCAGCTGCTTGAGCTTGCGCGCGATCAGCGTGCGGGATGCCCAGGGGCAGATTAGCGCGACATAGAGATGATAGCGGCCCGCTTCGGCGGCGAAGCCCGCATCACCCGTCGGCCCGGCGCTGCCGTCGGGCGTCACCCAATTGCGGAAGCCGGAGATCTGCCTGACGAAGCCGCCTTTGGCATCGGTTGCCTGCACCGGCTGCCAATTGGCCGTCCATCTTCCTTCGATGAGCATTGCTTCGTCCTTCTCCGCAGTCGGCGGGAGATTGTCCACGGGGTAAGCGGCGCGCCACTTGACCGATATCAAGTGGCGCGTCGCGGCTTGCTATTTGTTCCTTGAGGTCGCCTTGCGCCCACGAGGCCGGGGAGCGATGAATGCTTAGATGCCGACCCAGGTCGGAGCGATATCGGTGCCTTTGCCCTGGCCATAGCCGAGCCCGATATTGAGGGCGGCGACGGCCTCGATATTGCGCGATGCGGCGAGAGGACCGGCAACGATGGCCTTGAGCCCGGCTGAATTCACAAGCGCCCCAACCTCGGCGACAGCGTCGGCGTCGTCGCCGGCGAGCAGCACCGTTGCCGGGGTACCAGCAACCTCGCCGCCATTCTGCAGCACCGACGCAAACAGCGTGTTGAAGCCTTTCACCACCTTGGCCTGCGGGGCGAGCCTGGCGATTTCTTCAGCCGCACTGGTTGAAAAGCCGATGGCGAGCCCGGAAAAATCGGCCTTCATGGGATTGGTCAGGTCGACCACGATCTTGCCCGCCAGGCTTCCGGCTGCCTTCACCACAGCGGCTACGGCATCATAAGGCACGGCAAGGAAGACCATGTCGGCCTTGGCAACAGCCTCCGGGATCGAGGCGGCGGCGACGGTGTCGCCGAAGCCGCGGGCGACCGAAGCGGCCTCCGAGGGGTCGCGCGAACCAAAGACGACGGCGTTGCCGGCGCGCGAGAAGACCTTGGCCAGGCCCTTGGCCATATTGCCGGTTCCGATGATTGCGAGTGTCATGTCCTTGCTCCTGTCAGCGTTTGCCCTGCGGCGATGACGGGAATATGCGATTTTTCCGGATGGATTATTATCCGGTAGAATCGCAGAAGATTTCTTCCGGATTGGAAAGTCTACCAACCCTGATCCCAAGGCGGGCTGTCCTGGAAATGCGAGACCAGGAAATCCACCATCACCCGCACCTTGGCCGCCAGGTGCCGCCCGGTGGTGTAGATGGCCCAGAGAGCCATCGGGTCGGCCTCGTGGTCGGCGAGCACCGGAATGAGCTGGCCAGTGCGAATGCGCTCGCCGGCGACGAAGCTTGGACCCTGCACCAGACCCAGACCGATCGCAGCCGCGGCCGCGCAGGCCTCTGCGTTGGAAAAGCGCAACCGGCCACGGATCGGCACCGACAAGCCGCCGGCAAAACGCCAGCTGGCCCCGTCGGCGAAGTTGGTGTCGAGGATGCAGGCATGTCTGATCACGTCCTCGGGACGATCCGGCGCACCGAATGCCGCGAGGTAGGATGGCGCTGCCGTCGTCACCAGCCGGATCGGGCAGAGCTTTTTTGCAATCAGGCTGCTGTCGCGCAAACTGCCGATACGCAGCGCAAGGTCGAAACCTTCCTCCACAAGATTGACCACACGATCGGAGAACGACACGTCGAGTTCGATCAGCGGATGCACCCGCGCGAATTTGGCCAAAAGCGGCGCAAGAACCTGGGTGCCGAAGGTCATCGGCACGGACATGGCCAGCCGTCCCCGCGGATCGCCAGAAGCGCTGCGGATGGTGGAATCGAGCTCATCCATTTCCTCGAGCAAGCTTTTGATGCGCTCGAAATAGGCGCGGCCGGCTTCCGTGGACGATACCGAGCGGGTCGTGCGGTGCAGCAACTGCACGCCCAGTTCTCCCTCGAGCCGGGAGACCAGCTTGGACGCCTGGCCTGAACTCACGCCGAGCTTTTGCGCCGCGCCGGACAGGCTGCCGCGCTCGATGACCGCGACGAACATCCGGTCGCATGCCAGTCTGTCCATGCTGGGGTACCTCGAGGGCGGCGACTCTTTGAGCGCCCACCATAATCGCAGATAAGGCGAAGGGTTTTATGAAATCTGGTCGGGCTTCGACGAATTTCGCGATGGCGAGCGGTGCGAAGCGGACAAACTAGCCCGCAGCCAGCCATCCGCGCGACTGGGCGAAGGCCTTGAAGGCCTTGGCCTCCATCGGGCGGCCAAAAAGGTAGCCCTGCAGGATATCGCAGCCAAGTTCCTTGAGGATGCGCGCATGCTCCATCGTCTCGACGCCTTCGGCGACCACCTCGATGCCGAGGGATTTGCCGATCTCGATGATCGACGCCACCAGATGCCGTTGCGCCATCGAGCCGGTGATGGGTGTGATCAGCTGGCGGTCGATCTTGAGGCGGCGCGGACGCAATTTGAGCAGCGAGACGATCGAGGCGTGGCCGGTGCCGAAATCGTCGATCTCGAGGTCTATGCCGAGCTCCTTGATGTGGTCGATATTCCACGTGACCACGTCGTCGTTTTCATCGAGGAAAATGGACTCCACCAGTTCGAACGACACCGTTCCAGCTTTGATGGCGAGCTTGCGCAGACCCTCGATGAGGTCCCTGTCGTCCAGCCGCCTGGCCGAGACGTTGACCGACACGCGCGGGATGTTGAGATGACTGCGCGACCAACGCTCGAAGTTTTCCAGCGCGTGTTCGAGCACGATGCGGTCGATCAGCGCCACGACATTGAGTTCTTCGGCCACCTTGAGATAGGCGTCGGGGGCAAGGATGCCGCGTCGCGGGTGCTTCCATCGCGACAACGCCTCGACGCCGACGATCTCGAGCGTGGCGGCGTCGAATTGCGGCTGATAGTAGGCGACGAATTCGTTCCGCTCCAACCCGCCCAGGATCTCGTCGGCGATCTGCTTGGTCCGGACGATCTCGCTCTGCAGCTCCTCGTTGAAGAACTCGTAACGGTTGCGGCCACGGCTTTTGGCCCGATACAGCGCGATATCGGCGTTGACCAGCAACTGCTTCACGTCGACGCCGTTGTTGGCGGCAATGCCGATGCTGACCCCGAAACGGCAGGGATGACCGCGATAATCGACAGGTTGGCGCATGTCCTCGATGATGCGATGGGCAAGTGCCGACAGTCCGTCGTCGTCGAGCCCATGGCTCACCACGACAAACTCGTCGCCGCCGATGCGCGCGACGAAATCGTCACGGCCCGCATTGGCCTGGATAACCCTGGACGCATGCACCAGCATGGCGTCGCCCGCAGCGTGGCCGAGCGTGTCGTTGATCTGCTTGAAGCGGTCGAGGTCCAGGTGCAGCAGCGCCGTGCGCCGGTCCGGTTCGCCGTTTTCGGCCAGCTGTTCGTCGAGATAGCGGCGGTTGGGGAGGCCGGTCAGCGAATCGTGCAGCGCCGCATACTCGATATGTGCCTTGGCAAGATTGATTTCGGCGTTGTTCGATTCCGTCAACTGGCGTTCACGAATGAGGTTTTCGTTGAGCAGCACGTCGCTGGTCACGTCCCATTCGGCGCCGATCAGCTTGGGCGTTCCGCCGATGTCCTGGAAGTAGGTCGCGCGCGTGCGCACATGGCGGACGGTGCCGTCGGGGCGCAGGAGCCGGTATTGCGAGGAATAGGGGCCTTGTTTGGACGCGGCGAGATCGAAGTCCTGTCTCGCCCGTGCCAGGTCTTCAGGATGGATCGCCTGCGCCCAGTCATCATAGCCGCGGGGCTTGCCGTCGGCTGACTTGCCGTAGATCTCGTTGACGCGGTCATCCCACACCATTTCGTTGGTGGTGAGGTCGTGTTCCCAGACGCCAATACCAGAGGCTTCCAGCGCCAGCTCCAGGCGCCCGGACAGGCGCCTCAGCTCGGCGTAGTTTTTCTGCCTTTCGCCAAACAGCCGACCGGCCACCATGATCGGCAGCACCACCAGCGCCCCGGCGAGCAACATAAGCGACCGCAAGGCCCACTCGTTTTTCGGAGCCGCCGGCCAGCCGCCCTTGGGGATGGCCGAAATCTGCCAGGAACCCGACGGCAGCTGCACATCGGCCGATACGGGATTTCCGGCAATGACCTGGTCGCCGCCGAAAAAGCGGTCGCCGCCGCCCACCAGCGCATCCTTGCCGGTGAGCGCGACATCGATGTCGATATCCGGATCGGTCAACCCACTCGCCGCGTAGAGCCTCTCGACATCGACGACCGCCGAGACGATGCCCCAGAAACGGTCGCCGCCGTTCGCGGTCGGAACGAAGACCGGGATGCGGCCGATGAAGCCGCGCCCGCCCTGGGCGAGATCGACCGGGCCGGCAAACACCAGCACCCGCTGGTCGCGCGCCCGCAGCGCCGCCATGCGCTGCGCTTCGTTCTTGCGGTAGTCGAGCCCGATGGCCTTCTCGTTGCCTGCCATGGGATACATCAGCGAGATGACCAGGTCGGGCGCGCCGGCAATGTTGCGCAATTGCGATTTCTGCTGGAACAGATTCCGGGCAAGCGAGGCAAATCTCTGCTGGCCCATATAAGGTTCGGTATTGATGGCCGAGGCCAATCCCTGAACAAGCTGAAGATTGCCGTTGATGTTGCCTTCGAGCTTGGCGCGGATGATGTTGACCTTGGCCAGCACGTCGGCGCGCGCCAGTTGGTCGGAGACCCTCCTGTTCTGCTGGTCGGCAACAATGGAGCAGATCAGAAGCACGACAAAAGCGATCGCCGCCGGCAAGTTGGCGGAAGAAAGAACGGCCCGTCTCAAGCGGCCGAGGCTGAATCCAGTGACGGTCAATTCGACCCCGACACCTTTCCTGAACTATAGCTCATCGATCGACTGTAGTAGAAAACGCTTAAATTTACCCTTCCAGACTGGTGGTAAGTTTCGGCATCAGCTATGGCAGGCGGACGGGCGGCGGAAGTACAATGGCCAGGCGTTTTGCGTTTCTTTTGGTTCGCGACTTCACGCTGTCGCCGCTGTCGCTGTTCATCGACACGCTGCGGCTGGCGGGTGACGAGGGCGACCGCAGCCGCAGGATCGAGTTCGACTGGGAGATCGTCGGCGAGCGCGGCCTGCCGATCCGGGCAAGTTGCGGTGTCGAATTGCTGCCCACCAAGGGGATCGGCAATCCGGAGGATTTCGACAATGTCGTGGTGGTCGGCGGCCTGCTCGACACCAACCGCAGCCTGAGTTCGGACAAGGAGGCCTTCCTTTTGCGGGCGGCCGAGAAGGGCGTGCCGCTGACGGCGCTCTGCACCGGAAGCTTCGTGCTGGCGCGCTACGGCCTGCTCGACGGCTACGCCGCCGCCGTCAGCTGGTTCCACATCAAGGATTTCCGCAACCAGTTCCCTGACGTCAACGCCCATGCCGACAGCCTGTATTCCGTCGACCGTGGCCGCTCGACTTGCGCGGGCGGCACGGGAGCGGCTGACCTCGCCGGCTATTTCGTCTCCCAGTTCATCGGCCAGAAGGCGGCGGAAAAGGCCGCCAAGATCCTGGTGCTCGACCGCATCAGGAGCAGCCGGGACGTGCAGCCTGTCGGCGACCTGTTTCCGGCCGCGTCGAGCCGCGCGGTCAAGCGGGCTCTGCTGTTGATGGAGAGCAACCTGCAGGAGACGCTGTCGGTCGGCGAGATCGCAACCCGGCTGAACTGCTCGCGGCGCCAGCTCGAGCGGCTTTTCGGGACGGAGCTGGGTATCGGCCCGATGGCGGCCTATCTCGCGCTGAGAGTCCATCATGCAAAGTCGCTGCTGGAAGGCAGCGACCTGCAGATCGGCGACATCGCCTACCGTTGCGGCTTCACCAATGCCGGTCATTTCAGCCGCGTGTTCCGCCAGCAGACGGGCATCACGCCGACCCATCTGAGGCATCCCAACCGCATCGCCAGCGTCGCAGCGGGACAATGAAGCGCGGCCGCTAGGCGGTGTCCGGGCCGGGCTGTCCCTCCGGCGACAGGCGTCACGAAATCCGCCGACCGTCCTCGTCCAGCAGAACGCAGCCTTCGGGATCGAAACCGAGGTCGATCGCCTCGCCTTCGCGCAGGACGCGGCCGGTGATCGGGGCGTTGGCGCGGATGCTGGTCTTGCCGCCGATATCGATCTCGTAGATGGCGCTGCCGCCCAGATACGAGGCCGAGACGACACGGCCGGACAGCCTGTTGGCGCTGGCCGCCGTGCCGACCGACAGCTTCTGCGGCCGCACCACGACAGTGACCTTGCTGCCCTGCGCAAGCGGCCTCGGACAGGCCACCTCGACCGTCTGGCCGGCGGCAAGCGTCACCGCTATTGCCTGGCCGGACCGGCTCACGGTCCCGGCCAGCATGTTGGCCTTGCCGAGAAAGTCGGCGACGAAGGCCGTGGCGGGCGTCTCATAGACCTCCTGCGGGGTTCCGATCTGCTCGACCGCGCCGGCGTTCATCACCACGATGCGATCCGACATGGAGAGGGCTTCCTCCTGGTCGTGGGTGACGAAGATGGCGGTGATGCCGGTTTCTTTCTGGATCTTCTTGATCTCGACGCGCATCTCCTCGCGCATATTGGCGTCCAGCGCCGACAGCGGCTCGTCGAGCAGCAGCACCTGCGGTTCGAAAACGATGGCGCGGGCGAGCGCGATGCGCTGCTGCTGCCCGCCCGACAGCTGCGACGGCAGCTTCTTCTCGCTGCCCGGCAGCCGCACCATTTCGAGCGCCTTGCCGACCCTGCGGGCGATCTCGGGCTTCGGCACGTCGCGGTACTTCAGGCCGAAGGCGACATTGTCGAAGACGTTCTTGTGCGGGAACAGCGCGTAGCTCTGGAAGACCAGACCGATATTGCGCTTGTAGATAGGCACGTCGTCGACCCGGCGCCCGTCGATCATGATCTGGCCGCCCGAAATGTCGACGAGGCCGGCGATGGAGCGCAGGATCGTCGTCTTGCCGCAGCCCGAAGGCCCGAGCAACGTGACGAAGCTTCCCCTGGCGATGGAAAGCGAGAAATCGCGCACGGCGACGAACTTGCCATAGGCGATGTCGATATCGCGGAACTCGACCGCCGGCTGGCCGGTCCCGGCGCCGCCCGGTGCGGCTGCGCTCCTTGCCACCCCGGCCGCTTCCGGCCGGGGCACTTCTGAAAGGTCGTTTCTGTCAGGCACCTTTCGAGATCCTGTTCCACTGCTTGGTCCAGGCATCCTCGTTGGTCGCCCAGTAGATCGGGTCGGCGAAGGTCAGCGACTTCATCGTACCGGTCTTGTCGAAGGCCGGCAGCTTCTCGATCTTCTCGGTGAGCTTGACCTTTGTCGGATCGAGCGACGGCGGATAGCTCTGGCCCTCGGCCACGGCGATCGAGGTCGCCGGGTCGAGCATGAAGTTGATCAACTCCTCGCACTCGGCCATGGGCGAGCCTTTCAGGATCAGCATGTCCTCCATCCAGGCGTAGGAACCGGCCGGGTCGAGATAGCCGATGGGATGGCCTTGGTCCTGCAAGGCGGCGACGCGGCCCGACCATGCGTCGGTTACCACGATCTCGCCCTTGGAAAGCAGGTCCATCAGTTCGGCGCCGGAGCTCCAGAACTTCTTGGCAAGGTCGCGCGTCTCGCGCACCTTGGCCCAGATCGCGTCCATGTCCTTGAGGTTGTTGGGGTCCTGTCCGGTGGCGAGCGCGGCGTACCAGACACGCGTGGTCATGTCTTGATAGCCGCCGACCTTGCCGGCATATTTCTTGTCGAGCAGGAGGCCGGCCCCCTTTTCCTTGGCTTCCTCGGGCGAGATCACCTTGGTGTTGTAGGCGATGCCGGTCGTGCCGTAGTCGTAAGGCACGGCCGAGAGCTTGGGCGTCAGCTTGCGGAACGGATCGATCATCGGCTGCAGCACATTCGCCATGTTGGGAATGTTGGCCTCGTTGATCTCCGAGGTCAGGCCGCCATTCACATATTTGATGTAGTAGTTGACGCCCGAGGAATGGATGACCTGGTAGTCGCCGGGTTTGGCGGTCTTGATCTTGGTGATGATCTCGTCCTCGTCGCCGAACGTGCCCTGGACCACCTTGATCTTGGTCTTGGCCGTGTAGGGCTTGAAGGCGTATTTGTCGATCGCGTCCTGGACGGTGCCGCCCCAGCCGTCGAAGCGCACCTCCTCGACCGCAGCGAGCGCCTGCCGCATCCACGGCATGTCGAGGCCGACCGCGGCCGCGGCGGCGGCGGTCAGCGTCAGGAAAGTGCGGCGGCTGAGATCGCCGTTTTGATACCTATCGTGCAGCCGTTCAAGCCGCTTGCCGTTGGACAATTTCATCGTGCTTCCTCCTTTGGTTCGTCGCGTCGTTTCAATCTGGTCAGGCTTTGCAGGATCAGGCCGCCAAGCAGCGGGATGCCGACGGTTACCAGGATCATCACGGTGCCGAGCGCGTTGATCTCCGGGCTGATCGAAATCTTGAGCATCGAAAGGATCTGGGTGGGCATGGTCTCGACGCCCGCCGGCCGCCAGAACAGGCTGGCCGACGTGTTGTCGAACGAGATGGTGAAGGCGAGCAGCGCGCCGCCGACGACGGCGGGGATGAGCAGCGGCAGCGTGATCTCGCGGAAGGATGAAAAGCGCGAAGCGCCGAGCGAGAGCGCCGCCTCCTCATAGACGCGGCGGATGCCGACCATGCGGGCCTGGGTGATCAGCACCACATAGGGCACGGCGAGCAGGATATGGCCGAGCACCAGGAGAAGCATGGTGCGCGGCTGGTCGACCGCCTTGATCAGCACCAGAAGGCCGACGCCCAGGATGGTCTCCGGCACCAGCGCCGGTAGGATCACCAGCGTGCTCAGCGCCTGCTTGCCGCGGAATTCGAAGCGCACCAGCGCAAACGACGTGACGACGCCTATGGCCGTGGTGACGGCGGCGGTGACCAGCGCGATCCACAGCGACGTGCGGAAGGCGGCCAGCACTTGTTCGTTGGCCATCAGCTTGCCGTACCATTGCAGGCTGAAGCCGGTCATCGGGAAGCCGCCGAACATCGAGGCGTTGAACGACAGGACCACCGTCGCCACGATCGGCGCGAACATGAAGATGTAGACGCAGACCGTGACGAAGCCGGTCAGCCGCCAGGCCCATCTGCCTTCCTCCTTGCGCCGCGCCTTCATCCACCCAGTCCCTTGACGATCTGCGACATGCCCATGAAGCGTGTGTAGATGGCGGCGAAGGAGCCGAGCACGAGGAACAGCACGATCGAAAGCGTGGCGCCCATCGGCCAGTTCAGTTCGCCCATGATGGTGTCGTAGATCAGATTGCCGAACAGCGCGTCGCGACCGGAGCCGAGCAGCTGCGGCGTCACATAGCTGCCCGCGGCCAGCACGAAGCAGAGCAGCAGGCCTGCCGCCAGGCCGGGCAGCGAAAGCGGAAGCGTGACCTCCCGGAACGCCTGCGCGCTGGTGCAGCCCATCGAGCGCGCGGCCGAAATCAGGGTGCGGTCGATGCCCTCGAGGCTGACATAGACGTTGAGGATCATGTAGGGCAGCAGGAAGTGCAGCATGCCCAGGATGACCGCGCCCTCATTGTAGAGCATCGGCAGCGGCTCGCTGATGATGCCCATTTTCAGCAGCGCGACATTGATGACGCCCTGTTCGCCCAGGATGTTGATCCACGAAAAGGTGCGGATGGTGAAGCTTATCCAGAACGGCACGATAAGCAGGAGAAGCAGCACCCATTTGTGCTTGAAGGTCGTCGCCCAGATGAAATAAGCCGGGAAATAGCCGAGCACGCCGCAAAGCAGCGCGGTGATGGCGCCGACCCGCAGCGTCTTCAAAAGGAAGCCGGCATAATAGCTGTCGGTCAGGAATTCGTGCCAATTCGCCGTCGTCAGCGCGCTGGTTTCCACGCCGGCGGTGACGAAGGTGAAGAAGGTATAGGCGGCCATCACGGCGATGGGCAGCACCAGGAAGAAGATCAGCAGCAGGAGCACTGGTGCGACCAGCAGCCATGCCAGCCGTGGATCGTACAATGTCCATCGTCGTTTCATGAGCACCCGGTGCGCTTTCTTCGAAGCGCCTGTTTGTTCCCGGTGCCGAGATTGGGTGATTGGAGGCCCGATGTCTACACCAGGCGATTGAGCCAGCGGACATCGGGCGCGTCGCCGGCGGCGATGGACGCCGAAACCGTGTCGGCGGACGGCATCGCGGCGGCTCCGGTAGGCGAAGCTCAGCCCTTCGCGATGCCGCGTGCGATCAGCCGGGCCAGACGCTCCGAGAACGCCCTGGCGTCGGCGGGCTTGTCGCCGTCGAGCACGCGCGCCTCGTCGTAGAGAAGGTGGGCCGCGTCGTCCTTGAACGCCTGGTCCTCCTCGCCGAGGCCGGCGAGCGCCAGCACGCGCTCGTGGCGCGGGTTGATTTCGAGGATGGGCCTGGCCGCCTTGTCGAGACGGCCGGCGGCGTTCATCAGCCGCTCGAACTGCCGGTCGGGGCCATGCTCCGGAGCGACCAGGCAGACCGCGCTCTCGGTCAGGCGGTCGGAGGCCTTCACATCCGAGACGGCATCGCCAAGCGCTGATTTGACGAAGGCCAGGAAGCCGTCGACCTCCGGCGTTGCCGCCGCGTCCGGGTTCTTCGCATTGTCGAGCAGCGGGATGTCGGACAGTTCGGCGACGCCTTGCGTTACCGACTGGAACAGCTTGCCTTCGAACTCCGGCGCCATCGTCACCCAGAAACTGTCGACCGGGTCGGTCAAGAGCAGCACCTCGATGCCGCGCGCCTTGAACCCTTCGAGCTGCGGCGAGGCTTCGAGCCGCGCGCGGTCGTCGCCGGCCATGAAGAAGATCGCTTTCTGGCCTTCCTTCATCGCCGCGACATAGTCGGCAAGGCCGCGCCAGCCTTCGCCCGAGGCGGTCGAGCGGAAGCGGGCGAGCTTCAGCAATTGCTCGCGTCGTTCGTAATCCTCGTAGAGCCCTTCCTTCAGCACAACGCCGAAATTGTCCCAGATCCTGGCATAGGCCTCGGCTTCGTTCTCCGCCAGCTTGGCGAGGTCGCCGAGCACGCGGTTGGTCAGCCCCTTGCGGATCGAAGCGAGCAGCGGGCTTTCCTGGATCATCTCGCGCGAGACGTTGAGCGGCAGGTCGGCGGAATCGACCAGCCCGCGCACGAAGCGCAGATAGCGCGGCAGAAGGTCGGCATCGTCGGTGATGAAGACGCGGCGCACATAAAGCTTCATGCGGCCCTTGCGGTCCTGGTCGAACAGATCGAACGGCCGCGAGCCCGGCACGAAGGCGAGCACGGAGTATTCCTGCCGGCCCTCGGCGCGGAAATGGATGGTGGCGGCCGGCTCGTCATACTGGCCGGCGACGCCGCGATAGAAATCGGTGTATTCCTCGGGCTTGATCTCGCTCTTCGGTCGCACCCAGAGTGCGGTGCCATCGGCAATGTCGCGCGCCTCGGCGCCGGGCTTTTCGATGAGCGTGATCGGCACCGGCACATGGCCGGACTGCGACTTGGCCAGCTGTTCGAGCCGGTGGGAACCGGTGTAGGAAACGGCGTCATCCATCAGATGCAGCACGACGCGGGTGCCGCGCTTCGGCGCGGCCTCCAGCGGGGCAGGGGCAATTTCGTAGGAGCCCTTGCCGTCCGAGGACCAGCGCCAGGCTTCTTCGCTTCCGGCCAGGCGGCTGACGACATCGACGCGGTCGGCCACCATGAAGGCCGAGTAGAAGCCGACGCCGAACTGGCCGATGAGCTGCGTGTCCTCCGTGCCTGTGCCGACGCGCTCGATGAAAGCGCGCGTGCCCGAGCGGGCGATCGTGCCCAGGGCCTCGGCCATGTCGTCGCGGCTCATGCCGATGCCATTGTCCTCGACGGTGATCTCCTTGTTGTCGGCGTCAGCCGAAATCGCGATGCGCGGCCTGGGATCGTCGCCCAGCAGTTCGGGGCGGCTGACGGCCTCGAAACGCAGCTTCTCGCAAGCGTCGGCGGCGTTGGAAATCAGTTCGCGCAGGAACACGTCCTTATCGGAATAGACCGAGTGCACCATCATGTGCAGCAGCCGCGAGACATCGGCCTCGAATGCCCTGGTTTCCGTCGCTTTTGTGTCAGTCGTCATTCCAGTTTTCCCACGCTGTTCATCCGCCCGCCGCGCCGGGGCGCGTTCAGGGCTTCCTTTCAACCATTTTTTGCGGTGCTGGCAACTGTGTTCAGCAAGGCCAGCGCGCCGGAGATATTGTGATTGGAAGCGAGGGTAGCAAGAGGTGCCAATCATCGATGTCGGCGCTGCCCCTCATCGCCCTGCCGGGCACTTCTCCCCGTTTAGCAACGGGGAGAAGGGGCTGGCCGCATGGCGGGCGCCTTCCAGGCAACGTTGGCGATTGGCGAAAGTGGCGACGAGCCGTCGCTCTCCCCGTCACTATACGGGGAGAGGATGCCGGCAGGCACGTGAGGGGCGGCGCCAACTTTCCAACTATTCCCTACTTCCCCGCCATGTGATCCGCCAGCGCCTGCGCCTGGGCGAGCAGGGCGGGGTAGGCGGGGGTGTCCGGCAGGCTCTTGCCCATGCAGGCGCGGAAGTCGTTGTCGCCTTTCGTCCAGGCGGCGTTGGCGGCATCGGATGTGTTTTCGTCGCTGTCGTCAGTGGCCTGCTTGGCGAGTTTCTGGGCGGCGGCGTCGGCGGCGGTCCACGCGGCGTCGCAGGCCGCGATCTTTGGCACGGGCGGTGTCGCGGGCGCCTCGGCGATCAGGACGCTGTTGCCCTTGACGACCGTGACGACGACCTCCTGGTCGGAGTTCGGTCCGATATCCTGTGCCCAGCCGCCGAGGCGGGCGATCGCCATGTCGGCGCCATCAGGCTTCTTCAGCGCAAAGTCGAGCGTGCTGGTGAAGGCCGCGTCGCTGCCGATGGCCTGGGTGTAGAAGGCATCAAGCTTGAGCGCCGCGTCGAAGCTCGTCGGCAGTTTGAGATCGGCGTCCGTCTCGGCGGCGCGCGACTGCAACCAGCGCTCGACCAGCCCGCGTGTCGAGGCCACGATGCTGGGGCCGTCCTCGGTGCCGTGGCGCAGCCCGTCCAGCATGCCGAAGCCGACATCGGAGGAACTCAGGCTTTCGATGTTGATCGTGCCGGCCGCCGGAAAATCCTTGACCGTGAAGGGGCCGAGCAGGGCGGAAAGGCGCTTTTCGAGATCGGCGCGGGCCTTCTCATTGGCCGCATCGAGCGTCTCCACCGGTGCGTTCGTGCTCTCCATCGCCGCGATGTCGGCAATCGCCTTGTCGCGCGCGGCGATATAATCGTCCTCCGGCGAGGCGGCGAAGGCAGCGCTGCTCGCCAGGGCAAACATGACCGTCCAGACCAACCGCATGACAGAACCTTTCTTCGTGGCGGATCAACAGGCCAGGCAGCCATCGGGCAGCTTTGCGGCTATTGCGCGGCAGAAAACGCCGAGGCGAAACATCCTGATGGGGAAGGCATGGCAAGTGCTGCCATTAACCATCAGTTAACTATCCGGTCGCCTTTGAATCAAATTTGACGGATACTATTTCCAGGCCAAACGAGGCTGCTCGAGAGGCCGGACAAGACAGTAATCATAAGCCTGGCGCGCCGCTTTCGGTCGCGCGCGGCAGGCCGACAATCAAAGAAGAAGCGGCGGACCACCGTCGCCTTTGCGGGGAGGCGTCAGCATCATTTCTTGATGAGGATCGCCAGAATGAAGATCGAAGACGCAGTGACCGCCGTAACGGCCGAGGCCAACGCGCTGCTCTCGTGCCTCGGCCAACCAGTCGTCGCCTACCACGTGACGGAAATCATGCGAGAGGCCAATTTGGAACACGCCAGGCAGATGCAGCTTGCCCTGATGCGGCGAAGCATCGAGGCGCTCGTCGATGACGGCCTAGAGGACGTGGCCGCGGAACATTTTGCCGCCCAGTTCCACGGCCGTCTCGGCTCGACCTGGAGGCTGCTGCACGCTTCGGATGGCGTGGCGCACTGATTTCAGCCAAGCTGTCCCTGATCGGCTCTGATTGCCTGCGCTTCGAATGGCGGCAATGCGCGCCTTGTCGGTCGCAGAGGCAAGCCCTGTCGTCGCCTGAAAGCAGACATCGCTGGTGACCATGATGGAGGTCGCCCCTTAGAATTTCCCGCCAGGCGGACCGGAAGCGGGCTGCCAGGCGAACACGGCCAGGATGACGACCGCGGCGTGAGCGAGCGCTGTCAGCGCCGCCATGCTCGCCACGTTTGCGTTGGCCCGAGCGAGTTGCAGGAACACCTCGCGGCCATCAAGAATTGCCGCAGCCCCAGCCAGCAGAATGGCCAGCAAGAGGGTCGCTTTGCCAAACCTCAGGACGGCGGCGGCGAGCACGATCGAAACGCTGAAGAACCCCCATACCAGCCAAGGGGTTTCGAGGTTAATGCCAAGGACCGTTTGCTCGGCGTGACCGCCCGTTTCGCCGACTGCTCCGCTGTCACCATCTTGCTTCGCCGTGGAATTCTCGGCAGCTTCATCATGGCCGCCCTGTTCTTGAGTCCCGGCTGCTTCTTGGTGCGCGGCCAGGTCGGCAGGCTCCTGATGCCCGACACCTTCCATCAAGACGGCGGCTGCGAAGAGAATCGCCGAGATCGCCAGCATGGCCGACGTCCAACGGACGAGGACGACCCGGTTTCCGAAAAAACCCATCAACAGAATGTTCCTTTCGCGCCAGAATGAGGGTAGCGTACTCCTTCAAGTAACTTGAGGTTCAAGAGTGTTTTGCGATGAACCTTAATGTCGGCGTGTTTGCCATCGGGGCGCTCGCCAGGGCCGCCGGTGTCAGCACGCCCACAATCCGCTACTATGAGGAAATCGGTCTATTGCCACCCCCGCCACGCACGGCTGGCGGTCAACGCACCTATGACAATGACGATTTGGGGCGGCTGACTTCGTCAAGCAGTGCCGGGACTTCGGCTTCGGTATCGATCAGGTGCGCGTGCTGCTGGAGCTTTCGATCAGCACCGACCGCGATTGCGTGGAAACGCGCGACCTCGCCCAGGGGCATCTTGACGAGGTTCGCCAGAAACTCGCCGAACTGCGCTTGCTCGAACGACGGCTGGAGAGCTTTGTCACCCGCTGCAATGTCGCCTGCGCTGGCGGCCCTGCGCAAGACTGCGTGATTTTCAAGGATATGGCTGCACCGGCCAAGGGCGGCTGCTGTGGATGAAAGTCCAGCCGTCCATGGGAATCGATTAGACTAGCCGCGTCCCCAGACCTTCACGGCCAGCAAGGGCCGGCAACCGCAATGAACTCGGCACCACACCAAGCAGGCCGCCGACCAGCGTGCCGACGATCGAGCACGCCGCCATCACAAGCAAGAAGGTCTTGTGGCCATCACTGTTGCTCATTCAAACAGGGCCGTCCTTGCCGCACGGAACGGGGAAAGGCTGCATTCGTTCGTTCGAATGACAACAAGCAAGGAAATAGGAGGTAGCGTCCCGGTGACGCGGCATCCAGCCGTAGCTCGAATTGAGTGGAGAATACAATCGCGGTGAGGGTCGCGCCAGGTGAGGTCAAGTGATGAATCATTTGCAGGGTACCAGGTCCAAATGTCTGCGCTTTGACTTCACGTTTACCAGACGACGGCCGTCGATCGTCCTTCAGCGGATATCTGCCAGCGGGTGCAACGCCATGCTGCCGGTCGTGTCGTCAATCCTCATTCTGCTGTTGGCATCTCCGGCAAACAGCCAACCGATACCCGAAGCGTCCGCGACCACCGCAGCCAATGGCCGCTCGCCGGTCGCGGTTTCGGACCACACCGATATCGCCAAGGAACCGAGCCTGATGCAACCAAGCGCCGCCGGAATCGGGGGCGCGCAAACGCTGCCGGGCGAGGATGAGCAGGCATTGCGCCGCGAACTGGCCGCGGCACGGGCAGAATTGGCCAGGCAAGCGCAGGCCCTGAAAGCGCAGAAGCAGACAGACGAAGCGCTTACGCTCAATCTGGAGACGGCGCAGCGTGCCATCGAAGATTTCAGGGCGGAAGCCAGTCTCTGGGACAGCAAGAAAGCCGCGATGCCTGAAGCGCTTCCCTCCACGGACGCCTCCCGGGCTGCCGCGAAGCAGGCGCTGGATGAGGAGCGCCATAAGGTCGGGCTGCTGGAACAGGAACTCGCCACGGCCCGTCAGACCATCGATGCGCTCACGACAGGCACAGATCTGTCTGCAGCGGAGCAGGCCAGGGCCGTGAAGGACCGGCAACAGGCCGACGACGCCGCGAAGCAAGCGCTGGATGAGGAGCGCCATAAGATCGGGCTGCTGGAACAGGAACTCGCCACGGCCCGTCAGACCATCGATGCGCTCGAGACACGCGCAAATCTGGCCGTCGCTGAGCATGCAAAGGCGGTAAAGGACCGACAACAGGCCGACGCCGTTTCAAACCAGGCTCGCAAAGGGCTCGAACTGGAACGTCAACGAGCAGATTCAGCCATGCGCGACCTCGAGATTGCCCGTCGGGAAAGCGAGGCGTTGAAGCAGAGCTCCATGAATTTGAGCGCGGCGCTGGACCAGGAGCGTGAAAGAGCCAACGGCCTGGCCCGCAGCCTCAGTGCCGCGCGCGAGGAAATCGACAGCGCTGGGATCGACAGTATCAAGGAGAAACGTCGGACAGCGGCCGCGGCGCGCGCGCCCAAGGCAGGTGTTTCCAAGAGCGCGCTCGCGAGTGCGCTGTCGCGTCCGGACGCAGCCCGTAAACCGGGCTTGCCGAAAAAACGGAAGGTGAAGGGTCCAAGTTCAGCCCAACCTGTCATGCTGGCAACGATTTCTCTTCCCCCCGCATTGCTGCCAACCCGCCCACTCTCGCAGTGAAAGACAGGTGAGCCAAATGCATGGCGCAGGGAGGAAGACAGTGAAGAAATATCTCGCGGCCGCGTTGACGATCGGCATCGCAATCGGGCCTGCCTCGGCTCTTGACACAGGTTTAGGCGGCACGGTTGGCGGTCTCGGGATCGGTGCTGGAGTGAGCGGCGGTTCGCAAGGCGTTTCCGTAGGGGTGGGCGCGAGCGTCGGTGGTGTCGGCGGAGCGAATGTCGGCGCTTCGGTCGGCACAGGCGGCGGATCAGTCAGCGCGGGCGTCAGTGCCGGCGGCAGCGTTGGCACCACAGGCGGAGGCCTCTCGGCGGATGTCGGCCCGGGCGCCGATCCGTCCGCCGGAAACGGGTCGGCGGCCGTTTCCGGTGGTTCGGCCGCCACGGCAGCCAGTGGTTCTTCCGCGACAGGCACCGGGTCTGCCGCGACGGCCGCTGCCAAGACCGCCACTGCCAAGACCGCCAGGCCATCGATCGTCCTGCCGCCCATCCTCAGGCCTTCCAAAGTTGGTCAGGGCGACCTCACCAGGGGATATCCCTTTGCACCCCTGGAAGCCCTGAAAGCGAAGCCCGGCACGCCAGTCGCGGTAGTGCAAGCCTGCCAGGCGGCGATCCTGTCGGCGGCCAGGCCACTTGGCGCCGTCCGCGTCCGCGCGGTGAGCGCAGGTGCCTTGCGTCGACGTGGGGGTGCACTGACGGCGCCGATCCAGGTGCGAATAGACTACGCCGGACGCGGTGGCATCGAAGTCCGGCAAGCGCAAGTCGGTTGCCGCCTCGATGTGGCGGGCAGGGTCATAGCGGCAATATAGAACGGTCCGCGACAGGGCACGCGCCGCTCCGCCCGCGTCGCCCGAGTTGGGTCGGCGCTGTAGCCCCCTTCAGCCCTGCCGCTTGTCCACCTCCGCCTTCCTCAGCAGGAACCGCTGGATCTTGCCGCTCGGCGTCTTCGGCAATTCGGCGACGAAATCGATCTCGCGCGGATAGGCGTGGGCCGAGAGCCGCTTGCGGACGTGTTGCGCCAGTTCCTCGGCCAACTCTGGGCTACCCCGGTAGGCGGGCGCCAGGATGACGAAGGCCTTGACGATCTCGGTGCGCCGCGGGTCGGGCACGCCGACCACCGCCGCCTCGTTGACCGCGGGATGTTCGATGAGCGCGCTTTCGACATCGAACGGGCCGATGCGGTAGCCCGACGAGGTGATGACATCGTCGGCGCGGCCGATGAAGGACACCGAGCCGTCCGGCTCATATTCCACCGTGTCGCCGGTGCGGTAATAGCCGCCCGCGATCGCCGGCGTCTCAGCCTGGTGGTAGCCGTCGAACCAGCGCAGCGGCGAGTTGGCGATGTCGACGGCTAGGATGCCGGGCTGGTTAGGGCCGAGCTCGTTGCCCGCCTCGTCCAGCACCGCCACGCGATAGCCCGGCATGGCAAAGCCGGCCGAGCCCGCGCGCACAGAATGCGAAAGCCCATGGTGGTTGTTGACCATCATGCCGTTTTCGGTCTGGCCGTAATGGTCGTGGATGGGCGCGGCGAGATGGGCGTCGAACCAGCGGATCACTTCCGGGTTCAGCGGCTCGCCAGCGCTGCTCACCACGCGCAGCCGTCCCTTGATGCGGGCGGCGGCTTCAGGCCCTTCGGCGAGCAGCAGCCGGAAGGCGGTGGGCGAGCCGGCAAGGCTGGTGACGCCGAGCCGCTCGATGACGTCATAGGTGTTCCTGGCGTTAAAGGCGCCCTCGTTGAAGGTGGTGGCGATGCCGAGCAGCAGCGGGCCTGCGATGGCGTAATAGAGGCCATAGGCCCAGCCGGGATCGGCGATGTTCCAGAAGACGTCGTCGGGGCGCAGCCCGATGGCGTCGCGCATGTAGACGCCGAAGGCCAGCAGCGCATCGAGCGGCACCGGCACGCCCTTGGGCGGGCCCGTCGTGCCTGATGTCGACATCATCATGAACAGGTCGTCGCCCTTGCGCATGACGGGTTCGCTGTCGGGGGAGGCAGAGGCAAGCGCGGCGCGGAAGTCGATGTCGCCTTGGGGCAAGGTATCGCCGGGGCGCAGGATGGTGGCGATCGGCGGGCAGTTTTCGATCTCGTCGAGCTTGCCGCGATTGGCCGGATTGGTCACCACCAGCTTGGCCCCGCTGTAGCCGAGGCGATGCTCGATCGCCTTCGGGCCGAAGGCGGTGAACAATGGCTGGTAGACGGCGCCGAGGCGCCAGGTGCCGAGGATCAGCGCTATGAGTTCGGAAATGCGCGGCAGCATGCCGGCGACGACATCGCCGGGCCTGACGCCTGCATCCTTGAGCAGGTTGGCGACGCGGCCCGACATGTCGGCGAGGTCGTCGAAGCTGAACAGCCGCAGTTCGCCGCCCGTGGAGATCGCGCGCAGCGCCAGGCGGTTTTCGCCGGTATGGCGGCCGCAGCATTCGACATAGGCGTTGATGCCGGTCGCCGGGTCGCCGTCAAGCCTGGCGATTTCATCCTCGACGCGAAAGTCCGCAACGGCGTCCTCGTAGCGTGGCAAGCCGGTCATGTCGGTCCTCCCTGGCGGCGGCCCATCTCCCCATGGCGCGCCTTCATCTGTCAGATTGCCTGAAATCGCGGTGACGGTCGATTGCGACGAAGGTGGACCATGGGGCGGCAGGCATTGGCCTCGTTTGCACCGGCCTGTATGGTAGCCAGGTGAATGCAGGAGAGGAGGCTCGATCGTGCCGCTGGAACGGAACCTCTGCCACTGGCCAATCTGGGTCTGCATCGCCGTACTGGCGCTTTGGCCGCGTGTTGCGTCGGCCGACACCATTACGCCGGAGCGCATCGCTGTCGCCCTGTCAAAGCTCGAAGTGCTTGCCCAAGGCGCCGTGGCGGACGGCGGGGTGCCCGGTCTCGCCATCGGCGTGGTGCATGACGATGAAGTGATCTTCCTGAAAGGTTTCGGCCACCGCGAGGCCGGCAAGCCCGAGGCGGTCGACGCCGACACGGTGTTCCAGATCGCCTCGCTCTCCAAGCCGGTCTCCGCCACCGTCGTGGCGGCGCTGGTCAGCGACGGGATCGTGTCCTGGGATTCGAAGATCGCCGACCTTGATCCGGCCTTCCGGTTGGCCGATCCCTATCCGACCAGCCAGCTTACCGTCCGCGACCTGTTTTCGCATCGCAGCGGACTGCCCGGCACCGCCGGAGACGACCTCGAGGACATAGGCTACGACCGCGCCGAGATCCTGCATCGCCTGCGGTTCGTGCCGCCATCGTCGAGCTTCCGTGCCGGCTACTCCTACAGCAATTTCGGTCTGACCGAGGGCGCCGTCGCGGCCGCAATACCGACAGGCAAGCCTTGGGAGGAGATCGCCGAGGAGAAGCTCTACCGTCCGCTTGGCATGGCCTCGACCAGTTCCCGTCATTCGGACTTCGTCAAGCACGCCGATCGTGCCGCGCTGCACGTCAAGGTCGCCGGCGCCTGGGCCGCCAAGATAGAGCGCGATCCCGATGCGCAGGCGCCCGCGGGCGGCGTCAGTTCCACCGCGCGCGATCTCTCGCAATGGGTGCGCCTCATCATCGGCGACGGGGTCTATGCCGGCAAGACGCTGATAGCCGCCGATGCGCTGGACCAGACGCACGTGCCGCTGATGGCGCGGGGCAAGAACCCCGTGTCCGGCGGCATGTCCTTCTATGGCCTCGGTTGGAATGTTGAATTCGGCCGGCATGGCCTGAGCTGGGGCCATGCCGGTGCCTTCAGCGTCGGCGCGCGCACGCTGGTGACGATCTTCCCGCGGGAGAAGCTGGGCATCGTCATCATCGCCAACGCCTTTCCGACAGGCGTGCCGGAGGGATTGTCCGACAGTTTCGCCGACCTCGTCTTCGAGGGGGCGGTGCAGAAGAACTGGGTCAACGCATGGGACGACATCTACGCCGGAATGTTCGGCCCGGCGGTCGATGCGGCCAAGGCCACCTATGCCACGCCGCCGTCTCCGGCAAGGCCGGCCCGGCCGCCAGGTGCCTATGCGGGCCGCTACGCCAACGACTTCTTCGGCGATGCTGCCGTGGCCAGTGCGGGAGACGGCCTTGTGCTCAAGGTCGGCCCGGCCGGTGCGCGGTCCTATCCCCTGACGCATTTCGACGGCGACCTGTTCGTGGCCTTCCCGGACGCGGAGATGCCGGACAGGCCAACCGGCGTGAGCTTCGTCGTCGGCCCTGACGGCAAGGCGTCGGCCATAACCATAGGCTTCCTCGACGACAATCATCTGGGCACGCTGCGGCGTGTGGCCGATTAGCGGCCGACAGGGGCAGCGAGCGGCGCCGGGACGCAGATCTTGTGCCGCTGCTCCAGGGGGCGCTTGCCCGATGTCGGACGGTCGCAAGGATCGATGCGATGGTTCACTGCGTCGCGCCGCCGCAACACGATCGCGATGGGCGACAGTGCCAGCGCTGGAAGGACGCCACCCGCCGTTCAAATCGCGAGGCTCAGAAGGGCTCTCTGTCCGGCTGACGACGGCGGGGAGTGGATCGCCACTGTCCCTCGCCTCGGCTACCGCTTCACCGGACTGTCCAGCCGATGGCGAGCGTATGACGCAGGCCCACACCACCGCCCGGCAAGCCGTCGATTGCGGTTCTGCCTTTTGCCAGGTTGGGCGGCGATCGGGACCGCCGCCGATCGGCAATCGGCCGGAGATTTTCCCCTAGGTATTGACGGCACACGGGGCTAGCATGGCGTCATTGGGGGGGTGCGATGGCAGAAGTCTCGATACGCCGTGCGGACTTCATGATGGTCCTGGCCTATGCCTCGGACCTCGCCACAGGCCATTCCCGCGACTTCGCGCTGAAATCCTGCGTGCTTGCAATGCGGATCGCCGAGCTTGCGGGCGTTTCCGATGAGGTTCGGCGCAACGCCTACCATCAGTCGATGCTGCGCTATGTCGGCTGCAATGCCGACACGGACCTTCTGTCGGCCACCTTCGGCGACGAAATCGCCCTGCGCCAGGATCTCGTCGGCCTCGACATGGGCAATCGTGCGGAGCTGGGCAGGGTCTTCGTACAGGCGTTCAAGCGGTTCTACTACGATCTCCAACCTGATGCGCAGGCCAGGGCGGTCGAGGCTGCGATGTCGCAGGCGCTCGCCGTGGCCCGCCCGGTGCTCACGGCGCATTGCGAGGTCGCGCAGCGGATCGGCGAGCGGCTTGGCCTGTCCGAAGAGATCCGCTGCAATCTCGGGCAGATCTACGAACGCTGGGACGGCAAGGGCCTGCCGCGCGGGCTGAGTGGCGAGGATGTCCTGCCCGCCGTGCGCCTGATCACATTGGCGCAGGATGCGATTGCGCTCAGCGATGCCGTAGGCATCGACGGGATGGCCGAGACCGTCGCCAGCCGAGGCGATGGTCCGTACGAAGCGGGTCTGGCCCGGCTCGTCTCGGCCAATGCGGCGGTCCTGATGGAGGGCATCGGCGCGACGGTCGACCGCGAGACCATCCTGGCGCTCGAGCCGGATCCGCCGGTGACGCTGGATGAGGGGGCTTGCGATGAGGCGTTCCTGGCCATAGCCGACATGATCGACATGCGCATGCCGTTTACGCAGGGCCATTCGAGGATGGTCTCGGAACTGGCCACGGGTGCGGGCAAACGGATCGGGCTGCCCGACCCTGACGTGCGCGCGCTGCGCTGGTCGGGCTGCATCCACGACATTGGCGAACTGGTGGTGCCGGTGGCGACCTGGATGCGCAACGGTCCGCTGTCGGTGCGCGAACGCGACGCGGCACAGCTGCACGCCTATTACGGCGAGCGGGCGCTGGCCTCGTTCGGTCGCGAGGGCGAGGCGATGGCCGCCCTCGTGCTTCGCCATCATGAGCGCCTCGACGGCTCCGGCTATCACCGCAAGGTCGGCGGCTCAGACCTTTCGCCGGCGGCAAGGATCCTGGCCGCTGCCGAAGCCTTCCAGACGTCGCGAGAGGAACGTCCGCACCGCAAGGCGCTGTCCAGCGAGGCGGCGGCCGCCCAGCTGCGCGCTGCCGTTCGTGACGGCTGCATCTGTCCGGACGCCGCAGAGGCCGTCTTGTCCTTCGCCGGGCAGCCATCGCGGCGGGCCGTGCCGCGCGCGCTGGCCGGAATGACGCCGCGCGAGATCGAGGTGTTGCGCCTGATCGCCGCGGGACTTACGGCCAAGGAAGTGGCGCGAAAGCTCGACATCTCGCCCAAGACCGCTGACCACCATATCCAGAGCGTCTATTCCAAGATCGGCGTGACCACCCGTGCCGCGGCCGCGCTCTACGCGGTCGAGCACGGCCTTGTCCGCCCAGGCGAGATGCAGGCATAGGGAATCCACCCCATGCGCGCCCGATCCGGGGCGCGCATCCTGATCCTGTCGACGGTTCAATGGTGGCCGCGACCGACAGGAGGAAATCAGATGCTGCTCGCAACGACCAAAGTGGCCGATATCGACCACTTCATCCGTATCTTTTCGACCAAGGGCGCCGACAAGCGCCGGCTGCACGGCTCGAACGGCGCAACCGTCTTCCGCGACCCCAGCGAGCCCGACCGCGTCTGGGCGATCTTCGACTGGGACGCCGAGGGCTGGAAGAATTTCGTGTCCGACCCGGAGGTGCCAGCGATCCTGCAGGAAGCCGGCCATGTCGGCAAGCCGCAGGCGGCACTGCTGCTCGGCCATTACGAGGCCTGAGTCCCGCGCCGAGCGCCGCCTGCCGCCGGCCGGCGGCGCGCGCCGACAATCGCCAGAGGACCAAACCCCAGATTTGGAGAAATCAAAATGGATCCGAAACCCATCAAGATCGGCCTTATCGCCGAACTCACCGGCCCATTGTCTTTCATGGGCGTCGCAAATGCGAACCTCACCACCATGCTCGTCGACGATATCAACGCCAATGGCGGCCTCCTCGGCCGGCCGGTGGAACTCGTCATCGAGGATGGCGAGACCACGGACAGCGTTGCCAAGGCGAAGGCTGCGAAACTGGTCGACGTCGACAAGGTCGACGTGGTCGTCGGCGGCATCTACAGTTCGACCCGCCTGGCCATCAAGAGCGAGGCGGTCACCCGTGGCAGGACGCTCTACATCTATACAGAGCAGTATGAGGGACAGGAAAACGATCCCCTTATCTTCTGCACCGGGCCCGTACCCGCCCAGCAGGTCGAGCCGCTGATACCATGGCTCATGAACAGCACCGGCGCGAAGCGGTTCTATTTGCCGTCGGCCGATTACATCTGGCCCCATTTGCTGAACAAGGCGGCGAGCCGGGCGGTGCGCGCCAATGGCGGCGAGATCGTCGGCGAGGAGTATTTTCCGCTGGACACCGTCGATTTCCGCCGGACGGTGCAACAGATCATGGCAAGCGGCACCGACGTGGTCTTCAACACCATCGTCCCGCCGGGCCTGACGCCATTCCTCGAGGAGCTGCACAAGGCCGGTTTCGGCAAACGCGGCGGCAAGATCGTCTGCACCTACTTCGACGAGAACTTCTTCAATCTGGTGCCGTCCGATCAGATTGAAGGCCTCTACAGCTGCCTCGACTACTACCAGGAACTCGACGAGCCGTTCGGTCGTGCGCTGTTGCGCCGCTATGGTGAACGCTTCCCGGGTGGGGCTACACTGACCGCGGGCAGCGGATGCACCGGGCACTACCGGGCGATCAAGATGTGGGAAGCGGCGGTGAAGGAAGCGGGCAGTGCCGAGCGGGATCCCGTCATCCGAGCGCTCGATCACGCTCGCATCGACGAGGGACCGGGTGGCCCGGCCGAAATGGTCCCCGGCCAGCACCATGTTCGCATGAACATGTACATCGCGCAGGCGCAGGGTGGTCGGTTCCGGGTTGTCAAGAATTTGGGTTCGATCGATCCCAAAGAGCGCGCGCTTGGCGACGAACTCCAGCTAAGCAAAGCGGGGTAACCGGAGGCGCCGGAATCCGACGGTCCGCTTCCGGCGCCAACCCGGTGTTTGACAGCGATTGGCTTGTCACACAGTGGCGGGCCTTGCCCGCTGCTCGCGGCTCATGACCGCTGGCCGTACCGGAGCAGCGTAAAGCAATCGCTGTTGCCCGACTTCGCCTGCGTCAGAAAGGGTTTCGACCGATCGAGCCACTCCTGATGCGACCTGGCATCGGCCTCGATCGCATTGACCGGGGCGGCGCCGACGAAGCCGCGCCCCTGGCTGAACAGCCAGCAGGCGCGGGCCAGATGCTGCCTGGCGCGCTGGCGCAGCAGATCGGCATCGTAGAAGATGTCGAGCACCTCCCGCTTGACCCGGCGCTCCTTTTCCGGGTCGGCGACCACTGCCTCTGGCGGATCGCCGCCGATCGTGTCCCGTAGGTCCTTGTAGTCGAGCGCGAGCTGGGTGGTGGCGTATTTGATCTCGCTCTCGTCGCGCACGATGTCGAACCAAAGCCTGGAATCGAGGTCGTTGACGACGAAGGAGGATTCGAAATCGCGCGACAAGTTCAGCACCTCGAAGTCCGCGAGATCGACGTCGCGCTCGACAAGCAGGATCCTGGCCGCCTGTTTGCCGAGCTCTGTCCCATGGACGCTGACGGCGGTGTTCTTGCCGCCGAGTTGGGGGCTCAGATAGGGCCCGCCTTCATCGAGCAACTCGTCGAATTCTTCCAGCGACTGCATGACCGGCGCGCCCCGGGCAATGCGCGCGGCGAGCTTGGCGAGAACCTGCTGCAGCTCGGTCTCGCGTCGGCGCTGGTCCTGATAGTTCTGCTGGAAGAAGAAGATGAACAGCGACACGCCGATGCCGATCAGGATCACGCCCAGCTGTGAAAAGATGTTGCGGTAATATTCGAGCAGCTTTTCGCGATGGCGCACGTCGTTGCGCACGCTGTGGGCAACGCGAAGATTGACGATCAGCGACAGGATGAGCAACCCGGTGCCGACCAGGATGAGGCCGCCGATGAGGAGGTAGCCATGGCCCGTGCTGAAATCCATCCGCTTATCCCAAGACCCGACGCAGAATACCGCTATTTTGCTTCAATACCTACGGTTTCGTCGGGGTCGATGGCGGCGAGATACCCATGCTGGACACGGACGATGGCCGCGTCCCTACAGGTCGGCATCGGTGAAGGTGCATGCGGCCCAATCGGGGAAAACGCGCAGGCGGCGAGAGCTGGCGGTTCCGCCGATAGAGCGCCGACAGCGGCGTCGGCGAGGGCGGCGGCCATGGCCGGGCCAACGAAGTATTCGTCATCCCGGAAGCCTATCGCGCCAAGGAGTAGGGCCAGCCTTGGTCGACACCCGTGATATGACGACTGGTCGCCGAGGATACCAAACGTCCACTCTGTGCACGGGGTCTTTCAAGGCATGTCAGTTCCCTGAAAATCGATGCCCGCTTTTCCGGGCATGCATCAGGCCCGAGACAGGTGGACAGTCCCGCGCTGTTCACCTGTCCCGGGCATCCGCCTCTCCTGATTTTTCAGGATACCAGGCTCAGCGACCGCGCTTCGGCGTCATCCGACCGTTCGGCTTTCCCTGCGGTTCGATATCGCTTGGGCGCGGTGCCGGTAGCGCGCTTGAAGGCATTGCTGAAGGCGCTTTCCGAGGTATAGCCAAGGGAGCGCGCAAGCACCGCCACCGGGGTATCTTCCTCGCGCAAGGCGCGCTCGGCCAGATGCATGCGCCATTGCGTCAGGTAGGTCAGCGGCGCGACCCCGGCGGTCTGCCTGAAATGGGCGGCAAAACTGGTGCGCGACATGGCGGCGGCCCTGGCGAGTTCCTCCAGATGCCAGTCGCGGCTGGGGTCGCCATGCATCAGCCGCAGCGCCGGTGCCAGGCGCGGGTCGGCGAGCGCGCGCAGCCAGCCGGCGGGCATCAGGCTCGATGTCTGCAGATGCGCCCGCAACACCTGGATAAACAGCAATTGAGCGAGCTGCGCCGAGGCAAGGCTGGCGCCCGGCTGACCATCCGCCTGCTCGTGCACCAGCTGCTCGAGGATCCAGCGTAGGACCGTCGCTTGCGGCGACGAGGCGTGGATGTGTATCCATGGCGGCAAGACGTCGGCCAGCAGCCGCCCGCTCGCCTGGTCGAGCAGCACGTGGCCGCCAATATGCGTGAAATCCTTGCCGTCGCCGAGTTGGGCGATCCTGCAACCGGAGAACACCGCCATGGCGTCGAGCGGCGGCACGCACAGGTCGCTGGCGAGGATGAAGGCGCGCCGCGATGCCAAAAGCAGCACGTCTCCCGTTTGCGCATGCACCGGCTCGTCCTCGCCCTCGAGGCGGATCCAGCAACTGCCCTTCACCACGGCGAAGAATTTGATTTTTTCGGGCGCCGGAAAGCGCAGCGCCCATGGCCCGCCGGCGGTGAAGCCGCCTGTTACCATGGTTTGCGCGCTGGTGAATTTAAGGATGTCGGAGAAGGGATCGCCGGTCATTTTCGTACTTTCGCGCAACTTATGCGGATTTTCAAGCATTCACAATCCGAACTGCTCAGCCTAGCTGATGACCAACGAACATCAGGAGACTGACATGAACGACGAACTGGTGCTGGTGACCGGGGGCTCAGGCTTCATTGCATCGCACTGCATGCTGAAGCTGCTCGACGCCGGTTATCGCCTGCGCACGACGGTGCGTTCGCTCGAGCGCGAAGCCGAGGTGCGCGCGATGCTCAGGGAAGGTGGCGCCGAGCCCGGCGATCGGCTGTCCTTCGTCGCCGCCGACCTCACTGCGGACGTCGGCTGGGCGGACGCGGTCGCCGGCTGCGCCTATGTCATGCATGGCGCATCGCCGACGCCGTCCGGCAGCCAGACGCGCGAGGAGGATTGGGTGAGGCCCGCCGTCGACGGCGTGCTGCGGGTGCTCAAGGCCGCGCGCGAGGCCGGCGTAAAACGCGTGGTGCTGACTTCGGCCATCGGCGCTGTCGCCATGGGTCATGCGCCGCAGACACGACCGTTCAACGAGACCGACTGGTCCGATCTCAGCGGTGCCGTCGCGCCTTACCAGAGATCGAAGACGCTGTCGGAGCGCGCCGCCTGGGATTTCATCGCTCGCGAGGGCGGCGGCCTCGAACTCTCCGTCGTCAATCCGGTCGCCGTGCTCGGCCCGGTGCTCGCCGCCGACTTCTCGCATTCGATCGGGCTGATCAAGCGGCTGATGGACGGCATGCCCGGTTGTCCCCGCGTCAACTCAGGCTATGTCGACGTGCGCGACCTGGCCGACCTGCACCTGCTGGCGATGACCAGCCATGCGGCCAAGGGCGAGCGCTTCATCGGCATTTCGGGCCACAGCCTGTGGATGGCGGATGTTGCTAAAGTGCTGCGGCGCAGGATGGGCGCGGCGGCAGCCAAGGTGCCGACCAGGGAGATTCCCAATTGGGTGATCCGCCTGCTGGCGCTGCGTGGCGATCCGACGACGAGGATGCTGGCCAGGCATCTCGGCGTGATGATGGACGCCACCAGCGAAAAGGCGACACAACGGCTTGGCTGGACGCCGCGCCCGGCCGAGGAGGCGATCGTCGCCACGGCCGAGAGTTTGTTGCGGCTGGCCTTGGTTGGTTGGCCAAAAGCGTAGGCGGGTCTCTTCGCCCTCAATTCTTCCCGGGCATCCCGACCCAGTCAGCCGCGACCTCGGCAAACAGCCAGTCGCGGAACGCCTTGATCTTCTTCTGGCGCAGCGCGCCTTCCGGATAGACGAGGTAGTAGCTGGCCGCCGATTTCAGCGCGAGGTCGAAGGGCCGCACCAGCCGCCCCGCCGCAAGGTCGGCGGAGACCAGCGCGCTGCGGCCGAGCAGCACGCCTTCGCCATGCACGGCGGCCTCGACGGCGAAGGTGGCGGAATCGAAGCGCACGCCGCGCTTGGGGTCGATGCCGTCGACACCGGCCTTTTGCAGCCATGTCGCCCAGTCGATGCGAAAGGCGTCATGGATCAATTTGTGGTGCCTCAGGTCCCCGGGCCGGCGCAGCGGACGCTCGCCTTGCAGCAGTTCCGGGCTGCAGACCGGGAAGACCTCCTCGTCGGCGAGAAATTCCGCCGTCACGCCGGCATAGCCGCCCTTGCCGTAGCGGATGGCGATGTCGATGCCGTCGCTGACGAAATCGGCCAGCATGCCCGAGGTCGCCAGCCGCACGTCGATATCGGCATTCGCGCGGTGGAAGCGATGCAGCCTCGGCACCAGCCAGCGGCCGGCGAAGCCGTCCGACGTCGAGACGTTCAGGATGCGCGTCGAGCGGTCGGGCGTGGCGGCGATGGTGGCGGCAGCAATCTGGTCGAGCGCCTTGCCGACCTCGAGCGCATAGGCCGCGCCCACGGCGGTCAGGCGCACGGATCGCGTTCCCCGATCGAACAGCTGTATACCCAGCCGGTCCTCGATGTTGCGGACGGCGCGGCTGACCGCGCCATGGGTGACGTTGAGCTCGTCGGCCGCCTTGGAGAAACTCAGATGCCGTGCGGCGGCGTCGAAAGCGGGCAGGGCGGTGAGGGGCGGCAATCTGCGCGGCATGATCTCGACCTGTGAGCGCTACTCACAAATCTTGCACAAAGAGTCGTTTGTCGTCCAGTCCGGAAATGCTCAATATCATGGCGTACCGCGCATCGACATCAACCCTTCGGGTTCCCCTGATGCGTTGAAAGGCCAATGAAACGTGTGAGCGATCGTCATGCTTGCCCGACGGGCGGCATCGGCACGTTCGCGCCCTGACGACGATAGGAGAAGACAATGACCTTGACCTTTGGAGCCATCGGCGCCGCGATGAGCGGCCTTGCCATGCGCGGCACGGCGGCATTCGAGCGCCGCCGCGTGCTGCACCGGATTTCCCGGTTTTCCGACCGCCGCCTGCAGGACATCGGCCTGGAGCGCGACTGGGACGGTTCGATCCCCAGCAATGGAATTCTGGGCAACGGGAGGGGACAATGACCGCCACCCTGATCATCGGCGCGACGGGCCTGCTGGGCAGCGAAATGGCCAAGGCGAGCGCGCGCAATGGCGACAGCTTGCATGTCCTGGTTCGGGCAGCCACTTCAGGCAATGAAGAGCGGATGCGGCCGCTCAGGGAATTGGGCGCCACGGTGCATGTCGGCGATCTCGACGATTATGACAGCCTTGTGCGCGCCGTCGGCAAGGTCGACCGCGTCATCAGTTCGGTGCATGTCGGTTCGGCCAGCGAGACGACGCTAGTTCGCGCCGTCAGGGATGTCGGCGTCTCCCGCTTCGTGCCGTCCGCCGGCTTCGGCCTTGACTTTGCCGCTGCCGCACCCGGCACGATCGCACCGCTCGACATCAAGAGGACCGTGTTCGATGCGGTGAGGGAGGCAGATCTGCCCTATACGGTGATCTACACCAACGGCTTCTTCTCCACCTGGGTGGCGACGCTGGGCGACCTGACACGCTTCGGTTCGACACCCCTGCCTCCCGACGAGGTGACGCTCTATGGCGACGGCACCGTGCCGGCGACCTTCGTCAGCGAGAAGGACATCGCCGCCATCACCATGCGCGCGCTGGAGGACCCCAACGCCGTCCGCCGCGAAATCCGCATCGCGCGGAACAGGATCACGCAAGGCCAGATGATCGATCTGTGGCGTCGGATCAGCGGCCGCTCGCCGCGCGTCGTGAATATGAGCGCGGAGGAGCTGGAGGCGCTGATCGCGGCAGTCCCCGGCCTCGGCTTGCTGAGGGCGTTCTGGATCCGTGGCGAGACCGCGCACGAGACGGACACGCCGGAGGCGGGTGTGCTCTATCCGGAGCTGAGGTTCGAGACGGTCGAAAGTGCTTTCGTGGCCATGGCGGCGAGGGGTAAGCTGGCTGGGTAAAGGCTCGCTGAACGGCAGGGGCCGGCGCCATACGGCGCTCCCCTGGCTTGCCGGCCGTTCGCCGTTCGCAAAGCTGAGCAATCGGCTTTCCGAACGGTTTGCGGATCACTCCTCAACCCCACAAGGGGGAGGTCGGATGGCGCGACAGCCTTCGCCAATCTCCGAAGCTATAAGAAGGTATGAGAGAAGAGCCGGCGGCGAAGCTGCCAATCTCCCCGCTCGCGGGGGAGATGGCCGGCAAGCCAGAGGGCCGGCGCCGCAGGGCGCGGCATTGGCTCCGCGACGATGGTTGACCGCGCCGCCGATCCGGCAGATAGGTCCGCGCGACCACTGCGAGACCCGCGATGACCGACCTTAAAGATGCAGCCCGCGCCCCCGACTGGCAGGACGATGTCCGCCAGGGCGTGCGCCATGTGCGCGACCTTGATCGCCTGCCGCTGTCGCCGGCCGAGCGCGCAGCCGCTCAAGCTGCCGCCGCGCTGCACAAGGTGCGTGCGCCAAAAGCCTATCTCGACCTGATCGACTGGAACGACCCGGCCGATCCGATCCGCGCGCAGGTCATCCCTTCGCCGGACGAACTGGGGGAGACGGAAGGCGAGCTTGGCGATCCGATCGCCGACCATGCGTTCAGCCCGGTGCCGCGATTGACGCATCGCCATGCCGATCGGGTGCTGCTGTTTCCGACCTATCAGTGCGCGGTCTATTGCCGGTTCTGCTTCCGCAAGGAATCGCTGACGTCGATCGGCCGCGGCTATACGCGCGAGGCGCTGGAGCCAGCGCTGGCCTATATCGCCGATCATCCCGAGATCCGCGAAGTGATCCTGACCGGCGGCGACCCGCTGTCGCTGCCCGACAAGGCCCTGGCCGAAATCTTCGCGCGCATCGAGGCCATCCCGCATGTGCGGCTCCTGCGCATCCACACGCGGGTGCCGGTGGCGCTGCCGTCGCGCATCACATCCGAGCTGGTCGCTGCCCTGCAGGGCCGGCTGATGGTCACCGTCGTCACGCATTTCAACCACGCGCGGGAGATCACGCCCGCGACCGAGGTGGCATGCCGCACCATGCGGCAGGCGGGCTTCGTGCTGCTCAACCAGAGCGTTTTGCTCAAGGGCGTCAACGACACGGTCGAAGTGCTGGAGGAGCTGTGCCGCGAGCTGATGTACCGGCTCGGGGTAAAACCCTATTACCTGCACCATGGCGACTTGGCGCGCGGCATGGCGCACCGGCGCACCACGATCGCGCAGGGCCAGGCGCTGGTCGAAGCGCTGAGGGCGCGCCTGTCGGGCATCTGCAACCCTGTCTACGTGCTCGACCTGCCGGAAGGCGGCGGCAAGGTGCCGCTCGGGCCATGTCCCATCGAGGACCGCAATGAGCACACCTGGCGCATACGCGGCCAGGACGGCGCGGTGAGGACCTATCGGGAGATTGTGGGCGAATAGACCGCGCTATTCGCCGACAAACGCCAACACGACCACGCGCGGGGCGACGCAGTAGGCGAGGCTGACCTTGCGGCCGGTCTTGGTCGTCGCGCGGCCTGCACCGAGGTCCACGGCGATATCCTCGTAGCCCAGCACCTCGCGATCGAGCGGATAGGCTGCCTTGTAGACCGCCTCCTTGGCGGCAAACAGGATGCGGCCGGCAAGCCGCCGGTCCGCCGCGCCGGCCCGATCCGCGCCGATTGCAACGATCGCGAAAATGTTGTCCGGCAAGGGCTCGGCGGGCTCGACGTCAATGCCAACAGAGATGATGCCGCCGACAGGCGCAACCGCCGCCACGGCCATCTC
>NZ_PNOT02000226.1 GCF_002879535.1 Mesorhizobium intechi
CGGCCATAATTTCCACGCCCTGCATTTCACCGGACCGGGCACCGACCTGACGGTCGGGCTGGCGGATGGCCATGAATGGATGGGCGGCGCCTCGACCGCCAAGAACGGCATCACCTGCAATCCCAACATCCCGACCGAGGAGGTCTTCACCACGCCGCATGCCAGGCGCGTCGAGGGCCATGTCTCCTCGACCAAGCCACTGTCATACCAAGGCACGCTGATCGACGAGATTTCGGTGCGTTTCCAAGAAGGCAGGATCGTCGAGGCCAAGGCTTCGAAGGGCGAGGATGTGCTTAAGAAGGTGCTCGACACGGACGAAGGCGCGCGGCGTCTCGGCGAAGTGGCGCTGGTACCGCATTCCTCGCCGATCTCGGCTAGCGGCCTGTTGTTCTTCAACACGCTGTTCGACGAAAACGCCGCCTGCCACATCGCGCTCGGCCAGTGCTATTCCAAATGCTTCGTCGACGGCGCCTCGCTCAGCCAGGACGAGATCGCCGCGCGCGGCGGCAACAAGAGTTTCATCCACATCGACTGGATGATCGGCTCGGACAAGATCGACATCGACGGCGTCCACAAGGACGGCCGCCGTGTGCCGGTGATGCGCAAGGGCGAATGGGCCTGAGGGGTTCGGCGTAGGGAGATCGAATGGCTTTCGACCTCATGGTCAAGCGGATCTACGAGCCGCCCGCTGCCGATGACGGGCAGCGAGTGCTGGTCGATCGCATCTGGCCGCGCGGCGTCAGCAAGGAGCATGCCGCGCTGGCACTGTGGCTGAAGGAGATCGCGCCGAGCGACGAGCTCCGCAAATGGTTCGGTCATGAGCCCGCACGCTGGGTGGAATTCCAGAAACGCTATCGCGTCGAGTTGGATCGGAATGAAGAAGCGGTGACGCGACTGCGCGACCTGCTGCGCCACGGCAGGGCGACGCTGCTTTACGGCGCGCATGATGAGGCGCACAACAATGCCGTGGCGCTGGCGGGGTATCTGCGCGCGGGTTGAGGCGCTCGGAGCTTCGCAAACAGGCGGGACAGCGCTCCCCTCTGTCCGGCCGGACATCTCCCCCACGAGGAGGGATCGGACGTCGCGACGCTTCCGCCTACTTCCCGACGGCCTGCTCATAAACTTCCGGCTTGAAGCCAACCAGAACCCGATCGCCGATTTCCAGCACCGGTCGCTTGACCATCGTCGGCTTGGCCAGCATCAGCGCCTTGGCCTTCTTTTCATTGAGGCCTTGCTTGTCCTGGTCCGTGAGTTCGCGGAATGTGGTGCTGCCCTTGTTGAGCAGCTTTTCCCAGCCGACCTTGCCGACCCAGCCGTCCAGCCGCTTCGCGTCCAGCCCCTCCACGCGGAAATCGTGGAAACGATAGGCCACGTCATGGCTCTCCAGCCAGACGCGTGCCTTCTTGACCGTGTCGCAAGTGGTGATGCCGTAGATCGTGATCGTCAAAACGCGACCCTCAAGTTAACAGTCGAATCTGTCCCACAGCCTAAAACCGCCCTTCCCGCTTTGCCAGCGCCGCAACCGGAATTTTGGGCTATCGATGGCATCTTCCGTGGCCTCGCCGACCCGACGCGGCGGCGCGTGGTCGAGCGGCTCAACAGGAGCCCGGCCTCGGTCAGCGAACAACCATGAGGAGATGGGTTTCTTCGACGGCTGGGGCACGGTGGCCGATCAGCTTGAGTTTGCATGGCGGCCAGGGGATCGCCCCGGCAGCCATGCTCATTTTTCCAACATGCAGCAAGAAAGCAAAGATCGGAAAGCCTGATTTCCGGCCTCAGTAATAGAAGCGCTCTTCCGCGATCTTGCCTTTCTTGACCGTGTACAGGCCAACCTCGTCCATCGTGACACGCTTGCCCGTGGCCTTGGGCGTGACGTCAAACGTGAAGCGCACCGCGAACTGGTCGCCGTTGACATAAGGACCTTCGACCGAGCCACCGTGGACTTCGTGGTTTTCCTGCCACCATTGGCTTTTCTGCCTCAGGGCCTCCTTGCCGTGGCTGACGGCCATCGGCCCCTCCATGGCTTCGTAGCTGGCGATATCGTCGGCATTGTATTTTTCAGCGGCGCCATTGTGATCGCCCTGCTTGAGGAGCTCGGTGAAATCCTTGGCAATGTCCGTGATGGTCATGTGTGTTCCTCCTGTTCCGACGCATTGCAATTAGGGAAGAGCCTGCCCGTCTGCCACCTGTGCCCGCATGACAGCTGACAAGACGTGTCAGGACGATTGATACAGCGCGGCTCTGTGACAATGAATTGCAGGAGCACGGGCAGCGGCGCGGTTGCAGGCGCAAGCCAATTCCGCAATGCTGGATGCATGGGCAATCCACCCCGACACCGAGCGACAAGGCCCCAGAAACAGACATCCGGCGCAATTGCTGGGGTGCCCGTGACGAATGCAGGCCGCTGTTCTTCTTCGCCGGCTTCTGGACCGATTGGCAGGGTGTTCGAAAGTCAAGGGCGGATCTGGCGACTTCGAGTTATTTGCCTTCATGACAGGCAGGCCTGACGCCCTCGCAGCGCCGATCCATGAGAAGGCCATGCCCGTTATCCTGACCACGTCGGAGGAGACCGAGGTTTGGCTGACAGCACCGTGGCCGACATCGCAGTGAACGGCGCCAGACGACCCGTAATAGTTGAGAAACCAGCCGCGCTGATCAAGTTCCGCAGCAGGCCCCGGCCCAAGTGTCTCTGTTCCTGGCTGAAGGGATAACCGCGTTCCTCACTCTTCGTCTCGCCATATCACACGGCGAACCATGCGGATTTCGACAAGGCGTCTGACGCGAATTTTCAAGCGCTCGGCAGCGCTCGGCAAAATTATGTCGGCATCAAGCTCGCGAAGCTTGCAGCGCTCGCACCGCATATGCCGTTCGACATCCCAAAAGGGAATGTCACCGACAAGCTTCGCGAGATCGCCAGGCAGGTAGTGCCGGGTGATGTTGCAGTGCCGGCATCGGACACGAATGAGTTGCCCAACTTCGTGCGCGAGGCATAGGGTTTGCACATTTCGGCGCGGTCGGGTGCTCAATTCGGGCATCAACCAACCTAGGAATATCTTCCTAATTTAGTCAATTCCTACTTAATTCCATGGTCGTTTGTTCACATGTCGATCAGACCTGCCCGGCCCACAGCGGCGACTTTGCCAGCTTCAATGGAGCTAGGTCGGCAGCATGGGGCAGTTGGCGCCGCGGCGCACGCTGACATGCGCCACATCGCCGACGCTGAATTGAAACCCCTCGGCCTTGCGCGGCGCATCGATCACCACCGGCAACCCCTGCCCCAGTTCAGCGTGCAGCCGCAAGGTACGGCCGTGGAAGACGATGCTGTTCACCCGCGCCGGCGCGGTTCCTTCGGTCGCCTCGGTGGCCGCCAGCAAATCCTCCGGGCGCACGCCGATGATGCGCATCTCGCCTTCGCCCGGTGCATGGCCGGTTTCGGAGGCAGCCTCCAGCGGCAGAGCGCCGGCAGTGAAGCGCAACCGATCGCCATCGCGGCCGACAAAGCGCGACTCCAGCAGGTTCATGGTGCCGATGAAACTCGCCACGAACGTCGTCGCAGGCCGGTCATAGAGCGTCGCCGGCGGCGCGATCTGCTCAATGCGGCCCTTGTTCATGACGACGATGCGATCGGAGATCGACAGAGCCTCGGTCTGGTCATGAGTGACCATGACGAAGGTCGTGCCGAGCCGCGACTGTAGCCGCTTCAGCTCGACCTGCATCTGTTCGCGCAGATGCGCATCCAGCGCCGACAGCGGCTCGTCGAGCAAGAGCACGCGCGGCTCGCAGACGATGGCGCGAGCAAGTGCCACGCGCTGGCGCTGGCCGCCCGACAATTCGGAGACACGGGCGCGAAGCTTGTCGGCGAGACCAACCATGTCCAACGCTTCGCCGACCCGCTTCGCCTGCTCGATTCCCGACAGCTTGCGCAATGACAGGCCGAAGCCGACATTCTCCGTGACGTCCATATGCGGAAACAGCGCGTAGTCCTGGAACACAGTGTTGACAGGCCGGTCGAAAGGCCGAAGCGCCGTGATGTCGCGGCCGTCGAGCAAGACCCTGCCGCTCGACGGGCTTTCGAAGCCGGCGATGACGCGCAGGCTGGTGGTCTTGCCACAGCCGGACGGTCCGAGCAGCGTGATGAACTCGCCGCTGACAATGTCGAGATCGACGGCATCAAGCCCAACGATGCCGCCCGGGAAGACCTTGGAGACCGCCTGCAACCGGACGAGTGGATCAGGTGCCATCGCGAACCTCGGAACGCTTCGTGGTGTTGACCCACAGGATCTGGCATTGCTCGGTGCCGGGATTGCGGAAGGCATGCAACAGCGTGCTCTTGAAGGCAAAGCTGTCGCCGATCTTCAGCCCGTATCTTGTCGAGTCCACCACCAGTTCGACCTCGCCCGAAAGCACATAGCCGAATTCATGACCGGCATGGGCATAGGCTTCTGCCGTGCCGCCGCCGGCCTCCACCGTCACCAGCATGCCGGTCAGCGTCGCACCCGGCGGCGACAGCAGTGCCTTGGCAATGCCTTCCGATTTGACGGGAATGGAGCGCCGCTTGTCGGCGCGCACGCAATAGAGATCGTTGACGGCCTCGTCGCCATCGGCGATCAGCGCCGAAGGCTCGATGTCGAGGGCGGCGGCGAGCGGCCAGATCACCTTGACGCGCAGCGAGGACATTCCGCGCTCGATCTGGCTCAGGGCGCCGATCGACACACCTGCCCTGGCTGCCAGTTCGGCCAGCGACAGCCGCCGCTCCAGCCTTAGCGCCCGCACGCGCCGGCCGACGCGAACATCGGCATCGTCCTTGGGTTTTTCGGCCGGTTCGTCCAGCATGTCCATTCGTGGGTCCTCGTTGTCGTTGCCTTCCCCCTTGTCGGAGAAGGGGGATCGGCGCGCAGCGCCGCGACGGATGAGGGGGTGACTGATCCCCGTCGATGCCAAGCTGTGCACCTCTCATCCGTCACCTTCGGCGACATGTTCCCCCCGGGGGAGAAGGGAGGGCCGCAGCTACCCCCCAGCCTTCACTTTCTCGAACATCTTGGCCACATCGTCGTTCTGCTTCATCGGCCCGGTGAAGATGGTGGTCTTCAGCATCACCTCGGGATCGGACGGCAGCTGCAGTTTCTCCAGTTCCTCCTTCGAGACGCCCGCGAAGGCGGTGCTCAGCGAACTGCCATAGCCATAGGACTGGATGAGGAATTTGCCCGAATCGGCATCCAGCCGGCTGTTGATGAAATCATAGGCGAGATCGACATTCTTGGCGTCCTTCAGCATCACGAAGCCGCAGGCCCAGGTCAGCATGCCTTCCTTCGGTTTCATGAACTCGACCGGCACGCCCTGCTTCTTCAGCGAGGTGGCAGACGCATTCCAGGTCATGGCGGCGACAAGCTGGCCGCTGGCCAGCGCCTGCTCGACCGACGTCATGTCCGTGGTGTAGCTCGACAGCAGCGGGCGTTGTTCGCGCAGCTTTGCCGCGACCTTGTCCATCTCGGCGGGCGCCATGTCGAACGGATTGACGCCGGCCAGAAGCGCGGCGACGATCGGCGTGTCATGCACGGCGTCGATCGTCGCCATGCGTCCGGCATATTGCTTGTCCCACAGCAGGTTCCAGCTCGCTTCCGGGTTCTTCACCAGATCCGTGCGGTAAAGGATCGAGGTGTTGCCCCAGTCCCACGGCACCATCCACACCTTGCCGTCGCCGGCCTGCAGATCGGGCAGGTTCTTGAACACGGGGAAAATCGAATCCCAGTTCTTGATGCGCTTGGTGTCGATCGGCTGCAGCAGGCCTTCCTTGTTCCAGCGCGCCACCTTGTCATAGCAGGGATGCGCAATGTCAGGCCGGAAACCGGCCTTGACCTTGGTGAAGGCATCGTCGTCGTCGCCGAAGATCGAGGCCTCGACGCCATCGGGGTGCGCGGCGAGGAAGCTCTTGTTGAAGTCGGGCAGTTCGTAACCCGACCAGGTGAAGTATTGCAGCTTCTCGGCGGCCAGCGCCACTGTCGACGACAAAGCGAGCGCCAGCGCGGCGAGGCCGGCGCGAGCCTTGTGTCCGGTTATCGATGCCAGGTGGAATGTCATTTTCGTTCTCCTCTCATTGTTGTGGTCAGGCTGGATTGCGGCGCGCGGCACCGAGTCCGCGATGGCGCAGGATCTCGGCGGTGCCGGCGATGATGAAGGATGCGGCCAGGATCACCGTCCCCAGCGCCATGACGGTCGGCAGCGAGCGGGGAAAGCGCAGCTGGCTCCAGATGTAAAGCGGCAGGGTCGGCTCTGTGCCGGCAAGGAAGAAGACGACGATGAACTCGTCGAAGGAGATCAGGAAGGCCAGCATGAAGGCCGACAGCACCGCGGGCAGGCTGAGCGGCAGCATGATGCGCCGGAACGTCGTCCAGTCGGAGGCGCCGAGGTCGAGCGCCGCCTCGCGTACCGTCCTGGGGATGGCGGCGAAACGGCTGCGCATGACGACGACGGTCGTCGGCAAAGCCACCAGTATGTGGCCGAGCACGATGGCGACGCGCGACGGCCCGAGGCCGATGAGGTTGATCAGGATCAGCAACGATATGCCGACGATGACGCCGGGGATGAGGATCGGCAGCCGGGCTATGGCGCTTATGGTGGCGGCAAGCGGCGAGCGGCCATAGAGGTCCATATAGGACACGGTGATGCCGCACAGTGTTGCACCGGAAGCGGCGATGGCGCCGATGACGAGGCTGTTCAGGAGCGCGCCGGACAGCGCCGGATTGCCGTAGAGCGTCGCATACCATTGCAACGTGAATCCCTGCAGCGGAAATGCCGCCTGGATGGAGTCGTTGAAGGAAAACAGCGGGATCAGCAGGACCGGCAGATAGAGGAACACCAGATAGGCAAGCACGTAGAGGCCGAGCCAGCGGCCATCCCGTTTCGTGCCGGCGCGGTCGGCTTTCATGCGCGGCTGCCAAATCTGCGGTCGGCGCCGCGCGCGACCAGCACCACGACGAGGATGACCAGCATGACGCAGACCGAAAGAGCCGCGCCGAACGGCCAATCATTAGCCTTGCCGAATTGCGACTGGATCAGCGTGCCGATCATGGTGCTTGCCGGGCCGCCGACCATGGCCGGCGTGACATAATCGCCGACCGTCGGCACGAAGACGACGAGCGCGGCCGCCAGCACGCCCGGCATCGAATTCGGCAGCACGACGCGGCGAAACGCGGTGAACGGTCGCGCGCCGAGGTCGGAAGCAGCCTCGAGTAGCGATTTCGGGATGGTGTCCAGCGCCACATAGATCGGCAGGATGGCGAAGGGCGCATAGGCGTGGGCGAGCGTGACGACCACAGCGGCCGGCGTGTTGAGAAAGGCCAGTGTCGGCTCCGACCAGATGCCGCTTTCGATCAGCGCCGAGTTCAGGACGCCGTTATAGGCGAGTACGATCTTCCAGGCAAAGACGCGCAGGAGATAGCTGGTCCAGAATGGCAGCGTCACCAGGAACAAGAGCAGGCCGCGCCGAGGCCCGGCATGGAAGGCAAGATAGTAGGCGACGGGATAGGCGGTGGCGACGGTTGCCAGCGTCACAAGGCCGGCGATGACCAACGAACGCAGCGTCACCGTCCAGTAGAGCGGATCGGTGGCCACGGTGACGAAGTTCTCGACGGTCAGCCCGACGCCGAGCAGCGAGCCGTCATTGCCGCGAAAAGCGAGGAACAGCACCAGGCCAAGCGCGAACAGGATCAGCAGGAAAGTGACCAGCGCCCCCGGCAACAGCATGGCGAGCCGGAAGCCCGATGAAGACCGGGCCTCTGGCGCTTGTGCTGCAACTAAGGCCGACATCGACCTGCCCCACCAATTTTTGAAATTGGCTAAGAGTTTTTCATATTCGTGAAACTGTCAAGCAGAATCCGGCCTTCCTGAACCGGTCGTGTCAACGCTCCAGCGACTGCCGGAACGACCGGGCTTTGCCCGGGTATGGTCGAAAAGCTGTAGCCGACCTGGCAAGCCTGCCGTTCTCGACGTGTCAGTCAGGTAATCTCATCCGAACCGTCTGGTCGGTGTGCGTCGGACGCATGCGCGCACCGCGAACAACCCGCCCTCCTGCGGGTTTGCCTGCAAATCTGTCTCGCTCATCGTAAACCGCGCCGAAGCGACGAAGAGGATATCGAAATTCTCGCCGCCGAAGCTACATGTGGCGGACGCCCATCAGGGCAGCGGCCTAACCACGCTGGAAAAAGGCGGATCGACAAGCGCGCATTTGCGGTTACGTTGGGATAGCTGTAGCGCCAAATCGGAAGTCGCGAAGCGGCGCCGCGGCATGGTGGCAAAGGCCGTTTCCGTTGATCGTCTGTCGCTTGGCACATGCTGCTTCAGGGCGTGTCGGCTTGAAGAGGCCATGCGCTCCTCATAACATCGAATCATCCTGCGTAATGACGAGAGTGCAATGACAAACATGACATTCCTGCCTGACGATGGCGTCTTTCTCGGCCGCGCTCGATCACCGGCTGTGCCCCATCCCCTGGTGGTCACGGTGCGTGACGGCACCGTCTTCGACATCACGTCGAGCGCGGCGCCGACGGTGCGGGACATCTGCGAGGTGGCCGATCCGGCAGGGCATGTGCGTTCGGCCAAGGGCAAGCCGATCGGCTCGCTCGACGACATCGCGGCCAATAGTTTTGCAGACGGGCGCGATCCGGCAAAACCCTATCTCCTCTCCCCGGTCGACCTTCAGGCGGTCAAGGCGTCGGGCGTAACCTTCGTCGTCAGCCTGCTGGAGCGGGTGATCGAGGAACAAGCGCGTGGCTCGGCGGAAAAGGCGGACGCCATCCGCGCCGACATTGCCGGGCTGATCGGCCACGATTTGTCGAAGCTCAAGCCCGGTTCGCCGGAGGCGATGGAGATCAAGGCCAAGCTGATCGCGCGCGGTGCCTGGTCGCAATATCTGGAAGTCGGCATCGGCCCCGATGCCGAGATATTCACCAAGTGCCAGCCGATGGCCTCGGTCGGCTTCGGCGCCGATGTCGGCCTGCACCCGGTGTCGACCTGGAACAATCCGGAGCCGGAGATCGCCATGATCGCCGCCTCAAGCGGCAGAATCGTCGGCGCCACCATCGGCAACGATGTCAACCTGCGCGACGTCGAAGGTCGCTCCGCGCTGCTGCTCGGCAAGGCCAAGGACAACAATGCTTCGGCTTCGCTTGGACCCTTTATCCGCCTGTTCGACGACACCTTTTCGATCGACGACGTGAAGCGTGCCGTGGTGCGCCTCAAGGTCGCGGGCGAGGATGGCTTTTCGCTGGAGGGCGCGAGCTCGATGGCCGAGATCAGCCGTTCGCCCGAAGAGCTCATTGCCGCCGCGATGGGGCCGCACCACCAGTACCCGGACGGGCTGGCGCTGTATCTGGGCACCATGTTCGTGCCGTCGAAGGACCGCGGCGAGAAGGGCAAGGGGTTTACCCACAAGGTCGGGGACATCGTCACCATCTCGTCGGAAAAATTCGGCGCGCTGGTCAACCGGGTGCGGCTGTCCCCCGACTGCCCGCACTGGACCTACGGCGCCAGCCATCTCATGCGCGATCTGGCAAAGGCCGATCTGATCTAGAATATATCCAAGACGCCATGACCTTGCTTGGCCTGGATGCCATCCGGGCCGCCTTCACCACCGGTGCTCCGCCAATGCTCGCCTTGTCGATCGACTGGCTGATCCGGCCGCGACCCCACTGGCACGCCGGACACAGCGGCTGGGCCTCGCCGCCGATGATCCGACCGCTCCTGAAAAATCACCCCGACTGATGCAATCTGATGGGACCGTTGATGGCGTCGCGTCAGGCGCCAACTACATCTGCAGATGGAGGCTTGCCATCCGTCGAAAAAGGGAATGCTCTGAGGCTTCCGAGCGGCGCTGGCAAAGACGCACTCCGGCCGATGCCGGAACAACAGACGGATCATCTTCAACCGGGAGGAAATCAAATGCTGACAAGACTGAGACTTGCGCTTTACGGCCTGCTGGTCGCGCTGACGCTCATTCCGGCAGCCGCGCAGGCCAAGACCTTCTACTGGATTTCGCATGGCGGCCCTGCCGACCCGGTCTGGACCTACTTCCTGGCCGGCGCCAAGCAGTGGGCCAAGGATACCGGCAATACCGTCAACACCTCGTTCCATAATGGCGACGTCGCCTCCCAGCAGGAAGCGGTTCGTGCCGCCCTCTCGGCCAAGGCCGACGGCATTGTCACCACCAGCCCCGATCCGGGCAGCCTCGTCGAGATCGTCAAGGAAGCTCGCGCGGCCAACATCCCGATCATCAACTTCAACACGCCCGATCCAAAAGCCAATTTCAATGCCTATGTCGGCGGCGACAACGTCACCTTCGGAAAGCATTGGGCGCAGTATTTGGTCGACAAGGGCCTGGTGAAGAAGGGCGACTTCGTCTGGATGCCGGTCGAGGTTCCCGGCGCTACTTATGGCGTCCAGGAAGAGGAAGGCATTAAGAGCGTCTTCGGACCGCTCGGCATCACCTATGAGGTGACCGAAGCGACGCTCGACCAGGCCGAAGTGATCAACCGCATGGTCGACTACCTCACCGCCCACAAGGGCAAGGTCAAAGCCATTATCGGCCTGGGCGACCTCGTCACCGGCTCGATCAAGCGGGTGTTCGACCAGGTCGGCGTCAAGCCGGGCGAAATCCCTGTCGTCGGCTGGGGCAACTCGCTCGACACCACCCAGGAGGTTCTGAACGGCTACGTCAATGCCGGCCAGTGGCAGGATCCGCAGGCGACCAGCTATGTCGCGCTGTCGCTCGCCAATATGGCGGCGTCAGGCATTCCTCCGGGCTTCAACGTCATCACCGGCGCGCTCTATGAGAAGGACACCGCCGGCATCTACGACAAGATCCTGTCCGGCAAATAACCCGCGATCCCCTGGCGCCGCGCCCATCCGGCACGCGGCGCCAGATATCCTCCCCGCGCCGCGACTATCCATCCAAGGCGGTGGAGATCGCGGCCCGTTCCAACCATGTCGCGGGTTCCCAGTGGAAAATCATTCGCTTGTCCAACGCCTGATTGCGCGGCCTGAATTCGGTCCCTTCGTGCTGCTCGTCGTCGAGATCGGCGTTTTCTGGGGCTTCAACCACGACTTCCTGTCGCCGCAGAACATCTCCAATACCCTGGCCTTCACGGTCGAGCTCGGCTTGATCGCACTTGCGATGACATTGCTGATGACATCAGGCGAATTCGACCTGTCGGTCGGATCCCTGTTCGGCTTCTCGCCGGTGTTGATGTGGACGCTGTTCAACGGCGGCGTCACCTCGCTGGAGATGGGCTTCGTCGTCGCGCTGGTGGTCGCCGCCTTGATCGGCCTGGTCAACGGCTGGTTCGTCACGCAACTCAAGATCCCGTCCTTCCTGGTGACGCTCGGCATGCTGCTCGTGGTGCGCGGCAGCGCACTTTTCATCACCGACGGTTTTCCGCAGCGCACCTGGAGCGCCGAGGGCAGTTGGCTGGCGGAAGCGCTGGTCGGCGACTTCTTCATCGGGCCGTTCCGCATCTATATGTCGCTGTTCTGGTTCATCGCCGCGGCGATCGCGCTCGGCTATGTGCTGACGCAAAGCCGGACCGGCAACTGGATCCAGGCGGCGGGCGGCAATCCCAATGCGGCGCGTGCCCGCGGCGTCAACGTCAACCGCGTCAAGATCGGCCTGTTCGTGCTGTCGTCGCTCATGGCCTCGCTGGCCGGCGTGATCTCCTCGCTGCGCACGTCGGCCGCCAATCCCAACAGCGGCACCGGCTACGAACTCGAAGTCATCGCCATGGTGGTGATCGGCGGCACGGCGCTGACCGGCGGACGCGGGACCATCATCGGCACCGTGCTCGGCATCCTGATCCTGCGCGTGATGCGCAACGGCATCGTGCTGATCGGCGTGCCCGGTCTTGCCTACAATATCTTCATCGGCGCGATCATCCTCGGCATGATGGCGCTACACTCATGGCTGGAACGCCGGCATCAGGCAGGGACTTGAACCATGGCCGAGCCATTGATCCGCATGCAGAACATCCGCAAGTCCTACGGCCGCGTGCAGGCGCTTGAGGACGCGAATTTCCATGTCAACGAGCGGGAGATCGTCGGCCTGCTCGGCGACAACGGCGCGGGCAAGTCGACGCTGATCAAGGTCTTGTCGGGTGCGGTACCGCTGACCAGCGGCGACATCTACATCCGCGGCAAGAAGGTGACCTTGCGCAGCACCAGCGATGCTATCGCGCACGGCATCGAAACGATCTACCAGGATTCCGCGCTGGTCACGCAACTGTCGATCGCCCGCAATCTGTTTCTCGGGCGCGAGCCGATCAAGCCGCCGCGTTTCCTCAACCGCATGGACCAGGAGGCGATGAACAACGTCGCCCGCGACCTGCTCAAACAGGTCGGCATTTCGAAGAACATCCCACCGACCACGCCGATCGGCTCGCTCTCCGGCGGCGAGCGCCAGGCGGTGGCGATCGCGCGCGCCATGCATTTCGACAGCGACCTCATCATCCTCGACGAGCCGACCAACAATCTCGGCGTCGCCGAAACACAAGGGGTGCTAAGCTTCGTGCGCAGCGCCCGCGATTCCGGGCATTCCTGCATCTTCATCGCGCACAACATCCATCACGTCTTCCAGGTGGTGGACCGCATCGTCGTCATGCGCCGGGGAAAGGTGGTCGCCGACGACATCGACCCGAAGACGACAACCGTGACGGAAGTCGAACGGATCATCACCGGCATGTCGGACAAGGAAATTCGCGACGCCGTCGCCGACGGCAAGCCGTCGCACTGAGGACGAGCGGATCCGTCTTGCCGAAGCAGCTCAATGCGCATTGCGGTGATGAGTGTCGATCACCCTTCCGTCGGATCGCATCGGCTGCGAAATCACTTATCTGGCGCGTCATTGCATCGGCGCATAGGGTTGCGGCATGAAGGCCACCGTCTCCGACATCGCCAGGAATTGCGGGCTCTCGACCGCGACGGTCGACAGGGTGCTCAACAACAGGCCGGGCGCCAGCGCCGCCAACCGACAGCGCGTCATGGAAGCCGCCAAGCAGCTCGGCTATCTGCCGGTCGCCGATCAGGTGACGCTTCCCTCCAGACCGGCAAACCTGGAATTCTTCCTGCCGATCGGCAGGAACGCCTTCATGCAGGACCTGGCAAGACACATCGAGGACTATGCATCGCGCCTGCCTCTGGTCGCCTCCTGCCGGATCCACAACCTCGCAGGCATCTCGCCGAACGCGCTGCAGAGCGCCGTGGAAAACGTGTCGCTGAGGGCCAATGGCGTCGGTGTCATCGCCATCGACCATCCGCGAACCCGCAACATCCTGCGCGACATTGTCGAAGCCGGCATCCGCCTGGTGACGCTGGTGTCCGATATTCCGGCAGCTCCCCGCTCAGCCTATGTCGGCATCGATAACCGAGTGGCGGGGCGTACGGCGGCACTTCTGATGGGGCGCTTCCTCGGCGGCCGCAAAGGCCATCTGGCGATGGTCGTCGGTTCGCGCTCCTATCGCGGCCATGAGGAGCGTGAAATGGGCTTTCGCTCCGTGCTCGGCGAGGAGTTTCCCAACCTCACAGTGACCAGCGCCGTCGAGATCAATGACGAACCGGATGCCAGCTACGCCGAAACCATGACGGCACTGCGCAACGAACCGGAGCTGCTCGGCATCTACTGCGTCGGAGCCGGACGCTCCGGGGTTGCGAAAGCCATCCGGGAAGCCAGGCCCAACCGCAAGCCGGTGTTCATCTGCCACGACCTTACAAAGGAGACGCGCGGCTACCTCGTCGACGACCTCGCCGACGTCGTCATCGACCAGAACGCCAGGCTGATCGCCGAACAGTCGGTCATCCGCCTGCTCGGCTCCATCGCCTCATCGGCGCCCTATCTCACCCGGAAATTCATCGAGCCGCGCCTGATTTTCAGGGAAAACGTGCCGGCACAGTGAGGCCAGGCGCCCCGGAAAAGCCGGCTTTCCGGATTTGTCTGATAATTGACACGGCAAATCTGCACAGCTGCTATGCACAATTCAATGTTGCCGAATCATTGGGCAGCTCGTAGGTTCTGGTTGTCGGCCATCTACTCCTCCCAGATGCGATGCCGACGCTGAATGGGGTGCACCTCCTCCCGCGCCACATTCGAAAATCGAGCCCGCTGCCACCTCCTCCCGGCAGCGGGCTTTTTTCATTCAGCATCGGAAATTCCTGTGCCGCCCGCGCCGAAGGGCACCAGGCATCGCCTCGGTCATACGACCGGCAAATCGCCAGCAGCCGCGGCGGATTTCAACCGGCCGCCGCGCCCCGGAAGGAAACGATCAACCCTTCGGCCATGCGCACGAACTGCGTGCTAGGGCCTTCGGCGCCCACGGTCTGCACGCTCACACGGGCGCCCTCGAATAGCAGCGACAGCGTATCAGCAAGCAGTTCGGCCTGACCGATGCCCGCACCCCGGCATAGCGCCACAAGGCGTTCGCGCTGGGCTTCCTTGAGCTCCTTGATCACCAATCTCGCCGGATGGTCCGGCTCGGTCAGCTCGGCGGCGGCATTGGCCATATCGCAGCCGCGGCCGTCGGCATTGAGCATGGCAGCCGCCCTGCGAACCCAGGCATGCAGCTGCGCGAGCTTGTCGCCGGGGAACTCGGCCTCGAAAGCATCCCACATGGCGCCGGCCTTGGCCGCATTGGCGCGCAGGCACTCGACGATCAGTTCATCCTTGGACTCAAAGTGACGATAGAGCGTCATCTTGTTCGTGCCGGCAGCTTCGGTGATGGCGTCAACGCCGACGCCCTTGATGCCATGCTTGTGGAACATGTCGCGTGCCGTCTCCAGGATACGATCCCTGGGACGAGAGCGCTCCACGACGCCGTCTGTCATCATGATCTCCTTTCGTTTCCAAAAAACCCTCGGCCACCTCTTGACTAGGGTGTTACCGGTCTGTAACTTCCAGAATGTTACTTACTGGTAACACCTATGTCGCCCGTCGTCAATAACAAGGCCGTGAACTGGTCCTGCCAGATGAGACGGACGAGAAACTGCCAATCATGCGGCTCCGGCCGGTGAGGAAATGAAAAACGGTTCGCGAGCATGGCTGCGAATCGACAGACAAGGAGCCGGCCAATGCCACAGCGCCGCGATCTTACCATAGATGAGGCCGTCCGGGATCCGATGATCCGGCTGGTCATGAAGGCAGATGGGGTCGACCCCATGGCCCTCGAGAAGATGCTTCGCTCGCTTGCCGATGGGCAGCGTCGTGAGGTGCCGTTGCTGCGTTCACGGGAAACCTCCCGTGGCGGGCACGGCCAGTTATCCAGAGTTGCGAGCGCCTTCGGGCGGGCAAGAGCAGCCGGCGAGGCATGTGTGTCGTGGTAAATTTCTTCATTCACCGTCCGATCTTCGCCTCGGCGATCGCCATCATCATGGTGCTCGCCGGGACGATTTGTTATTTCCTGCTGCCGGTCTCGCAGTTTCCAGACATCACGCCGCCGCAGGTCGTGGTCAGCGCGCACTATCCGGGCGCCAGCGCGCAAGTCGTGGCCGACACGGTGACGACGCCGCTGGAGCAGCAGATCAACGGCGTGCAGGGCATGACCTACATGTCGTCGACGAGCTCCAATGACGGCTCCTCGACCATCACCATCACCTTCGATGTCGGCTACTCCCTGAGCACCGCCGCCGTCGACGTCCAGAACCGCGTCTCGCAGGCGGCCTCCTCGCTGCCGGCGATCGTCAACCAGGGCGGCGTGACGATCAAGAAGCAGAACCCGAATTTCGTGCTCATCGTCAACCTCACCTCGCCCGACAAGTCGGTCGATCCGGTGGCGCTGTCGAACCTCGCCTATCTGCAGGTCGTCGATCCGCTGAAGCGGCTGCAAGGTGTCGGCGATGTGCAGATCTTCGGCGAGCGGCGCTATTCGATGCGTGTCTGGCTCGATCCGGACAAGCTTGCCAATCTTGGCATTACCGCCGTCGACGTGCAGAACGCCATCGCCGAGCAGAATGTCCAGGTGGCGGCCGGCAAGATCGGCCAGTCTCCGGCGCCTGCCGGCACCGCCTTCGAGATGCAGGTCAACGCTGTCGGCCGCCTGAGCGACCCGAAGGAATTCGGCGATATCGTCGTGCGCGCCAACACCGACACCGGCTCGATGGTGCGGCTGCGCGACGTCGCGCGCATCGAGCTCGGCGCGCTGCAATATTCGTCCTCGGCCTTCTTCGGCAAGGACCCGACGGTGGTGCTAGCCGTCTACCAGATGCCCGGTTCCAACGCGCTCGACCTTCAGCAGCGCGTCAAGGACAAGATGCAGGAACTGTCGGCGCGTTTCCCGAAGGGCGTATCCTATGCCATGCACTACGACACGACGCGCTTCGTCTCGGCGTCGATGCATGATGTGCTGATCACGCTTGGCGAGGCGCTGGTGCTGGTCGTCGCCGTGGTGTTCATCTTCCTGCAGAGCTGGCGCACGACCATCATCCCGACCATCGCCATCCCGGTGTCGCTGGTGGCGACGCTCGTCGTCATGGAGATGCTTGGCTTCTCGCTCAACATGCTCTCCTTGCTCGGCATGGTGCTGGCGATCGGCCTTGTCGTCGACGACGCCATCGTGGTGGTCGAGAATGTCGAACGACAACTCGAGGCCGGGCTGAAACCATTGGCGGCGACCAAGGCCGCCATGGCCGAAGTCACCGGCCCGATCATCGCCACCACCGCCGTGCTGATGGCCGTGTTCGTGCCGGTCGCCTTCATTCCGGGCGTGTCGGGGCGGCTCTACAACCAGTTCGCGCTGACGGTGGCGATTTCGGTCGGCATCTCGGCCTTCAACTCGCTGACGCTGAGCCCTGCGCTCAGTGCCGCTTTCCTGCGCCATCGCCATGGGCCGCAGTTCTTCCTGTTTCGCTGGTTCAACACCGGCTTCGACAGGCTGTCGCATGCCTATGCTCATGGTGTGCGCTTCCTGATCCGCCTGCGCTGGATCATGCTCGGCCTGTTCGCCGCCGGGTTGGTCGCCACCTATTTCGTCTGGCAGAAACTGCCGTCGACCTTCCTTCCGGTCGAGGACCAGGGCTATTTCTTCGTCGTCATCCAGTTGCCCGATGGTGCCTCGCTCGAGCGCACCGACGCGGTGGCCCAGAAGGCGCGCGACATCCTGCAGGCGACGCCCGGTGTCGACATTGTCGGCTCGATCAGCGGCCTGAATTTCCTGACCAGTGCCGCGCAGTCGAACTCGGCGGTCGAATTCGCCATCCTGAAGCCATGGGAAGAGCGTGGCCCCGACCAGAGTGCATCGAAGCTCGTCGCCGACGTGCGCGGCAAGCTGATGCAGATTCCGGAAGCTTTCGCGCTTTCCTTCGATCCGCCTTCGATCCCGGGCATCGGCACCACGGGCGGCTTCGAATTCGTCGTCGAGGACCTCACCGGTCGAGGCAGCACGGCCCTCAATGACGCGACGCAAGCCGTGATCGCCGAGGCGCGCAAACAGCCGGAAATCAATCCGCAGCAGCTGTTCTCGCCGTTCTCGACCTCGACGCCGCAGTTCAACTACGACCTCGACCGCAGCAAGGCCAAGCTTCTCGGCCTCAACCTGCCCGATGTCTTCAACACGCTGCAGATCTATCTCGGCTCGCTCTACGTGAATGACTTCAACCTGTTCGGCCGCACTTTCCGGGTGACCATCCAGGCCGACAAGGATGCACGCGCGGGGGCCGCCGACATATCGAGGCTCTATGTGCGCAACGCCTCGGGCGGCATGGTGCCGCTCTCGACGCTGGGCAAGCTGGTGCCGTTCGTCGGGCCGGAAACCGTGCCGCACTACAACAACAACGCCTCGGCCTCGATCAATGGCGGCGCCGCGCCGGGCTTCTCCTCGGGCCAGGCTGTCGCTGCCATGGAACGGGCGGCGGCCACCGCGCTCCCCAGGGATTTCGGTTTCGAATGGACCGGCATCACCTTCCAGGAACTCAAGGCAGGATCGATCGCGTCCGTCGTCTTCGGCCTCGCCATCGTCTTCGTCTTCCTGATCCTGGCGGCGCAGTATGAGAGCTGGGCGATGCCGTTCATGGTGCTGCTGGCGGTGCCATTGGCCCTGTTCGGTGCCTTCGCGGCCCTGTCGGTGCGCGGCATGCAGATCGATGTCTACTCGCAGATCGGCTTCGTCATGCTGATCGGCCTGGCGGCGAAGAACGCGATCCTGATCGTCGAGTTCGCCAGGCGGCGACGCGAGGAGGGCCTCAGCATCGTCGAGGCGGCAATGGAAGCCGCCCGGCTCAGGCTGCGGCCGATCCTGATGACGGCCTTCGCCTTCATCCTCGGCGTGCTGCCGCTGATGTTCGCGAGGGGCGCTGGTGCCGCAAGCCGCCAGTCGATCGGCACCACGGTGTTTGGCGGCATGGTCGCCGCGACCATCCTGTCGCTGGTGTTCGTGCCGGTCTTCTACGCAGTCATCGAACAGCTGCGGGAGCGCCGCGAAAGCCGCGAACCCGCCTCCAAGCATACTGAACCAACCGCCGAACCGGCCTTCCCTCCCCTGGCGGAAGCGGCCGAATAAGATTGGAGAAATATTATGCGTAAATGGAAAATCGCTTTGGGAGCGGCCGTCGCGGTGGGCGCGATCTCCGTGGCCAGCGTCCACCTGCTCGATATGGGCAATCTCAGGCTGAGCACCGGCACGGCCGGTGCGGCAACGCCCGCTCCGGCGGCATTCGTCATGCCGGTGCCGGTGGCGAGCGTGGTCAAGAAGACGATCCCGATCTATCTCGACTATGCCGCCCGCATCGAGCCTATCCGCAGCATCACGCTGCAGGCGCGCGTGCCCGGCTATTTGCAGGAACAGACGGCGCAGGACGGCGCGGATGTGCGGCAAGGCGACCTTCTCTACAGGATCTCGCCCGACGACTTCCAGGCCGCGCTCGACCAGGCGAAAGCCCAGGTCCAGCGCGATACGGCGACGCTCGACTATGCGCGTTCCAATCTCGGCCGCGGTACCGAGCTCGCCAAGAGCGGTTATCTGGACAAGGACAGCTTCGACCAGCGCACCAGCACCTTGCGCGAAGCGCAGGCGTCGCTGGCGCTTAACCAGGCGGCCGTGCGCACGGCGGAGCTCAATCTGAGCTACGCCGAGATCCATGCGCCGTTCACCGGACGCCTGGGCAGCAACCAGGCTTCGGTCGGAACGCTGGTCAGCGTCGCCGGCACGGTGCTGAACACGCTGGTGCAGCTCGACCCGATCTATGTAACCTTCAATCCAAGCGAGACGGATCTGGCCGAGATCGAGCAGGCCCGCGCGGCCGGTCCGGTCGATGTCGAAGTCCTGCTGCCTGGTCAGACCGAGACCAGCCAGAAGGGCGAACTCACCTTCATCGACAACACGGTCGACCACTCGACCGGCACCATCACCGCGCGCGCCACCATCGGCAATGCGAAGTTCACGCTCACGCCTGGCCAGTACGTCCGCGTGCGGCTGCACATCAGGCAACAGCCGGACGCGCTGATGGTGCCGCAGACGGCGCTGGGCTCGAGCCAGCTCGGCAAATATCTCTACGTCGTCGGCAAGGGCAACACGGTCGACCAGCGGTTGGTCTCGCTCGGCCCGACCAGCGGTGACCTTGTAGCTATCTTGAGCGGCGTCTCCGAAGGCGACCAGGTCATAACGGGCAATCTGCAGAAGATCGGGCCCGGAATGCCGATCTCGCCACTGCCACAGAAACCGGCTACCTGACTCCCCCGCAGGCCCGGTTTCCGCGCGGCGCCCTCGACCTATCCACGGGTCGTGGGCGCCGTATTCACAAGCAGGCGGACAAGAGCGGCCACATCGGCGCGGTCCGCCTTGGCCGGCGGCATGAAGGCGCAATAGGGATGGCCGAGGCGTACCGAGACGGATGACAGCGCAATCAGCCGCCCTGCCTCCAGATCGGCCTGCGCCATCACACGCTGGCCGAGCGCGATGCCCAGACCCAGCCTCGCCGAGGCGATCGCCAGACTGGACAGGCCGACGCGCCGGCCATGCGACGGGTCGGGCGAGCGGCTGCCGCCACATGCCGCGAACCAGTCCGCCCAGCTTGGGTGCGAGGCATAGTTCGGCCCCCAATTGGTGTGGATGAACAGGCTCTCATGCAGGCCCACCAGACCTGTGTCACTGTTGCCGTGCCTTTGCCAGAACTCGGGTGCGCAGACCGGCAGCACATCGTCATGGACAAGGCGAACCATGCGCAGCGCGGGATAGTGATAATCGCCATAGGAGATGCGCAGGTCGACATTCTGGCGCACCAGGTCGATCGGATCGTCTTCCGCCCGCACATCGATCGCCATATGCGGGAAGGCCTCGAGAAGAGCGGCGAGCCTCGGCGCCAGCCAAAGCTCTGCCAGCGAGAACGGCACGCTGACGACAAGCCGTGTCCTTAAGCCGCCTTCCAGCATGCGCTGGCCGATGGCGGCGATATCGCCCAACGCCCGCGCGGTCTGCGGATAGATGGCGTGACCGGCATCCGTCAGCGTGATGCGGTTGCCGGTGCGCACGAACAGTTGCTTGCCGAACCAGGTTTCGAGATTGCGGATCTGCTGGCTGACCGCCGCCGAGGACACGCCAAGCTCGCTCGCGGCCAAAGTGAAGCTGCCGGAGCGGGCCGCGACCTCGAAGGCCTTGATCGCGTTCAGCGGCGGCAGTTTTTCCATGCCAGGCTCCATAAGTTTTTCTTGGGCAATCCTAATAATTTTCGCCGTTGAGAGAAAGAATTTTTCACGGTCTTCTGCGCTCACCCAATGGAGCACACGACATGAATGACATCCTCGATCTCGACCGTTATCCGCTCGACCGCGAAGGCAGCGCCGAATGGAGGCGCCTCGTCGAACGGTCTATCGAAGCCCTCCGGGCCGACGGCATGTTCAATCTCGAAGGTTTTCTGCGGCCCGGCGTCGCCGAACAGGCGGTGCGGGAAATCAAGCCGGTGATGGACACGCGGTCCCATGTCCACAAGCGCATGCACAACATCTATTTCAAGCCCAGCATTCCCGAACTCGCGCCTGACCATCCGGCCCTGCGCAAGGTCGAAACCATCAGTCACACCGTCTGTGCCGACCAGATTCCCGGCAGCACGGTGATCTCCATCTACGAATATCAACCGCTTGTGCGTTTCCTGGCGGCGACGATGGGCAAGGAAGAACTACATGTCATGCAGGATCCGCTGGCCCGCACCAATGTCATGGCCTATCGCGCCGGCGAGGCGCTGAACTGGCATTTCGACCGCTCGGAATTCACCACGACACTCCTGCTGCAGCAGTCGCTACGTGGCGGCGACCTCGAATACCGCACCGATCTCAGGTCGGATGACGACCCCAACTATGAGGGTGTCGCCAGGCTGCTCGAAGGCCGGGATCCCGACGCCAGGATCCTGCGCATGAAGCCGGGTACCCTCAATGTCTTCCGCGGCAAGAACACCGCGCACCGCGTCACCACGGTCGAAGGCGAGCGCGAACGCATGATCGCGGTGTTCTCCTATTACGAGAAACCGGGTGTGACGTTCAGCGCCGAGGAGCGGGTCGGCTTCTACGGCCGCGCCGCGTGAGCCCTCCAAGCCGCATCCGCCTCGGATTGCCGGACGACGATGAAAATCCGAAAATGCCATCTTGTTAGATTGTCGACAATCTGATTGTCTTGCCAACTGTACTCGCT
>NZ_PNOT02000024.1 GCF_002879535.1 Mesorhizobium intechi
GCGCGGGGAAAAGGACCCTTTCGTGGCCCGCTGCTTGAGCGAGCCGAGTGCCGGTCAATCGCTGGCACCGTGCGAGCGGGACATCCAGGTCGGCGACGATCTCAGCCTCACCTACCGTTTTCCCAAGGAATTCCTTGGCGATTGGCAGGCACTCGACGCGGCAATGACCGCGGAGGCCGGGCGAATGCTGAAGGCCGGACATTGAGAGACAATGGCAGGCCGCGCCTGGCGCGGCTGCCATTTGATACGGGCTCAGCCCAGATCGATGTCGAGGATCGCCATCGAGAAGTTGTAGTCGCCGTCGTCCTCATCCTTGAAGACGATGCCGAGGAATTCGTCACCGACATAGACTTCGGCGGAATCTTCCTTGCGAGGCCGTGCCTTGACCTCAAGCTTGGGGTTCTGGAAGACGCGCTTGAAATAGGCGTCCAGCTTTCTGATTTCGTCCGGCTTCAACAGTCTTCTCCGATCATCGGGCTTGCTGGTTTGAAGGGCGCTTCTGGCACGTCGACAATGGCGATGTAAAGGCAAGCCGGCCGTATTGCACCGGAAGCGGCAGCGCCGCCGGACAAAATCGCAATCGCGCCGGAGGGCGCGCCGGCGCGGAAATCAGATATCGAAGCTTATCACCTGGTCCATCGACTGCGACGGCAGCAGCTGGTCCATCTGGCGCGAAGGCTGGTCGCACCCGGTCTCGCCGACCACGCGGGCCGGCACACCGGCAACCGTCTTGTTGTGCGGTACGGGCGACAGCACCACCGATCCGGCGGCGACCTTGGAGCAATGGCCGATCTCGATATTGCCGAGAATCTTGGCGCCGGCGCCGATCAGCACGCCGCGGCGGATCTTGGGATGGCGGTCGCCGCCGGCCTTGCCGGTGCCGCCCAGCGTCACGCCGTGCAGGATCGACACATCGTCCTCGATGACCGCGGTCTCGCCGACGACGAGGCCGGTGGCGTGATCGATGAAGATGCCCTTGCCGATGCGCGCGGCCGGGTTGATGTCGGTCTGGAAGACCGAGGAAGAGCGGCTCTGCAGATAGAGCGCGAAATCCTTGCGGCCCTGGGTCCACAACCAATGCGCCAGCCGATGGGTCTGAATGGCGTGGAAGCCCTTGAAATAGAGCACAGGCATGATGAAACGATCGCAAGCCGGGTCGCGGTCGTAATAGGCCTGGATGTCGACACGCACGGTGGTCGGCCATTCCTTGTCGTCAGCCAGCATGGTCTTGAAAGTCTGGCGGATGAGATCGGAGCCGATATCCTGATGGGCAAGCCGCTCGGCGATCCGGTGGATGACGGCCTCTTCCAGGCTCTCCTGGTTGAGGATCGTCGAATAGAGGAATGCGGCAAGCAGGGGGTCGCGGTTGACGGCGTCCATCGCTTCGTCGCGGATCGAACGCCAGATCGGATCGACCGGCTGCAACGCGCCATGGCGGGAAATGCTGATGCTGTTCATCGACGTCGCGTCCTGCGTCCTGCTGGCTTGCCTGTTGTCCGGCCGCACATATAAGCCAGATCATAGCACGATTGAACTCAATTTTCCTTAGTGCTGTGTCAAATGGATTTGGTTCGCAGGAATTCAAGCCGCCATGGAAAACGAACCCTTGATCGACACCGCCCTGAAAACCGAGCTTTCGGCGCTCTACGACGCCCCGGATCGCCACTACCACAACCTCGCCCATATCAAAGCGATGCTGGCGCTGGCCGGCGACTATCGCGCGTCGCTGCATGACCCCGACGCTGTCGAAGCAGCGATCTGGTTCCACGACGCCATCTATGACAGCAAGGCCAAGGACAATGAGGCCAGAAGCGCCGCGCTTGCCGCGCAAAAGCTCGCGAGCCGAACCGACCCGGAGCGCCTATACCGCATCGGCGCGATGATCCTCGCTACCGCCACACACCAGTTGCCCCAGTTCGATGACGACGCGGCCACTCGCGACGCCAGCCTCTTCCTCGACATGGATCTGTCGATCCTGGGTGCCGCGCCGGATGCGTTCGACGCCTATGAACGCGCGGTCCGCCGCGAATATGACTGGGTGGAGGAGCCGATGTGGCGCGCCGGGCGGGGTGCCGTGCTGAAGGATTTCCTCGCGCGCCCGCGCATCTTCCACACCGAGGAATTTCACCAGCGCTTCGAGCCGCAGGCCAGGCTGAACATGGCGCGCTCGCTGGAGGCCCTGCAAGGGCTCTCGTGATCTTCGCCGAAGTTCTCCGGGCGCCCTAAACGCGGCCCTGTGTCGGTCCCACGCCAGGCATTGCGTCAAACAGCGCCGCCAGAAACGCCTGGACGAGCGAACGCTGGGCGTCGGTCCTGCGATAGGCGACGCGATGCGCATCTCTCCCGCCGCGCCCAGGGATCGGCGAAGTGGCACGGCAGGAAGCCGATGAAATTGCCCGACGAACGCGCATGGCGGCCGTGCTCCTCCCTATTTTGCCGCTGTTGCCCCCGGCGGACCGCTCAAAGCGGATATTCGGCATAGAACTCCAGCACGCGTTGCTTGAAAGTCTTGTCCCCGACCGCCAGCATATGGTCCCTGCCCTCGATGTGGAAAGCCCTGGCGTTTGGCATCAGGGCGGCGAGTTCGTCCGGCGAGCCGCCAATGTCGTCCGTGGTGCCGACCGCGACCAGCGTCGGCTGGGCGATGCGGGCGATGTCCTGCTCGCTCAGCAATTCGCGCGATGTGGCGATGCAGGCGGCAAGCGCCCGGCGATCGCTGCGGGTCTGGTCGGCGAAAGCGCGGAAAGAGCGGCCGCGCGGATGGGTGGTCGTGGCCGGATCGTCGGCAAGCAGGGCGTCGGCAATCGGATCCCAATCGCCGACGCCATCGATCATGCCGATGCCGAGGCCGCCAAAGACCAGCGTCGCCACCTTGTCCGGGTCGGACAGAGCCAGAAACGCCGCGATGCGGGCGCCCATCGAATAGCCCATGACATGGGCCCGTTCGATGCCGAGATGACCGAGCAGGGCGGCGGCATCCGAGGCCATTTTTGCCGGCGTATAGTCGGCCTCGTCATAGCTCTTCGATGACGAGCCATGGCCGCGATTGTCGAAGGCGATGGCGCGATAGCCGGCATCGTTGAGCGTCTTGAACCAGCCCGGCGACACCCAATTGACGTAGTGGCTTGAGGCGAAGCCGTGGATCATGAGCACAGGATCACCCTCACCCGATGCCGGTTGGCGGTCGAGGAAGGCAAGATCGAACCCGTCGTGGGAGAAGAACCGCATTGGCTGCCCTACCTCGTTCAGCCGCCGCCGTTGGGTGCATCGCCATTGTCCGGCGGTGGCATGCCGGGCCCGGATATGGTGCCTATTGCCGGGTGGCGCAGCAGGTCGCCATACCCGATGCCATATTTGGCGGCGGTGCCGGCCTTGAGCTCGAGCACGAAGCGCACGGGCACGCCGGGTGAAATGATAGCCTGGGATTGCGGTTCGCCATGCTTGACGGCGCGGATCTTGCCATCCTGGCCGACAAAGATCAGGTCAAGCGGCATCGGCGTGTTCTGCATCCAGAAACTGACCTGCTGCTGTATCTCGAAAACGAACAGCATGCCGTGATCGTCCGCCATGTCCTGGCGATACATCAAGCCGGCCTCGCGCTCGGCGTCGTTGTCGGCGATTTCGATCGAGAAGGAGCGATTCCCATCTTTCGTCGCCACGACCAGCGGCGTCGGGTCGACCGGAAGAATCATCGCCCGGCTGTCGGCCGAGGTGGGCCGTTCCGAATAGAAGAAAGCGCCTGCGGCCACGATAACGGCCGCAATGGCGCAAAACACGCCCGCCGTCAGCCAGTTCCTGCGAGTCATCCAAGTTCCTCGGCCGAAATCGTCCTAGTGCGAAACCGGCAAGGTGCCCATATCGGGGTGAATTTCGGCGGCCATAAGGCCTTTGTCACCGCGGCCGAAACGGACAAGCACGACCTGCCCCGGACGAAGCTCGGTGATGCCATAGCGGCGCAACGTCTCCATATGGACGAAAATGTCCTCGGTGCCTTCGCCGCGTGTCAGGAAGCCGAAGCCCTTGGTGCGGTTGAACCACTTGACCAAAGCGCGTTCGAGCCCGCTCTCCGGCGTCACCGCGACATGGGTGCGCTGTTCCTGCATTTCCGCGGGGTGGACGGCGGTGGTGACATCCATGGAAAGCACACGAAAGGCCTGCAGCCCGCGATCGCCCTGCTTGACAAGGCAGACAACGCGCGCGCCCTCCAGGGCAGTCTGGAAACCGTCCCGTCGAAGACATGTCACATGGAGGAGGATATCGCCCGAGACACCGTCATCGGGCAGGATGAACCCATAACCCTTGGCCACATCGAACCACTTGATGGCGCCGGCAATTTCGGTCAGGTCGGCGGCGTCGCCGCCTTCGTCGCGCTTCAAAGCGTCGCCAAGGGTTCCGGCCCGCCCCGTCAAAGAGGCCTTTTCCCC
>NZ_PNOT02000056.1 GCF_002879535.1 Mesorhizobium intechi
CGCCGCTATGGCTTCCACGCGACGCTGAAGGCGCCCTTCCGGCTGGCCGCCAACGAGACCGAGACTTCGTTGCGCGCCGCAATCGACCGTTTTGCCGAGGCGACGCCTGTCGTGACGATCCCGCGTCTCGTCGTCAGCCAGATCGACAGCTTCTTCGCGCTGGTGCCGGAGGGACCGGTGCCGCCGCTCAACCGTTTCGCCGACGACGTTGTGCGCGATTTTGACCGCTTTCGCGCGCCGCTGACCGAGGCCGAGATCGAGCGGCGGAGCCCCGATTCGCTGAAGCCGGCCGAGTTCCGTAATCTCTGCCAGTGGGGCTACCCCTATGTCTACGAGACCTTCCGCTTCCACATGACGCTTTCGGGCCGCGCCGGGCCACAGGAAAGCCCTCGTTTGCGCACGGCAATCGACAGCCTGTTCGCGGATGTGCTGCGGCAGCCGGTGCTGGTCGACGCGCTGACGCTGTTTGTCGAACCCGAACCGGGCGCGCCGTTCATGGTGCTTTCGCAGCACGCGCTGGGACGCCGCCCGGCAAGGAAAACCGCCTGAACAACCCTGTTCGAAGAATCAAAGGACTGCCCGAAATGACCGCCGAGACCGTTCTTTCCAATGCCCGCATCGTGCTTGCCGACGAGATCGTCGAGGGGTCGCTGCTGCTGCGTGACGGCTTTATCGCTGGCATCGATGCAGGCAGCAGCCACGGCAGCAGGAGCATGGCGGGCGAGGACATGGGCGGCGACTATGTCATTCCCGGGCTGGTCGAGCTGCACACCGACCACCTGGAAGGCCATTACGCACCCCGGCCTAAGGTGCGCTGGAACCCGATCGCCGCCGTGCTTGCCCATGACGCGCAGGTGGCGACCGCCGGCATCACCACCGTGCTCGACGCCTTGCGCGTCGGCATGGACGAGGACGCCGATCTCACCGTGGCCGATATCCGCAAGCTGGCCGATGCGATCGAGGACAGCGTCACACAGGATCGTCTGCGGGCCGATCACTTCCTGCATCTGCGCTGCGAGGTTTCGGCGCCGGACTGCCTGCAGGCCTTCGCCGATTTCGACCGGGACGACCGGGTCAGGCTGGCCTCGCTGATGGATCATGCGCCCGGCCAGCGTCAGTTCGTCAATCTCGAAACCTATGCCTACTACTACCAGCGCAAGCTGAAGCTGACCGACCGCGACTTCCAACTGTTCTGCGAGAAGCGGATGGCGGAATCGGCGCGCTATTCGGCGCCGAACCGCGCGGTGATCGCGGCTGCCTGCCATGAGCGCGGCATCGTGCTCGCCAGCCATGACGACGCCACTTCGGGCCATGTCGACGAAGCGATCGAGCAGGGCGTGCGCGTTGCCGAGTTCCCGACGACGGAGGAAGCGGCGCGTGCTTCGAAGGCCGCGGGGCTGGGCGTTCTGATGGGTGCGCCCAACGTCATGCGCGGCGCCTCGCATTCGGGCAATGTCTCGGCGCGCACGCTGGCCGGCGACGGCCTGCTCGACATCCTGTCATCAGACTATATTCCCTTCAGCCTGATCCAGTCGGCCTTCTTCCTCGGCGACATGGTCGAAGGGATTTCGCTGCCGCAGGCGGTCGCCATGGTTTCGAAGAACCCGGCCGAGGCCGTGGGCCTGACCGACCGCGGCATCATCGAACAGGGCCGCCGCGCCGACCTGGTGCGCGTGCGTGTCGATGACCATGTTCCGGTGGTGCGCACCGTCTGGCGGCAGGGACGCCGGGTCGCATGATGGTGTCGGCCTTGATCGAGCGTGAACTGTCCGCTGAAATATTTCCTGTGCGCCATGGCGTCTTTGTCGCCGTCGTCGGGCCAAGCGGGGCTGGCAAGGACACTGTGATCGGCTACGCCCGTACCCTCTTCGCCGATGAGACCCGGCTGGAATTCGTCCGACGCGTCATCACCCGGCCGAGCGATGCGGCGAGCGAGGATCACGATACGCTCGCCGACGCCGCCTTCGTCGAGGCCGAGGCCGATGGCGCCTTCGCCATCTCCTGGGAAGCGCATGGCTTGCGCTACGGCCTGCCGGCCGATCTCGACTGGTCGGTCGCCAATGGCCATGTGGCGGTGGCGAACGTGTCGCGTGCGATCATTCCCGCCTTGCGCGAGCGATATGCCAATCTGGCCATTGTCGAGATCACCGCTTCGCCTGACGTGCTGGCCGAGCGGCTGGCGATGCGCGGCCGCGAGTCGCGCGGCGAAGTGCTGGCGCGCCTGGCGCGCAGCGCCAATGTGACCTTGACCGGCCCCGGCGTGACCACGATCGACAATAGCGGCCCGCGTGAAGTGGCCGGCGAGCGCTTCGCCGAGCTGCTGCGCAAGGCCATGGCCTTCTCCGACATATCGGGCCTGATCTGATTTAAGCGTGTATCCTGCAGCGGCAACGTCTGCGCCCGGTCGGCTCGAGGCCCACTTGCTTTCCCGTTGCCCGCGGAGCGCTATGTAGTGCTGGCCGCGCAAGTGATTCCGGGCTGCGCGACCTGGAACACCCTTTCAGAGAATCCGGGGCGAACGAGACAGGACGGGAAGCTTTATGCAGACGCTGACGCCCATCCTCCCGACGGTCACGGCGGCATTTCTCGCCTCCTTCGTCGAGGTCGTCGAAGCCTTCACCATCGTGCTCGCGGTCGGCGTCACACGCAGCTGGCGCCCGGCGCTGACGGGCGCCGCCTTGGCGCTGGCGTTGCTGGCGGCGCTGGTGCTGGCGTTTGGACCGCTGCTGGCGCTGGTGCCGATCACCATGCTGCAGTTCGCCGTCGGGGTGCTGTTGATCCTGTTCGGCATGCGCTGGCTGCGAAAGGCCATCCTGCGCAGCGTCGGCGTCATTGCGCTGCATGACGAGGAGGCGGCTTTCTCTCAGGAGACCGCCATCCTCAACCGGCAGGCCAATGACCGCCGCGCCGACTACCTCGCCGGCCTGGCCTCGTTCAAGGCGGTGCTGCTCGAGGGCGTCGAAGTGGTGTTCATCGTCATTGCCGTCGGCGCGGCGCACGGGCAGACGCTCTACGCCAGCCTGGGCGCGCTGGCGGCCTTCGTCATGGTGATGGTTGTCGGCCTGGCGGTGCACCGGCCGCTGGCGCGTGTGCCGGAGAATGCCCTCAAATTCGTGGTCGGGCTGATGCTGACCAGCTTCGGCATTTTCTGGACCGGCGAAGGCATCGGCGCCCACTGGCCCGGCGCCGACCTCGCTCTGCTCGCCATCTTCGCCATCGTCGCGCTGGCGTCCCTTGCCATGGTGCGCTGGTTGCGCGGCACCTATCCCGTATCAGCCAGAAGGCTCGCCCGATGAACGTCATTCGTCTTGTCGCCAGGGAATTCCTCGGCATGTTCGTCGATGACGGCAATCTGGCGCTGCTGGCGCTGGTGCTGGTGGCCGCCGTCGCGACGGCGGTGAAGCTGCTGGCCCTGCCGCCGCTGCTCGGCGGTGCGCTGCTGCTGGTCGGCTGCCTCGCCATCCTGCTGCAAAGCGTTGGCCGCGCGGCACGCACGATCAAACGGTGAGACGGCCAATATGTATTTTACCTCGCTATCGTTGCGATAGCGAAACGATACCCGAGCGACACGGGCTATCCCTTGAACGCAGGCAAGGTCAGCCCCTTGACGCCGACATCGAGCGCGAACAATCCACCCGGATTCTTCTGGCGGACGAAGTGGCTGGCCGGGCGCCTGAGCACGGCTGACGTGACATAAAGGATGTCGAGGTCCTTGCCCCCGAATTCGCAGCACGTCGGCAAGTCGGTCGGCAAAACCACGGTCTGCATCAATTCGCCATCGGGATCATATCGGCAGACCTTGCTGGTCACCGGGATCGTCACCCAGTAGCAGCCCTCGGCATCGACGGTGGCGCCGTCGGCGACGCCGCCGGTTGCCGTCATGTCGATGAAGGTGCGGCGGTTCCCGATATCGCCGGTGACGGGATCGAAATCATAGGCCCATACCGCGCCGGCATGGCTGTCGGAGAAATACATGGTCTTCGAATCCGGACTCCAGGCGAGCCCATTGGAGCAACCGATGCCGTCGATCATCTTGTGCACCGACAGATCGGCGTCGAGCCGATAAAGCGCGCCGATGAATTCGATCGGCTGACCCGGCGCCTCGAACATCGAGCCCGACCAGAAGCGGCCCTGACGGTCCGGCTTGCCGTCGTTGAAACGGGTATTCGGCATATGCGCTTCCGGGTCGACGATCGCCTCGAACGTGCCGGTCGCCGGGTCGAAGAAGTGAAAGCCGTTGGCCATGGTCAGCACAAGGCCGCCCATTTCGCGCAGGCCGAGGCAGCCGAGATATTCCGGTGTCTCGAAGACCTCGTCCTTGCCGGTCGCTGGATCGTAGCGATGGATCAGCTTCTTCCAGATGTCGATCCACCACAGCACGCCGGCCTTGGGATCCCAGAGCGTGCCTTCGCCGAGTTCGGCCCTGGCATCGACGACACAAGTGATTTCGATCATGGTCAGCCCTCTTTTCCGCGCAGCCTGCCGCCGAGGCCGGCGAAGGTCTCGCTGCCGATCGAGACCGTGAGCAGAATCACGGCGCCATAGACGATGAGCAGAGCGCCGCTTGACAGGTTCAGCGCCGGCAAAAGACCGGTCAGGATGGTGAGCACCATGGCGCCGGCGACGGTGCCCAGATAGTGGCCGCTGCCGCCGAGGATGGAGGCGCCGCCAATGGCTACCGCCGCGATCGAGGTGAACAGATAGGCGTCGCCCATGCCGAGATAGGCCTGGCCGGAATAGCCGGTCAAAAGCATGCCGGCGAAGGCGGCGGTGAGGCCTGAGATGACATAGGTGAGGATGGTGGTGCGTGCCGTCGGCACGCCGGAGAATTCGGCGACCGTGGCGCTGGTGCCGAGCGCGTAGAGATGGCGGCCGAACGCCGCCTTGGAGAGCAGCAGTGTCGCCACCAGGGTCAGCGCCAGCCAGATCAGCGCGATGACCGGAAAACCACCGAGCCGCCCCACCGACAGGAACTGGATCAGGGCCGGCGCCGATGGTGTGGGCGAGCCGCCGGTCAGCACCAGGATCAGGCCTTGCAGGATCACGTTTGTGGCCAGCGTCATGATGATCGGCGGCACGCCGAACTGAGCAACGCCGATGCCGTTGATGAGGCCGATGAAGGCGCCGCCGGCGAGCAGCAGCGGCATGACCCAGACCAGCGGCAGGTCCTGCCCGCCGCACAGCAGCGCCATGATGATGGCGGCGGAATTCAGCACCCAGGGCACCGACAGGTCGATGCCGCCGCCGATGATGACGAAGGTCTGGCCGAGCGCGACGATGCCGACGAAGGCGGCCAGCACGACGGTCGAGCGCATGTTGGAAACCGACAGGAAACCCGGCGAGAACAACGCCGTGACCAGGAGCAGCAGCACCATGCCGGCATAGGCGAGCACGATGAGGCGGTTGCGGGCGAGGAAAGCGCTCATTGGACACGGTTCCTTGCGGCTTTCTCCGCGACGGAACTGGCCAGCACCGAGAGCAACAGGATGACGCCGGAGGCGACGGGCTGCCAATAGCTCGACACATGCAGGACGAAGACCAGATTGCCGATCAGGGTGAGCACGAAGGCGCCGATCAGCGTGCCGGCGAGGTGGCCGCGGCCGCCGAACAGGCTGACGCCACCGATGACCGCCGCCGCCACAGACGGCAGGATATAATCCTTGCCGATGGTGGGCGAGCCGGCACCGGTCTGCGTCACCAGGAACAGCGCCGCACCGGCCGCGAACAGGCCGGACAGGCCATAGGTGACGAGGTTGACCCTTGCGATCGAGACACCGGACAGGAAGGCTGACTTTTCGTTGGAGCCGGTCGCCTGGATGGCGATGCCGACCCGCGTCGCGCGAAACCACCACCACAACAACAGCAGCGCCAGCAGCATCCAGACCGGGCTGGTCAGGCCGAGGAGCTGCGCGGATGCGAAACCGACCCACCATGAGGGAATGCTGCCGCCATCTGTCGGCAGGATGATCATGGCGACGCCATTGAGGATCGACCAGGTGGCGAGGGTCACCAGGAAGGGCTGCAGCCTGAGCAGCGAGATCAGCAGGCCGTTGAGCGCTCCAATCGAGAAGCCAAGCGCCAGGATGATCAGCGCCCAAAGTGCCGTGGTCGACGCATCGTCGGTAAAGCGCGTCGCCGCGATCACAGTGCCGAGGCCGATCATGCCGCCGATCGACAGGTCGATGCCGCCGCGCAGCAGCACGATGGTCTGCCCGGTCGCCGCCAGCATCAGCGTCATCGCCGCCGCCGTGTCGAGGTTGAGCTCGTCCAGCGAGAAGACACCGGATTGCAGGCTGCCATAGATGCCGACAATCAAGGCCAGCATCAGGCAGGCGACCAGGAACGGCGCGCGGTCGAGCAAGCGGCCGCGCAATTCGATGGCCGGCTTGGGGAGCTTCGTTTCGGTCGGCCTCTGCGCCATCTCCACAGTCTGCTCCACGGACATCACCATGATCAGGCCGCCCTGGTTTCAAGCATGGCGGCGCGCAGGATTTCCTCCTCCGAAATGTGATCCCCCTCCAGCGTCGCGGCAATGCGGCCGTTGCGCACCACCAGCACGCGGTCGGCGACATGGACGAGTTCCGGCATGTCGCTGGAATGGAACAGGATCGCATAGCCCCTGGCGGCGAGGTCGCGCATGAGCTGGAAAATCTCGCCCTTGGTGCCGACATCGACGCCGCGCGTCGGATCGTAGAGCAACAGCACGCGCGCCTGCGTCAAAAGCATCTTGCCGAAGATCACTTTCTGCTGGTTGCCGCCCGACAAGGTGCCGGCAAGCTGTTCCGGCGTGCCGGCCTTGATACGCAGGAAATCGACCATTTCCTTGACGAGCGCTGCTTCCTTTTGCCGGCTGAGCAGGCCGTTTTCGGTGAAGCGCTTGATGACCGACAGCGTCAAATTCTCGCGCACGCTCTTGGTCAAAAGCAGGCCCTGGCCGCGCCGGTCCTCCGGCACCAGAGCGATGCCGTCCTTGCCGGTCAGCGCCTGGCGCGGATTGCCGATCGAGACCGGCTTGCCCCACAGTTCGATCGAGCCGCTCGCTCTGGTGGCACCGAACAGCGCCTGAAACAGTTCGCGCTGGCCATGGCCCTGCAAACCGCCAACGCCGAGCACCTCGCCCTCGCGCAGCGCGAAGTCGACGCCGGAAAGCCGGCTGCCGCTCGAGAACCCCTTTACACCGAGCGCTATGCGATCGGTTGCGGTGGATACACGCTCGGGATAGAGCCGGTCGAGATGGCGGCCGATCATCTGGGTGACGATCTCATTGTCGGACACGGCATTGGCCTCATGCGCGGCAACGGTGCTGCCATTGCGGAAGATGGTCAGCCGGTCGGCGATGGCGCGTACTTCGGCCATGCGGTGCGAGATGAAGATGACCAGCCTGCCTTCAGAGGCGAGCTGCCGGGTAAGCTTCAGCAGCCATTCGGCTTCCCGCGCCGGCAGCGCGGAGGTCGCCTCGTCGAGGATCAGGATGCGCGGATCCTTGGCCAGGCCCTTGGCGATCTCGACGATCTGCCGTTCGGCCAGCGTCAGGCGTCGCAACTCCTGGTCAGGGCGAAGCGCCGGAAAGCTGTATTTTTCCAGCAGCGCCAGGGTCTTGCGGCGCATCTCCGTGCGATTGACGGTGCCAAGCCAGGTGCGCGGCTCATGGCGGAACCAGATGTTCTGTTCGACGCTGAGATCGGGGATCAGCGACAGTTCCTGGAAGACGGCGGCAATGCCGCGCGCCTGCGCCGCATCCGGATTGGCCGGGCGATAGTCCTGGCCATCCACCAGGATCGAACCGCCGTCATGCCGCACGGCGCCCGACAGGATCTGGATGAAGGTGCTCTTGCCCGCACCGTTCTCGCCAAGCAGGGCGTGCACCTCGCCGGCGCGGGCACTGAATGTCGCCTCGCTCAGCGCGACAATGCCGCCATAGCGTTTGGACAGGCCGTTGACAGTGACGAGATCCATGCATGCGCTTTCGAAAAGCTCTCCCGACATCTCGCGATGCCGGGAGACAGGGTCGTGGTCAGTGGATGTTACTTACTGCCGGCCGCTTCCGCAGCGGTGATCTCGACCCAGTCGGGCGTGATCGGCAGGGTCAGGCCGGGCGCTTGATCCGGGAAGGCATTTTCGCCAATGGCGATCTTGATCATCTTGGTGCCCGGATAGAGCTTGGACTCGAACGGATCGGTGGTGACGAAATCGCCCTTGACCGAAACGGAACGCTCGGCCGGCTTCTTGCCGGTGTCGAGAATGTCGACCGCCAGCTTGATCGCCTCCGAGGAGAGGTAGGCCGGGTTGGAGCCCAGGATGCACTTGGCGCCTTGCGTCTGCGCGCAGGTGACGGCGGCGACATTGTAGGAGAAGCCGACGACCGGGACGATAGGCCGGCCAGCATCCTTCAGCGCCTGGATGGCGCCAGAGCCATAGCCTTGCGTCATGATGCCGTCGATCTTCGGATTGGCGGCAAGCAGCGCCGCGACACCCGACTGTTCCGGACCAAGCGCGTAGTTGCCGTTGTAGTAGCCGACGACCTTGATGTCGGGATATTTGGCCAGCACCTTCTCATAGCCGCCCTGCAGCTGCGCCGAGATCGGCGCGCCGGCGAGCCCGCGGTCGAGGATGATGTTGCCCTTGCCGCCGAGCTGCGTGGCCATCCACTCGGCCATGACGGAGGGGATGCGGTCCCAGTCGGAAGCGACGGCATAGGCGCAGGGTTCGGTCACCACCTGGTCGAAGGAGATGACGACTATGCCGGCGTCGCAAGCCTTCTTGATGGTCGGGTTCAAGGCCGAGTCCGAACCGGCATCGACGAGGATGGCGTCCGGCTTCTGGCGGATGATGTTGTTCAGCGAGTTGATCTGCGCCTGGACGGTGTTCTCGACATTCTCGATCTTGAGGTCGACGCGGCCCTTCAGCGGTCCTTTGTTGACCGAGACGGTGGCGACGCGCTCCATCTGCTGGCGCCAGTCATTGCCGACAAAATTGTTCGAAAGATAGATGGTGTAGGTTTTTTTCCCCTCGGCGTGGCCAGTCTGCATGCCGGCAGCCACCATTGTTGCGGCAAAGGCTGCAAGGCCGATGTTACGGCTCAGTGATTTCATGATTTTCTCCTCCCGTTTTTCGTTTCGCGCCCGATGTGGCGCATCGCAATCACCAAATCAGGTTCCCGAGGCCTCCTTGGGGGTAATCTCCACCCAGCTCGGCGATACCGGCAGGGAAAGCCCTGGCGCGAGATCTGGAAATACGGTCTTGCCGAGCTCGATCTTCACCGCCGAGGAATTCGGCGCGTATTTGGCGTCGACCATATCCGTGGTCAGGCCGGGTGAATTGAACAGCACGGTGGTGTCGGCGGGCTTCTTGCCAGTGTCCAATATGTCGACCGCGAGCTTGATCGCTTCGGCCGACAGCGACGGCGGATTGGCGCCGAGCCAGCATTTGGCGCCCTTGGTCTCGGCGCAGGTGACACCGGTGCCGTTGAAAGCGGCGGCGACGATCGGCACCATCGGCCGGTCGGCATTCTGCAGCGCCTTGATGGCCCCGGTGCCGTAGCCCTGCGAGAAGATGCCGTCGACTTGCGGATGCGCGGCAAGCAGGCTGGCCACGCCTTCCTGCTCGGGCCCGGCGGCATAGTTGCCGTTGAAATAGCCGACGATCTCGATGCCGGGATATTTCTTCAGCACGGCGCCAAAGTTCTTCTCGAACTGTTCCGAGATCGGCGCGCCGGCGAGGCCGCGATCCATGAAAACCTTGCCCTTGCCGCCAAGGATGGAGGCCATCCATTCGGCCTGGTTGTTGGCCATGATGTCGAAATCGGAATGCAGCTTGTAGGCGCATTCGGCCGACACGGTCTGATCGAAGCTGACGACGACGATACCGGCGTCGCAGGCCTTCTTGATGGTGGGATTGAGCGCCTCGGCCGACGACGCATCGATGAGGATGGCAGCCGGTTTCTGGCGGATGATGTTGTTCAGCGAATTGATCTGCGCCTGAACGGTGTTCTCGGCATTTTCGATCTTGAGGTCGACGCGACCCTTCAGCGGCCCCTTGTTGACGGCGACATTGGCGACGCGCTCCATCTGCTGGCGCCAGTCATTGCCGACGAAATTGTTCGAGAGATAGATGGTGTACGTTTTGTGGGTCGCTGTATGGCCCGGCATCGCAGCCATCGACGCCGCGAGCCCGGCAAGCGCCACGCAGCAGGCGCTCAAGCTCCTTAGTTTCATGGTCTTCCTCCCTGCATTTCCTGCCCAGCCGGTGATGGACTGCGCCATCTTAGTCGGATGAAGACGGAGAATTGATACCGGTACCAATCGCTGTTGTCAATTTGCCCGGACGTCCCAAAGTCGGCGTCCGAGAGCCGAATTCGCCGGAGTTCCTCTCTTGCGACGTCTCCCGCGGCCGGCACTTCAGCCTAGCTATCATGCTATTATAATTTTATGAGCCTGTCTATGCGATGCCAGCAGAAAATACCGCCGCCGGCGCGCTTCAGGACAGGTCGTTCGGGGCGTCGTAAGTGATGCTGAAGATATCGGCGGGGTGGCGGGCGACGGAGAATTCTATGCTGCGCTGATCCGCCGACTGGTAGAGCATCTCCACCGTCAGCACCGGACTGCCGAGTGTTATGCCGAGGTCGGCGGCAACCGCCTCGTCGGCGATCTCGGCGCGCACCGTCACATGCGCCACGTCGAGCCGCAGGCCGAGATGTTTCTGCACCGAACGGAAGATCAGCACGTCGGAAAAATCCTCCCGCTTCAGGCGCGCGCCAATGTCGGGCGGGAAATAGGTGGTGATCTGCGCCTTGCGCTGTTCGCCGATCGACAGCACGCTGCGCAGGCAATAGCCGGCCTCGTCCTTGCCCATGCCGAAATGGCGCTGGAGCACGGGCGAAACCTCCTTGCGGTAGGATTTCACCGTCAGCTCGGCATCTTTGGTGAAGGCCGCCATGTCGGCGAAATTCTTGAACTTCCAGCTCAGATTGACCGAGGGGCTACGCGCCGCGACCACGGCAGGCTTGGCCGAGCGCTTGCGGATCAGCCCGTCGGCCTCGAGATCGCGTAGCGCCTGGCGAACCGTGATCAGGCTGACTCCGAAATGCTCGGCAATGGTCGCTTCCTTCGGGAGCTCGCCGCCGACGGGGAAGGTGCCATTGCCGATCGGCTCGCGCAGAATGTCGGCGAGCTGGCGGTAAAGCGGCCCGTTGGCGCGGCCCAGCGTGCGCCTGGGAAGACTGTCTATGGTGGGGTGGTCCATGTGCCTCGTCGCGTCTGTATCGAAGCTTTTATAATAGCTTCCTGCGCCCGAGGCTAGGCAAGGCTGTTGACGATAAACCGCCTCAGACAAAGAGCCGAAGCGGCTGTTCGATCGCCGATCTCAAGCTCGCGAGCCATTCGGCGGCAGCCGCCTCGTCAACACTCGCCGCGTCTATCGTCAGCAGGCATTCGGCGTGGTCGCCCGGCGTCTCGGGCAAAACGGTCAGGCGCATGGCACGGCCAGCGAGGAGCGGCATCATCATCGGCCTGATGTCGCTCGCCGGCAGCAGCCGCAGGGATAGGGCCGCTGGGGTTTCTGTCTCATCCCTGCTGTCGGCCAATGCCGCAAGCCGCATTATGCGCAGCGATGTCAGGGGCATTTCGGGGATCATGGCGAATACGGCTTGCCGGCCTGCCAGTTCCAGCGCCACGGAAGCGCCACCGAACCTGGCTGCCTCCGGCATATCGGCAAATGCCCGACCGGCGGCACGCAGCAGCACGTCGTCGAGGGCGAACACATGCCCCGAGTTCTCGAGCGCCGTCAGCAGGTCTCGCAGCGCGCCAAGCGCAACGGAGGTGGCAAAGGCGGCGATCCGGGGCGCGGTTGGGGACAGGGCCGCTGCCGGGGCGACGGCGTCGGGCGAGACGAGCGGCGCGGCAACCGGTACGAAGGCTTGCACATCGGCGGCCAGGATGCGTCCGCCAGGACCGCTGCCGCGAAGTGTTTCGAGCGGCAGGGAACGTTCGTGCGCCAGGCGGCGGGCATAGGGCGAAACCGCCAGCCGGGTCCGCGCAGTGGCGATGTTCATTTCAGATACTCTGAATTCACGCAGTTGGTCAGCCGGCCCTCGGCGAGATAGGCATGCACCACCTCGACCGACTTCAGCCGGAGGTCGCGCATCGACGCCGGGCTGTAGAAGGCGGCGTGCGGCGTGACGATGAGCCGATTGGCGATCCAAGGTTCTCGGGCGCGCCATGCGGCGAGCAGCGGATGATCGAGATCGCCGGGCTCGTTGGGCAAGACGTCGAGGCCGGCGCCGGCGACGATGCCCTCGCGCATCGCCGCTTCCAGCGCGTCGAGATCGACGATCGGACCGCGCGCGGTGTTGATGAGAACAAGGTCTGGCTTGGCGGCGGCGAAGGCGGACGCGTCAAGCAGCTTGCGGGTCTCCTCGCTGAGCGGCGTGTGGACGCTCACCACATCCGCCCGCTCCATCAATTCAGTGAGCGAATGGACACGTTCGTAGCCAGTCGACAGGTCGACACCGGACAGAAGATGCGGGTCGTAAAACACCACCTTCATATCGAAGGCGGCGGCGCGACGGGCGGTCGCAAGTCCGATGCGGCCGAGACCGACAATGCCGAAAGTGGCGCCCTTGTGCCGGCGTACCAGCGGCGCCTTGGAAAAATGCCAGCCTTCGGTGCCATGGTTGGAAAGCTCGGCGCCATAGGCCGATGTGCCGCGCGTCAGCGCCAGCATGAGGCCGATGGCGTGATCGGCGACCTCGGTGGTGCCATAGTCCGGCACGTTGCAAGCCGGAATCTTGCGCGCACCCCAGCCCGCCGTATCGATGTTGTCGAAGCCGACGCCGGAACGCACGGCTATGCGCGCCTTGGGAAACGCCGGTGGCGCGGCGGCCACATTGTGGGTGGGCGAATAGTTGATGACGGCGTCGACCACCTCGCGGACGGCAGGATCGAGTGCGGCTGCCTTGTCGTTGGTCGAGCGGGCGAGAATGAACTCGATTTCGGGATAATGCTGCCGCTCGAGTTCGGCCTCGTCGGCGGCTTGCCAGTTGGCGCACAGGATCTTCATGCCAGTCCCTTCGGAATTCAAATTCGGTGATCGGTTATTTCTTGATGCCGCCGATGCGGCCGCCCATCGGCACCACGGCGCCGACCGGCTGATCGATGGCGTTGAGCGTGCCACTGACCGGCGCCTCGATCTCGACCACGGCCTTGTCGGTCTCGATCTCGGCGATCAGTTCGCCTTCCCTGACCTGATCACCGACCGCCTTCAGCCATTTGACGACGGTGCCTTCGCTGACGGTGAGATCGCCGAACGGCATGGTCACCGGCTCGTCATCGCTGGGAGCGGCAGCCGTTGAAGCGGCGGGCAAAGATCTGGCGGGAGCAGGCGTTGGCTTAGCCGGCGCAGCACTTTTCAGGCCGACCGTGTACCAATGGTCCGGCACCGGCGGTTGGCCCGATATGACGTCGCGCACGCCCTGCGCGATACGCGCCGTGTCGACCAGCATGGCGCGTTCCAGCACCGGCGCGAATGGATGCGAGGTCGGTGCGGTGTGCAGCCTTCCCGGTGGGGCGTCGAGCTCGTCGAAGGCGAGCTCGTTGATGGCCTGGGCGATCTCGCCGCCAAGGCCGCACATCGCCCATGCCTCGTCGACGATGAGCAGGCGATGGGTCTTTCGCACGCTGGCGACGATGGCGTCGATGTCGAGCGGCATGATGGTGCGGGGATCGATCACCTCGGCCTCGATGCCTTCGGCGGCGAGCGCCTCGGCTGCCTCCAGCGCGCGCTGCACCATCTGTCCGGCGGCAACGATCGTGATGTCGGTGCCGCCCCGCGCAATGCGCGCGACGCCGAACGGCACAAAATGCTCGCCGACCGGCACCTCGCCCTTGGAGGCGAACAGCGCCTTGGGTTCCAGCATGATGACGGGATCGCCGGCCCTGAGCGCTGTCTTCATCAGGCCCTTGGCGTCGGCAGGGGTCGACGGCACGCAGACGATAAGGCCTGGCATATGGGCGAAGACCGGATGATAGATGCCGCTGTGATGCGGCCCGGAGCTGCGCAGCGCGCCGGCACCGACGCGAACCACCATTGGCGCGCTCATCAGGCCGCTGGTCATGTAGCGCAGCTTGGCCGCCTGCAGGAAGATCTGCCCGGCGGTCTCGAAGGCAAAGTCGGCGAACATCAGGTCCGAGACGGTGCGCGCGCCGGTGGCCGAGGCGCCGACGGCGGCGGCGGTGAAACCCTGCTCGGAGATCGGCGTGTCGACCATGCGCTCGGCGCCGAATTCCTGCCAGAGGTTTTTGGTGTGGGCGAAACTGCCGCCGCGCTCACCGGTGCCCTCGCCGAAATAGAGGATCGCCGGATTGGCGCGCATCTCCTCGGCAATGCCGTCGCGCACCGCCTCGAGCCAGCCTTGCGTCTTCGTGTCGCCGGCGGCGCGCCAAGCCAAGGCGGCGGGCGGATTGATCGGGTCGGCAAAGACATGCAGGCGCACCGTCGCCGGATCGGGCTCGGGCGAATTGCGGGCGAAGCTCAGCGCCTCCTCGACCACCTTCTCGATCCGTGCCTCGATTGCCGCGAGCGCTTGGGCATCGGCAATGCCATAGTCCTCGATCAGTTTCTTGCGGAACATGTCGATGGGGTCGCGCTTGATCCAGGCGTCGAGCTCCTCCTGCGTGCGATAGGTGCCGATGACGGGATCGCCCTCATGGTGACCGACGGTGCGGTAGGTCTTGGCCTCGATCAGCGTCGGCCCCTTGCCGGAACGGGCGCGCTCGGTGGCCTCCTTCATCGCCAGCCAGACGGCGAAGACGTCGTTGCCGTCGACCGCGACCCCAGGCATGCCGTAGGAGGCGGCCTTGGTGGCGATCTCCGGGTTCAGCGTGATCGACTTCAGCGGCGTCGCCGTGGCGTAGAGGTTATTCTCGCAGATAAAGATCGCCGGCGCCCGCTGTACGGCGGCGAAGTTGAGCGCCTCGTGGAAACCGCCGTGGTTGGCAGCGCCGTCGCCGAAGAAGGCGACGCCGATATCGTCGCGGCCCTGCTGGCGGGCGCCCATGCCGATGCCGACGGCATGACCGATGCCGGCGGCGACGATGCCGTTGGTGCCGAACAGGCCGACCGAGCGGTCGTAAAGATGCATGGTGCCACCACGGCCGCCGCAAATGCCGTCAACCCTGCCGAACAGCTCGGCCATCACCCGGCCGGGATTGGCGCCCTTGGCCAGCGCATGGCCGTGGCCGCGATGGGTCGATGTCACCCAGTCGGTTGGCCGCAAATGCGCGCAGACGCCGACGCCAGTCGCCTCTTCGCCGATATAGAGATGCAGGAAGCCGGGTGTTTCGCCCTTGCGGCAGGCGATCTGCGCGATGCTTTCGAAACGGCGCAACAGCACCATGCGTTCGAACAGATCGAGCAGGATTTTTGGATCGGGCAGGTTTGGAGCGCCCTTGAAATCGTCGCGTGCGCGCGCCGCGGACATTGCCACCAAAGCCTCCCTGAAATGCGTCTGACGCCGGGCGCCAAGGCGTCGGCGGCGAGCTTGCTGGCCGCTCGCTGCGCCGCATCATAGATTATAATAGCATAATGTCTACTGGCTTCGGACCGAGCTGCGCGATGGCTAGAGTCTGGTGATCCGAACGGTCGCGTCGGACCGCTGAAACAGCTCCGGTCGCAGGTTGAGACCCAGCCCCGGCCCCTCAAGCGGCGCGACGCGACCATCCTTGACCGGCGGAATGTCGGCGACGATCTCGGTGTACCAGCCGGTGAAGTACGCGCGCACCGCCTCCTGGTAGTTGACGTTCGGCAAGGTCGCCGACAGCGCGCAACTGGCGGCATAGACGATCGGCCCCGTGCAATCGTGCAAGGTGACGGGCAGTTCGCTGGCCTCGGCCATGTTGGCGATCTTGCGCGCTTCGGAGAGGCCGCCGCACCAGGCGAGATCGATCATGATCACGCTGGCCGCGCGCTTGTCGATCAGTTGCTTGAACATCTGCCGCGAGGCGAGGCGCTCGCTGGCCGCGATCGGTATTGATGTATGGCGGGCAAGCTCGGCCATGGCGTCGAGCTCATTGTAACGGATCGGCTCCTCCAGCCAGGCGACGTCATAGACTTTCAACGCCTCGGCGATGCGCAGCACCGGCGGCAAGGTCCACAGTCCGTGCAACTCGACCATGATTTCCATGTCGCGGCCGACAGCGTCACGGATTTTCTGGAAAGGCTCCAATGCCTTGTCCAGGTCGGCCAGCGAAATGCGGGTGCCATTCGATGCCTCGGCGGCGATGTCGAAGGGCCAGATCTTCATCGCGCCGATGCCTTCGGATTTCAGGCTCCTGGCGAGATCGCCGGCATTGTAGCGCCAGGCGAGCAGGTCCTCGTACGGGCCTTCGTTGGAATCGCCAGCCTTGAGCGACCAGTCCTCGCCGCGCTCGAACAGGGCGTTCCTCTTGGTGGCACGGACATGCTTGTAGCCGGCGCAGGTGTTGTAGATCGGCACGCTCTTGTGGGTGCGCCCGCCAAGCAGCCGCCAGACCGGCTCACCAAGCGCCTGACCATAAATATCCCACAGCGCGATGTTGACGGCGGAATTGCCGCGCAGCTCGGCGCCGGAATCGCGGGCGCCGACATAGACGCTGCCCAGCGTGCGATCATGCAGCTCGATGTCGCGCGGATCCTTGCCGAGGAGGTAGGGCGCGACATTGTCGTGGATGTAGGCGGCGACCGGCCCCGGCGCCCAGAACGTCTCGCCGGTGCCGATCAGGCCGGCATCGGTGTGGACGCGCAACCAGAACAGGAAGGGGAATTCCGCCAGCTGCAGCGTCTCGAGCGCGACGACTTTCATTGGTTTCTCCCCATTGCAACGAACCATGCGGTCGACGGGACAATAGCACACCGCCGTTGACAGCTCTTTATGGTACCGGTATCAATCGCGTCAAGATGGCCATCGGGAGAGGTATCTTCTTGCCAGCCGAAAATCACAATGCGCCGCCACGAAGAACACTCGTCACCGGTGCCGCCGGCGGCCTCGGTCGCGAGGTGGCCATCCAGCTGGCGCGGCGCGGCTGTGTTGTCGCGGTCACCGACATCAATGGCGAGGGACTTGCCGAGACCGCCAGGCTGGTCGGCGAAACCGGCGCGGAAAGCGAAAGCATCGTCAGCGACTTCACCGGGGAAGGCGAGCCGGAGGCGGCGGTGGCGAAAGTGGTGGCGCGCTGGGGCGGCATCGACATCCTCGTCAACAATGCCGGCTATGGCGTAATCGAGCCCTTCCTCGACGCCACCTTCAAGGCCTGGACGCGCACGCTGGCGCTCAATGTCACGGCGCTTGCCATGGCCTGCAAGGCCGCCGGGCGGGTGATGCGCGAGCAGCGTTCGGGGCGCATCATCAACATCACCTCGCCGGGTTCGCGCATGGCGCTGCCCGACTATACCGCCTACACGGCGAGCAAGGCCGGAGTCGATTCCATCACCCGCGCCGCAGCGGTGGCGCTGGCGCCCTATGGTGTGCTGGTCAACAGCCTGGCCCCGGGCATGATGGACACCGAAATGCAGCGCTCGACCGAGGTCGACCTGGCCCGTGCCAATGGCCGCAGCGACCTGCAGGCCTTCCTCGACGAGCGCACCCGCCGCATCCCGCTCGGCCGCCGCGCAGAAATTGCGGAAGTCGCGGAAGCCGTCGTCTGGCTCTGCCTCGATGCGCCCAGATACATGACCGCCGAGCGGCTCAACATGTCGGGCGGGCTCGACAAGGACTGATCAGATGCTGCGAAACTCCCCACCCGGCAGCGCCGATATCGGCGCGCTCGAACGCAAGGCGATGCAATTGCGCCGCCACATGCTGACGATGGCGCGCGGCCAGGGCCAGGGCTATATCGGCCAGGGGCTCGGCATCGCCGATGTGCTGGCCGCGCTGTATTTCCACGAGCTGCGCTACGATCCGCACAATCTGGCGTGGGCGGAGCGCGACCGCTTCCTGCTCTCGACCGGACATTATTCGATCGCGCTGTGGGCAGCCCTGGCCGAGGCCGGCATCATCCCGGTCGAGGAACTTGCCACCTATGGCGCCGACAACAGCCGGCTGGAAATGTCGACGCTCGACACGACGCCAGGTGTCGAGGTCATCGGCGGCTCGCTCGGCCATGGCCTGGGGCAAGGCGTCGGCCAGGCGCTGGGCCTGCGGATCGACAAATCCGAGGCCCGCGTCTTCGTCGAACTGTCCGATGGCGAAATGCAGGAAGGCTCGACCTGGGAAGCGGCGATGTCGGCCAGCCATTTCAAGCTCGACGGGCTGGTGGCGCTGGTCGACTGCAACGGCATCCAGGCCGACGGCCCTGTCGTGCTGGACATGGAGCCGGTCGCCGACAAATGGCGGGCCTTCGGCTGGGCAACATCCGAGATCGACGGCAACGACATGAAGGCGGTGGTCGGCGCACTGGCCGAGGCGCGGGAGCGCAACGGCAAGCCGAAGGCGATCGTGCTGCGTACATTGCCGGGCAAGGGCGTGGCGCGCATCGAAACCTCCGAGAAATCGCATTTCTTCCGCATCGATGTGGCGCAATGGGACGGCATCATCGCCGAGTTCGAAAAGACCGTGGGAGCAGCCCAATGAACGGCGCCGCGACGGAGGCCGGCCGCACGCTGGCCATGGGTCAGGACGAAGCGGTTCGCGGTGGCCGGCAGAGTGTGGAGGCGCCGTTTGGCAACGCGCTGGCGCGGCTTGGTCAGAGCCGTCCCGAAATTGTCGGGCTGACCGCCGATCTCGGCAAATACACCGATATCCTGCCGTTCCGTGACGCTTTCCCGGAGCGCTTCTTCAATGTCGGCATGGCCGAGCAGAACCTGGTCGCTGTCGCCGCCGGGCTGGCGCGTACCGGCAAGGTGCCGTTCGCCACCACCTATGGCGTGTTCGCGACAAGGCGGGCCTATGATTTCATCGCCATCGCGCTCGCCCACTCCAACCTCAACGTCAAGATCGTCGCCGGGCTGCCGGGGTTGACGACCGGCTATGGCGGCACGCATCAGGCGATCGAGGATCTGGCGCTGATGCGCATGATCCCCGGCCTGACAATCATCGACCCCTGCGATGCGACCGAGATCGAAGCGGCGACCGAGGCGATCGCAGAGCGTCACGGGCCGGTTTACATGCGGCTGCTGCGTGGCAGCGTGCCAGTGGTATTCGAAGCCGGGTATCGTTTCGAAATCGGCAAGGCGCGGCAGCTTCGTGACGGTTCCGATGTCGGCATCATCTCGACCGGCTTCATGACGGAGCGGGCACTGGATGCGGCGGATGCGTTGCGAAAACAAGGCATCTCCGCCGGCGTGCTGCACGTGCCGACCATCAAACCGTTCGACGTCGAGGCCGCGGTCGCGTTCGCGGCTGGCGTCAGCCACATCGTCACCGCGGAAAACCATGTTGTCGTCGGCGGCCTGGCCAGTCTCGTTGTCGAAACCTTGTTCGACGCCGGCATCGCCAAGAAAGTCACCCGCATCGGCTTGCCCGACCGCTACATCGAATGCGGCGCGC